>CAMLHP010000079.1 GCA_946479805.1 uncultured Gemmatimonadota bacterium | reverse complement strand
TCCACTCGAAGCATAGCCAGTAAAGCTAATACTGGCTGGGAGTTACTACAAGCGGCCTACCCCTGGCCCCAGAGCGCCGCCAGTTCGTGTTCGGGGAAGAAGAAGCCAATCTCCCGGGCGGCATTCTCGTCGCTGTCCGACCCATGCACCGCGTTCCGGCCCTTGGATTCCGCATACAGCTTGCGGATGGTGCCATCGGCCGCCTCGGCGGGGTCGGTCGCGCCGATGACGGCGCGATAGTGGGCCACGGCATCAGCGCGCTCGAGCACCAGGGGCATGCAGGGGCCGCTGGTCATGAAGTCGACCAGGCTGGCGTAGAAGGGACGCTCCCGATGAACCTCGTAGAAGGCCCCCGCCTCGGCGCGGGTCAGCCGCACCAGCCTTGCCGCTCGGACCTTGAAGCCCTCGCGCTCAAGGTGGGCCAGGATGTCGCCGCTGCGATTGCCTTCCACGGCATCGGGCTTGATGATCGCCAGGGTCCGGTTCATGCCTTGCCCTTCCTGCTGGTTGACTTGAGCTCTGCCTGGACCAGCGCCACCACGTCCACCGGCCGCTTCATCACCCGGATGCCGGCGGACTCGAAGGCGGCCATCTTCTCCTCGGCGGTGCCACTGGATCCCGAGATGATGGCACCGGCATGCCCCATCCGCCTGCCCTTGGGCGCCGTCTGCCCAGCTATGAAGCCCACTACCGGCTTGGTCACGTGGTCGGCGACAAACTGCGCCGCCTTCTGCTCGTCGGTGCCGCCGATTTCGCCCATCATGACAATCACGTCGGTGCCGGGGTCGTCCTGGAAAGCCCGGAGGCAGTCGATGAAATTGGTGCCGATTATGGGGTCGCCGCCGATGCCGACGCAGGTGCTCTGGCCGATATCATTGCGGGTGAGGTGATTCACCACCTCGTAAGTGAGGGTGCCGCTCCGCGACACCAGCCCGACCCGCCCCGGCGCGCAGATGTTGCCCGGGATGATGCCGACCTTGCTTTCACCGGGCGTGATGAGCCCGGGGCAGTTGGGTCCCAGCAGCCGCGCGCCCTTCGAGCGGACGTACGGCATCACACGGGTCATGTCCATTACCGGCACGCCCTCGGTGATGCAGACGATGAACTCGATGCCCGCATCCGCCGCCTCCATCACCGCGCCGGCGGCTCCGGCAGGCGGTACATATATGACCGAGGCATTGGCCCCCGCCTCGCGGACCGCCTCCGCCACCGTGTTGAATACCGGGACCTTGCCCTCGAATGTCTGGCCCCCCTTCCCCGGCGTGACTCCAGCGACGACCCGGGTTCCGTATTCCATCATCTGCTTCGCGTGGAAGCTGCCATCGCGGCCGGTGATGCCCTGCACCGCCAGGCGGGTGTTGCGGTCAATGAAGATGCTCACGCCGCCTCCTTCGCCAGGCTGACCACCCTGGAAACGGCCTCGTCCATGTCGCTCAGGGCGGTCATGCCGATTCCCTCGAGAATCTTCACGGCTTCCTTCTCGTTGGTACCGGTGAGCCTGACGACGATAGGGACCTTCACCGGGAACTTCTCCAGCGCGGTCTTGATGCCGTTGGCCACGTCGTCAGTGCGGGTGATCCCGCCGAAGATGTTGAAGAGGATCGCCTTGACCGCGGGATCCGAGGTGATGATGCGAAGCGCGTTGACGACCTTCTCGGGATTCGAGCTGCCGCCGATGTCAAGGAAGTTGGCCGGCTCGCCGCCGTAGTACTTCACGAGGTCCATCGTGGCCATCGCAAGCCCGGCGCCGTTCACCACGCAGCCGACATCGCCGTCGAGCTTGATGAAGGTCAGGCCCGCGGCCCGCGCCGCAACCTCGCTCGGCTCCTCCGCGGACTCATCGCGCAACTGGGCGAGGTCCGGGCGGCGGTCCAGTTCGTTGTCGTCGATCGAGACCTTGGCGTCGAGTGCGAGCACTTCGCCTTCGGGTGTGGTAACCAGTGGATTGATTTCGGCGAGCGATGCGCCATTCGCGGTGAAGGCGCGCCACAGCTGCTGCATGATCCGCGCTGCCGCCTTTACCTGGGCGTAGTCCTTGTATAGCGTGAGCGCGAGACCGAGTGCCTGGTGCGGCAGCAGGCCGTAGACCGGATCGACCGGCAGGCGGGTGATCTTCTCGGGCGAAGTGGCCGCGACCTCTTCGATGTCGACACCTCCTGCCGCGCTCACCATGAAGACCGGGCGCTGGGTGTCGCGGTCCATGATCAGCCCGACGTACGCCTCGGTGGCGATGTCGGCCGCGGGCACCACGAGCACCTTCTGGACTGTCAGCCCCTTGATGCTCATCCCGATGATCCTGCTGGCGTGCTCCTTCGCGTCGGCCGGCGTGGCGGCGAGCTTGACGCCGCCAGCCTTGCCCCGGCCGCCGGTATGGACCTGGGCCTTCACCACCACCGCGCGACCGAGCTTCCGGGCGATGGCCTCGGCCTCCTCCGGCGTGGCGGCGACGCCGCCCTCGAACATCGGCACGCCAGCCTTCAGCAAGAGGTCGCGGGCCTGGTACTCGTGCAGGTTCACTCTTCCCCCACCAGGGTAGTGCCGGCCTGGCCTGCGAGGGCTGCCGGTCCGTCAGATAGTCGCGCGATTATCGCGCGTCCGCCACCGGCCCCGGCAAACGCCAGTGCCGCTTCCACCTTTGGCCGCATGCTGCCCTCAGCAAAGGCGCCACTGGCCAGCATCGTCTCTGCCCGGGAACGCGTGAGCCGGCGGATGGGCTGCGCTTCGGGAGTGCCCCACTTCTCGTACACCGCGTCCACGTCGGTCAGGATCAGCAGCGCCTCGGCGCCGAGATCGCGCGCCAGGAGTGCCGCAGCGAGGTCCTTGTCCACCACGCCGTTGGCACCCTCAAGCCCCAGCAGCGGGTGGGCGTACACCGGAGGTCCGCCGCCTCCTGCCGCGATCACGATAACCCCTGCATTGACGAGGTCCCGCACCAGCGGCGCCTCCACTATTCCCAGCGGCCGGGGGCTGGCGGCAAGCCGGCGAAGACGGCCATTGCCGTCTGCCTTGATGGTGACCCCGCTCGCGGCAAGCGCTTCTGCAGTGGCGGGGGAAACTTCGTGGCCTATCGGCTTGCTGGGCTGGTTGAACGCGGGATCGTAGGGATCCACCAGCGTCTGGGTGATGAGCGTGACAACCGGACGCTCGACTTGTGCCGCGGCGAGGCCATTCTGGAGCGACTGCTGAAGCATGTAGCCGATCCAGCCGGCGGTGCCAGCCACCAGCACGCCCAGAGGCAACGGCTCGACTTCCCGGCGGGCCATCTCGTTCCGGACCAGCTCATCGCCCACCTGGGGGCCGTTCCCATGGACTATCGCGATCCGCCAATCGTCGCGCGCCAGCTGGACGATGGGTGCGACGCTCTCCCGGGCGTGCAGGAACTGGTTCGTGATGGTGGCAGGCTCGCCGGCACGCGCCAGCGCGTTGCCGCCGAGCGCCAGCACGGCAATTCGATTCACAGGGCCTCGTTCACGCAGCCGAAAAAGCCCCCGAACTTAATGGCCGGCTCCGCCATTTACAACCTGAACAGCAGGTCAGGATAGTCAGGGACGGGCACACAAAACCCGACACTCGTGGTGTCGTGTTTTGCCATGCCCGATCCTGTGTGCCGGCAGCTCACTGCCCCGCCGACAGCGTCTGACGCAGTGCATCGAACGCCCGGCCGAAGGCGGTGAAGTCGCCCCGCTTCAGCGCCTCGTCGGCCACCTGCAGCCAGTAACGCGCATCCACCAGCGCACCGCCCTCGCCTGCGGCAGCGGGCAGCGGCGCGTCGCCGCCCAGCAGGTTGCGCCAGGCCAGCTCGAAGTTGCGGCCTGCTCCCGCCCTGTTTGCGATCGCGACGTTGACCCAGACCACCGCCGGCCGTGCCCCGCCCCGGGCGCCGGTGACCACCTGCATGGCTGCCAGCCCCGAGTCGGACCGGAAGTAGTGGACCAGGCCCGAGTGTGCCGTTGCCCCCGCCGCAGACAATGAATCCTGCAGCGGAGCGAAGGTGGCGAACCGGGACCACAGGCGTGCCAGTCCCTCGGGATCGAGCATCGGCGCAGCCTCAGTGTCAACCAGGAGCAGGTGCCCGTCCGGCCGGCCAACCAGCAGCCGCATCACCCGCCCCTGGTCGTGGGCACGCAGTGGAGCCACGAGCAACTGGGTGCCAGTCGAGTCCCAGGCCGAGAGTATGGAACTGGCGTCGGGCTGCGGCGCACGCTCGTAGCCCAGGCGATCGGCAATCAGCTGTGACTGGAGCTCGAACATCTCCAGTGGAGTCGCGCCTGCAGAAGTGGCGTCGCCGGGCCGCTGCCGCTCCACCATACCCCCCGTGAGCGTGGCCCAGGTGGCTGCCAGCGGTCCCGCACCATTCCGGAGAATGATCCGAACCCGCCCGGTCTCTGCGTCGACCAGGCCGAGGAACCCCGCATCCAGGTGGTTCGCATCTCCACCGGTCCAGCGGTGGCGCGCCAGCAGTGGCCAGCTGCGGCTGCTCACATAGCCGTCTGCCACCCAGGTGAGCCGGCCATTCTCCTGCACCAGTCGAGTTGCGCTCCACGCTGCGAAGGGCGCGAGCCTTTCGAGCCGGGCACGCGGGTGCAGTAACCAGTCCAGTCGGCCGGCCGTGCCTTCAGCCGAGAGCAGCGACGGTTCCTGCAGCGCCCACGACAGGATCGCCCGGCGAACTGTACCAGCGGTTGCCACACCGCGGGGCGCGTCGACCCTGACTGGCTCCACGGCACCGGGGCGAATGGCGCCGGCACCGAGCGAGCCGGAGGCGTAGAGCGTGGGATAGCCCAGCGAATCTGATGGTGGAAAGGACAGCGGCACTCCGCCCGTGCCGGTCCGGTCCGCCGCGATGACGTACCAGCTGGCCTGCCCGTCACCGCCCTCCACCATCGCGATCCACACCGGGCGGGCCGCCTTCCCGACCGGGTGGCTGGCCGGCCATACGCCAATGGGCGGAGTCGCCGGGAAGACGGCGCGCACCACTTCCCGGTCGAGGACGGGCGCTGGCGGGATGCCCGGCAGCTCGGACGCGCGAATCCGGTCGAGACCGAAGGCGCGATCCTCGAACAGCATCTGGAGGGAGTCGGAAAGCCGGGTGTCTTCCGCGGTACGCGCTACCAGCGGCACTCCGACGCGCCCCAGTGCCGTTGCCGCGGCCAGGACCGCCCAGCCCGCCGCCAGCAGAGTGTGCCTGCCGGTGAACGCCCAGGCGGCGCTCAGCAGCGCGGCCATCAGGGCGGTCCCAGTGAGCGATGGTGCCACCAGCGCGACACGCCGGAAGCCGCTGGCGGTGGGCGCTCCATTGGCGGCGGCCACATAGGTCGACGGCTCGAGCGCAAACCCGGCCGCCAGCACCGCAGCGAGCCCGGCCAGCAGCAGTCCGAGGTGCAGCCGTGCATGATCGTTGATGGCCGGCATCCTGCGCTCCAGCCGGACCGCGCCGATGACCGCATACAGAACCAGGCAGAGCGTGAAGCCCACGAGCGCCAGCGTGAGGGCGAAGCCCTGGAGCAATTGCAGCAGCGGCAGCCGCGTGACATACACGGCGGCGTCACGGCCCAGCAGGGGTTCAAGCAGGCCCCAACTGGCGGTTTCCGATGCCAGCGCCACCGCACGCCAGTGGACCGACTTTCCCACCCCGCTCAGGAGGCCCAGCAGGAGTCCCAGCGCCACCGCGAGGGCCAGCAGCGCCCCGGGGCGTACGGCTTCCCGGAATTCGAGGTTGCCTACATGGCGCGGGATCTGGACCGAGCCGACGGTCCGGGTGAGAAACAGCAGGTTGCCAGTGTACCAGGCCCACGCGAGCAGGCAGGCGGCGGCATCGATGGTGAACAGCAGGAGATGCCAGCCGGTGAGGAACTCGGCGGCCTCGGGGGAAAACTGCGCGGCCCACCAGCGGTCAGCCAGAACCGTCGCGGTCCAGCGGCCCAGGAACAGGAGCAGTACAACCAGCGCCAGGGCCGCAAGCAGCCCAGTCCGCCGACGGCTCACAGCCTCAGGCGCGCACGCCCTGCTCGGCGAGCCATGCCATCACCTCGGACTGGTAGGCGTCGAGCGACGCCTGACCGGTGGACTCGAACCGCAGAACCAGCACCGGCTGGGTGTTGGACGCGCGAATGAGGCCCCACCCATCGGGGAACGACATGCGAACGCCGTCGATGGTATTCACCGGGTACAGCTGACTGAAATGGGCCGCCGCCTGCTCGACGATGCCGAACTTCACGTCGTCCGGGCAAGCCACGCGGATCTCGGGCGTGGACACCGTGTCCGGTACGTCGGCGAAGAGCTTTGCCAGGCCGCCCGGATGGCGCGAGACGATCTCCAGCAGCCGGGCCGCAGCGAAGAGTGCATCGTCGAAGCCGAAGTAGTCGCCGCCGAAGAAGATGTGGCCGCTCATCTCGCCCGCCAGCGGCGCATCGAGCTCCTTCATGCGTGCCTTGATGAGCGAGTGCCCGGTCTTCCACATTTCGGGCACCGCACCAGCCGCCGCCAGTGCCTGGGGCAGCACCTCGGAACACTTCACGTCGAAGATGACCGGCACGCCCTTGCCGAAGCGCCGGACGGCGTCCCGTCCGTACTGTATGAGAAGCAGGTCACCGAAGATGATGCGCCCGTTCTCGTCCACCGCGCCGATGCGGTCGCCGTCGCCGTCGAATGCGATGCCCAGCTCGGCGCCGGTGCGTCGCACTTCGGCCTGAAGGTCCACCAGGTTCTCCGGCACCGTCGGATCGGGATGGTGATTGGGAAAGGTGCCATCCGACTCGCAGAAGATTGCGTTCACTTCCGCGCCCAGTTCGCGCAGGGTGCCGACAGCCACGACACTGGCGGCACCGTTGCCGCAATCGACAACCACCCGCACGGGGCGGACCAGCTTGTGGCGCTCGACTATTGCCTCGCGGTAGCGCCGCAGCACGGTCCCGTCGGCGCGCTCCTCGCCTGCCCCTTCCCGCCAGCTCTCGGTGGTGATCACCTCCCAGAGCGCGAGGATGTCATCGCCGTGCAGCGCGCCGGCAGCCATCAGCATCTTGAACCCGTTGAACTCGGGCGGGTTGTGGGAGCCGGTGACCTGCACGCCGCCGTCGTTTCCCAGTGCATGAACCGCAAAGTAAAGCGCCGGGGTGGGCACCACCCCGATGTCGACCGCCACCGCTCCAGCGCGCACCAGCCCCCGCCGGATTCCAGCCGCAAGCCGGTCACCCGACGGACGGTTGTCCCGGCCCACCGCAATGACGGGCTGGCGGCCCAGGCGGTCCCATGCCGCGGAACCGAACGCCCGGCCCAGCGCTTCGGCCAGGTCGGGCGTGAGCTCGCGGTCCACGATGCCGCGGACGTCGTACTCCCGGAAGATTGCCTTGGGCACTTTCATTACCGGCCTGCCATCGGCATGACGGTCTGGGCCAGCGTGGACGCGCTGCGGAGCGTGGCATCTATCACGCCCGACGGCAGGATCCCGAACACGACCACTGCGGCGACCGCCACAAACACCATGGCTGCTCCGGGCTGCGCCAGCACCAGTTCCTTCCAGGTGGGCCGCTCGCCCTCGGGCTTCATGTACATCGACATGATGAGGGGGAGATAGTAGCCCGCGCTTATCACGCTGGTGACGACCAGCACCACGGGCAATATGTACTGGCCTTCCGCCAGTACAGACTGCAGGATGGCCCACTTGCCGATGAACCCGATCGTGCCGGGAAAGCCCAGCAGGCTGAGCATGCAGATGGCGAGCCCGAACGCGGTCCACGGCCGCCGCCGCGCCAGCCCTGCGACGTCATCGAAGCGAACGTCACGCTCGCCGCCCGTTCCCAGTGAGCCAAGCAGGGCAAATGCGGCGATGGTGGTGAGGCTGTACGCCAGCAGGTAGAAGAGCACCGCCGCCGCACCCAGCCGGGTACCGGGCCAGACAGCGGCCAGCAGGTAGCCGGCGTGCGCCACCGAGCTGTATGCCAGCATCCGCTTCACGTTCTTCTGGGCCAGCGCCACGAGGTTTCCGACGATCATCGTGACCACCGCCATGACGCCGATGATCGGCTGCCACACCTGGTCGAACGCCGGGAAGCTGACAAACAGTACCCGCACGAGCGCGATGAAGGCCGCGACCTTCACACCGGTGGCCATGAACCCGGTGATGGGCGTCGGCGAGCCGTCGTACACGTCCGGGGCCCACATGTGAAACGGCACCGCGGCCACCTTGAATGCCATGCCGATGATGAGCAGACCCAGTCCCAGTCGGGCCATCAGCGATGCCGGCCCATTCGAGAGCTGCGCCCCGATGAGCTGGAGGTTGGTGTGGCCGCTGGCGCCGAATGTGAGGGCAATGCCGTAGAGCAGGAAGCCCGAGGCGAACGCCCCAATGAGGAAGTACTTGAGCGCAGCCTCGGCCGAAGCGGGGTTGCGGCGGTCGTAGCCGGCCAGCACGTACACGGCCACCGACATCACTTCCAGTCCCAGGAACAGCACGATCATGTCCGCCGAGCCCGCAAGGAAGAGCATGCCCACCGTGGCGAGCAGGATCAGCGGGTAGTACTCAGGCGCCACCAGGCCCTCGCGGTCGAGGTAGCGGATGGAGATGAGGATCGTGGCGAAAGAGCTGAACAGGATCACGACCGCAGCGCCGAAGCGCATCCAGTCGAGAGTGATCATGTGGTCCAGGCCCTGGGACCGCGCACCCGAGCTCCAGAGCCAGACCAGGGCGGCCGCGGACGCTACAACGCCCGCCGCGCTGAGCCAGCCCGCGAGCCGGCAATCGGCCGCGCTGCGGTGACGCCAGGCCACCACCAGGAGCACCAGCAGCGCCCAGGCCGAGAGGACTATCTCGGGCAGCAGTGCTCGAACCGCGCCCATGGGCGAGAAGAGGTCGATCACGGCGCCACTTCCCCCTCTCCCATGGCTGTGCGAGTCGCGGGAAGGTCCGCTGGAATGGATGCCTCGACGAACGAGCGTGCCGCCGGTTCCATCCGCCTGAGGATCGGTCCCGGGGCCAGCCCCATCCAGACGATGATCGCCACCAGTGGAAGCAGCACCACCACCTCCCGGAGGGTCAGGTCGGTGAGGCCCTGGTTCTCGGGCCGCTCCAGCTTGTTGTAGATGATCCTCTGGATTGCCTTCAGCAGGTAGGCCGCCGCGACGATGACCACCAGCGTGGCAATCACCACGGCCGCCGGGTAGCGCCCGAACGAGCCCAGCAGGACCAGGAACTCGCCGATGAA
Source organism: uncultured Gemmatimonadota bacterium (assembly GCA_946479805.1). Next base: position 695 of record CAMLHP010000079.1, on the reverse strand, counting down.
CCCGTTGAGCCCCGGCAGCCCGATGGACGCCAGTGCCACCACCGTGAGCACCACCGCGAACAGCGGCATCACCCGAGCGAGGCCGCCATACTCGGCGAGTTCCCTGGTGTGGCGCCGCTCGTACATCATGCCTATGAGGAAGAACAGTGCGCCGGTCGAGAGTCCATGGGCGATCATCACCATCATGGCGCCCTGAACGCTGGCGAGGGTCCCGCCCCAGATGCCCAGCATCACGAAGCCCAGGTGGCTCACCGACGAATACGCCACCAGCTTCTTGAAGTCGGGCTGGACCATGGCCACCAGCGCGCCGTAGAGGATCCCGATCACCGCCAGCACCACAATGACAGTGCGGACCGGGTCGCCCATCGCGACGTCGGGGAAGAACGGCACCGCGAATCGAATGAAGCCGTAGGTGCCGATCTTCAGCATCACGCTTGCCAGGATCACCGAGCCCGCGGTGGGCGCCTCAACGTGGGCGTCGGGCAACCAGGTGTGGAAAGGGAACACCGGCACCTTGATGGCGAACGCAAGCGCGAACGCGGCGAACAGCCACGGCGCGAGGTCACCTGCGGCTGCGGCGTTCCTGAGCAGGTGGTCGTAGCCGAATGACAGTTCGCCCGTGGCCAGCGCCACCTTCCATACCAGCGCGATGATCGCCACCAGCATCAGCAGCGACCCGAAGAAGGTGTAGACGA
>CAMLHP010000078.1 GCA_946479805.1 uncultured Gemmatimonadota bacterium | reverse complement strand
GCCGCCTGGGCGAGCCGATCACCTTCGACGAAGTGCTCGCAGTGAGCGGCTCGGCCGCGGTCGGCCGCCCCCACGTAGCGCGGGCGCTGGTGGCGCGCTCGTCCGCACTCGACATCAACGACGCCTTCGCCCGGTTCCTGGGGCGCGGCAGGCCGGCCTACGTGGAGAAGGTGCTGCCCCATCTTCGCGATGTGGCAAGGCTGGTCCACGAAGTGGGTGGGCTGGTTTCCGCGGCGCACCTCAAGGACCGCGCATCCCGCACCGTGCTGGAGCGCTTCCAGGCCGACGGCCTCGACGCGCTCGAGGTCCGGCACCCGAGCCACAGCCCCGACGTGACCGCCCGTCTGGGCGAGCTCGCCCGCGGCCTCGGTCTCGCCGAGACCGGAGGCAGCGACTGGCACGGCGACTCAATGGCCGATGGCGGGCACGGCACTATCGGATCGCAGCAGATACCGCTGGCCTGGCTCGAGGCGCTGGAGGCCCGCCGGGCGGCGTGAAGGAGCAGCAGTGAGCCAGGCACCTGACTTCAGTGGCAAGGTCGCCCTCATCACCGGCGTGGGCCGGGCGGGGCAGATAGGCAATGCGGTGGCGCTGGCTTTCGGCCGCGCCGGCGCGCGCATCGTGGCATCCGACCGCAATGCAGTAGCGGTGGCCCAGCGCGTTCGCGAGTTCGAAGCCCTCGGCATCGAGGCCCGGCCTGCCGCCGGCGACCTCACCCACCGGGATGTCGCCGACCTCACGGTCGAGACCGCCGTCAAGCACTTCGGCCGGCTCGACGTGGTGATCAATCTCGCTGGCGGCCTCACTACCTACGGCCCGGTCGAGGGCGTGGCCGATGGCGACTTCGATCGCGAGATCGCCATCAACGTCAAGACCACCTTCCTGGTCTCCCGCGCCGCCATTCCCGCGCTTGCCGACACCCGCGGCTGCATGGTGAACTTCGCCTCGGTGGCGGTGCTCGAACCCGCCGCCGATCTCGCCGTGTACAGTGCGGCCAAGGCGGCCGTCGCCGGCCTGACGCGAGCGCTGGCAGTGGAGCTCGCGCCGCGAGGCATCCGCGTCAATGCCGTGGCACCCGCCATGGTGCGCACCGCCGAGAACGTCGAGTCCACCGGCTCCGGCGCCGACTACGTCGAGATGAGTGACATCACCTCGGCGGTACTGGCGCTGGCGGCGCCCGGCGCCACGATGACCGGCGAGATTCGCCGCATTACGCCCGGCGGCAGCTGACATGGACCTGCCCGGACGCGTCGCGCTGGTCACGGGGGCGGGGCAACGTCTCGGGCGCGAGTTCGCCGCGGCACTGGCCGGGAAGGGAATGGCGCTGGCGCTGCACTACAACCGCTCAGCCGGCGGCGCGGCATCGCTGCGCGAGGAGATTCTCGCTGCCGGCGGCCGTGCCGAACTGTTTCAGGCCAACCTGACCGACGCCAAGGCGGCGCGGGCGCTGCCGGACCAGGTAGTCGCGGAGCTCGGGTCGCTCGATGTGCTGGTGAACAGCGCCGCGGTGATGCATCGGGTGCCGTTCGAGGAGACCACGGTCGAGCTGTACGACGAGATCATGGCGCTCAACCTGCGGTCGCTCTACTTCCTGATCCAGGGAGCCGCCGCGGAGCTCCGGCGGCGCAAGGGCCGGATAGTCAACATCGCCGACCTGGGTGGCCTGGAGCCGTGGCCCAGCTACAGCGTGCACTCGCTCAGCAAGGCGGGTGTGGTGATGCTGACGAAGGTCCTGGCGCGCGCCCTGGCGCCCGAGGTCAACGTCAATGCCGTCGCGCCCGGCACGGTGATGGTGCCCGAGGACTACAGCGCTGAGGAAAGGGACCGCCTGGCGCGCGGTGCGCCGCTCCGGCGGCTGGGCACACCCGACGACGCTGTCCAGGCGCTGCTCTACCTGCTGGAACACGGTGACTTCGTCACCGGCGAGGTCCTGGTGGTGGATGGCGGCCGGCTGCTGACATGACCGACGAGCCGCTCCGCCTCCGCGATATCATGATCGTGGGCGGCGGCTGCTACGGCACCTTCTACGCCAGCCAGCTGCTCTCGGCCATCGAGCGAGGCAAGCTCCACTGCCGCCGCATCATCGTTGTTGATCGCGACCCCGAATGCCAGGCCACGCGGGATCTCGCGCGGCACGAACCGCTGGAGCTGGTCACCTCCGACTGGGATGACTTTCTCGACTGGTGGCTGCCGGAAGCAGATCCGGCTGACACCGTTGTGCCGTCCCCGGTCATGCCGCACCTGATGTCGAACTGGCTGATGCGGCGCGCGCGAGCGGCCTGGCCCCGCCGGCATGTCGGTATTGGCACGGTCTCCGAACCAGGCCGAACCCCGTTCGACCAGCTGGCACCCGATGGCACCCGCTATCTCTCCCATGCCGACTGGCTCTGCCCGGTTCACTGCATCGAACCGGCCATCTGCCCGGTTATCGATGCGCCCCGCGCCTGGCAGATGGAGGAGACGGTGCATGCGCTCGCAGCGCGCATGGCCCGAAATCAGCCGGTGGCAGGCGTGGCAACGTTCTTCTGCCGCCACCGGATCTTCGGCGTGGGGATGTTTGGCGTGGACGAGGCGCGCCGGGCCGAAGCATTGCTTGCAGGCGCCGGCGCCGCTGCAGGACCGACAGGCATCCTGGTGGCGACAGTCTCGGGATGCCATGGGGCAGTGGGCCTGCTGGAGTTGGGAACTGCAACAGCGTGAACAGGTGATGCGGTCGTCCGCGCCGCGTCTCCCGGAGGCGTTGCTGGCGCGAGCGGTGCCGGAGCGTGATCTGTCCCCGCCGAGCGAGCGCCTCAGCCGGAGGGAGGCGCGGCGCGGACGACCGCTGATGGCGGAAACTGCGCCGAGCGAGCGCCGCAGCGGGAGGGAGGCGCGGCGCGGACGACCGCTGCGCACCTGGATCGGCGTGAGTTGCATCTGCGTGAACGGAAACTGCAAGTGCGTGAACGGGAACCCCGATCCGTTCTATATTAGGACTGCTACTGCCACCAGACTTTCACGGACGAGGAACGGGTGTCCAGCATCAACAGCGATTACGAGCTCATAATCATCGGCGGCGGGCCCGCCGGGCTGTGCGCCGCGATGTACGCCGGGCGGGGGCTGCTCAAGGTGGCCCTGCTGGAGCGGGGGACCACCGGCGGCGAGCTGCTGAACACCGAGCTGATCGAGGACTATCCAGGGTTTGTGAGCATCACGGGGCGTGAGCTGGCGAAGAAGATGACCGAGCACGCCGAGGCGTTTGGCGCCGAGATCCGCCAGGAGAACGTCGAATGGGTGGAGAAGCGGGACGATGGCATGTTCGAGGTCCGCTGCACCAGCGGCACCACCTACGTCACGCCCACCGTCATCCTCACCGCCGGCGGCACACCGACAAAGCTGGGAGTGCCGGGAGAGCTCGAGTACGCGGGGCGCGGCGTCTCCTACTGCGCGGTCTGTGACGGCGCCTTCTTCAAGGGTGAGGACATTGCGGTGATAGGTGGAGGCGATGCAGCGGTCGAGGAAGCCGACTACCTGACCCGCTTCGCCAGCAAGGTGTACCTGATCCACCGGCGCGACGAACTCCGGGCCTCGAAGATCCTGCAGGAGCGGCTGTTCGCCAACCCGAAGATCGAGGTCATCTGGAACAGCAAGGTCCTGGAGATGGTGGGCGGCGAAAGGGGGCTGCAGCAGCTCCAGCTCGAGGACGTCCTCACAGGCGAGCGGAGCGAGCTGGCCGTAACCGGAGCGTTTGTGTTCATCGGCTTCCGGCCCAACAGTGGCCTCATCCGCGGCCACTTCGACCACGACGCCAGCGGCTACATCGTCACCGATGACCGGATGCAAACCAGCATTCCCGGGCTGTTCGCCGCCGGGGACCTGCGGGTCCAGCTGACCCGCCAGGTCACCACCGCGGTAGGCGACGCCACGACCGCTGCGATCGCAGTGGAGAAGTACCTGACCGACCGCAAGGCCCAGGGGATCGCGGTCCAGGCGTGAGCATGCTGCCAGACGGCCTCGATATCGTCACGCTGCCCAACGGCCAGTTCGCCGAGAACTGCTACCTGGTGGCCGACACCCGGACCCGCGAGGCGGTCATCGTGGACCCGGGCGAGGAGCCGGCCATGTTCCTGGCGGAGCTTGGCACCCGGGCCTGGACTCTCAAGGCCATCTGGCTCACCCACGCCCACATCGATCACGTGCTCGGAATTCCCGCAGTTCGCGCACGGCACGACGTGCCGGTTCTGCTGCATCCCGAGGATCGACTGCTGTACGAGAATGCGGAGCGCCAGGCGGAGTGGTTCGGGATCAGGCTGGATCCGCTGCCCGAGCCCGATCGCTGGCTGGCGCATGGTGAGAGCGTCGCTGCAGGGGGATTCGAATTCGAGGTGCGCCACACGCCGGGGCACTCGCCCGGCAGCGTCTCGTTTGTGGGCCAGGGCATCGCGCTGTCGGGTGACGCATTGTTTGCCGGAAGCATCGGCCGCACCGACCTCCCCGGCGGCGACATGCCCACCCTGCTGCAGAGCATCCAGCGCCAGCTGCTCACGCTGCCGGATTCCACCGAGGTTCTCAGTGGCCACGGCCCTCGAACCACCATTGGCGTCGAGCGGCTCACCAACCCCTTCCTGACCGCTGACGTTGAGGTAGACTAGCCTGTCCAGACCTCCAGCCGTCGAGCCGTCGAGCCGTCCCACCTGATCGCCGAGATGGACTCCTCACTTTCGGTCCTGGACATCTCCGAGTACTACGGCCCCACCACCGGTGGAGTGCGCACCTATCTCCACGAGAAGGGGCGCTACGTATCGGCCCGTCCAGCGCTGAGGCAGGCCCTGCTGGTGCCGGGCGCGCGGGATACGCTCGAGGAATCCGGGGGCGTGCGCTGCTACCACCTGCGGGGCCCGCAGATTCCCTTTCAGAAGCCCTACCGCCTCATGCTGGGCCGCACTTCGACTGCCCGGATCATAGACCAGGAGCGTCCCGACATCATAGAAGCCGGGAGTTCATACTTCGCGCCATGGCTGGTGCGCGCCAGCGCGGCGCGCCTGGGCATTCCGGTAGTGTGGTTCTATCACGGGCACCTGCCCAGAATCGTCGCCCCGCGGCTGGATCGAGACACGCTGGGCCGCTGGGCCCTGTCGGCGGCGGCGGTGCGCTATGTGAAGCTGCTGGCGCGGCAGGTGGCCCTGGTGCTGGTGGCCAGTGAGTTCGCCAGGGGAGACCTGGAACGCTTCGGCATCACCAATACCAGGCGGGTGCCACTGGGCGTCGATGCCGACACCTTCCATCCAAGCCGCAGGGAACGCAGCGCCGAGACTCGCCGCCGCTGGCACCTCCCATCGGGGCCGCTGGCGCTCTACACCGGACGCCTCACCCTCGAGAAACAGCTGATGACGGCGGTGAAGGCATGGGCCAGGGTCCGGACTCCGGGCGCCACGCTGGTGCTGGTGGGCGCCGGTCCCCAGGCTGCGGCACTCAGGGCGGCAGCCGGACCGGCCGTCCGCTTCGTTCCGTTCGTCTCCAGTCGGGAGCAGATGGCGGACCTTTACGCCGCTGCGGACACGTACCTGGCTCCAGGCCCAGCGGAAACGTTCGGACTTTCGGCCCACGAAGCCATGGCCAGCGGGACACCGGTGCTTTCAGTGGACGAGGGTGCGGTGGCGGAACAGGTGCGCCGCAGCGGGGCAGGGTCGCTGTATCCGCTTGGGGACGAAGCGGCATTGGCGAGCCAGGTTGATGCCATGCTTGCGACCGACCTGTCATCCACGGCGCAGCGCGCGCGCCAGTTCATCGAGACCCATCACCGGTGGGACGTCGTGTTCGACCAGATATTCGGGATCTATCGGACGCTGCTGCCCAGGAACCCGGTGCGCGCGTGATGCCGGGGCCGGGACTGCATCTCATCTGCATCGCGCTCGTTGCCGCGGACTTCATCGCCCGGGCGTTCCGCATCCAGTGGCTGCTCCGCGGTCTCGACTGCCACATCACGTTCTTCGACGCGTTTCGCCTCAATGCCTACGGCGACGCCGCCTGCGCCGTCACCCCGCTGCGCCTCGGGGGTGAGCCGGCGCGGCTCGCAGGCATGCTCGCCGCCCGGGTGCCGGCCACCGCCGGCTTCGTGGCCATCAGCCTCGAAGTGCTGGCCGCGTGGCCGGTGATCATTGCCGCCGCAGTGGCCGTGTTTGCTCTCCTGGGGCGCGACTGGTGGGCCAGCGCGGGTCCGGCGCTTGCCGAAGCCGTGGCGGCGGGTTGGCCCTGGGTGATCGCGCTCGGAGTTGCCAGCATCGCGGCCTGGCTGGTCGCGCGCCGCTGGAGCCGGCGACCGGGCGCCAAGCTGCTCCAGCGCCCGCTCCGCCGGGTGGCGGTGTACTGGCGCCGGATGCCGGTCCTGCCGCTGCTGGCCAGCGCACCGATGACGCTCGTCAATGTGGTGAGCCGGGTGGGATTGCTGGTGGTGCTGGCGCAGGCACTGCCCGAGCCTCCTGAACTGGCCCCGCTCGTCGTGGGATCATTCGTTCTCATCTACTCGCAGCTGATCCTGCCGACCCCGTCCGGGGCCGGCGTAGTCGATCTCGGCTTCCTGAGCGGCGCGGCGGGCGACCTGGGCCCGGCGGAGGCCAGCCTCCTCTTCTGGTGGCGCTTCTACACCAGCGGGGTCGGTATCGTGGTGGGAGCGGCGCTCTTTCTTCAGGCGTGGGCAGCCGGGCGCCGGATTCGATACATTTCACCCAGTCCATCCGACACGATTACCCCAGAGGAACTGCAACAGTCATGACGCCAGCAACCCGCACCGAACGCGACCCGCTTGGCACGAAGGAAGTTCCGGCCGAAGCGCTTTACGGGATCCAGACCTTGCGCGCCGCCGAGAACTTCCCCATCTCCGGCCTCTGTCCCCTGCCCGCATTCGTGGACGCGGTAATCTGGATCAAGCGCTCGGCGGCCCTGACCCACAAGCAGACCGGACGGCTCGAGGCCCGCCTCGCCGATGCCATAGTGCAGGCCGCCGATGAAGTGCTCGCAGGAGAGCATCGGGATCAGTTCATCGTGGACATATACCAGGCCGGTGCGGGAACTTCGCACAATATGAACTGCAACGAGGTCCTCGCGAATCGCGCCAACCAGATACTGGGCGGCGAACTCGGCACCTACACGCCGGTGCATCCCAACGATCACGTCAACATGGCGCAGAGCACCAATGACGTGATTCCCACGGCGATGCGGCTGGCCACGCTTGCCAGTCTGCCGGCGTTCCTGTCCGCGATGGACCGGCTGGCCGAGACCCTGTTCGCCAAGGGTCGCGAGTTCGATCACATCCTCAAGAGCGGCCGTACCCATCTGCAGGACGCCACCCCGATCCGGCTGGGCCAGGAGTTCACCGCCTATGCCCGCACCGTTGCACGCCACCGCCAGAAGGTGGCCGACGCCGCGGAGTGGCTGCGCGAGATGAACATCGGTGGCACCGCGGTGGGCACCGGGCTCAACGCCGAGCCCGAGTATCCAGCGCTCATGGTGGAACTGATGAGTGAGGTCAGCGGCCTCGACCTGTCGGTGGGCGAGGACCGGGTCCAGCTGATGCAGAGCATGGGTGACATAGCCACCTTCAGCGGCGCGGTGCGGGCCTACGTGCTGGACCTCAACAAGATCGCCAACGACCTGCGACTGCTGGCATCAGGCCCGCGGACCGGGCTGGCGGAGATCATCCTTCCCGCGGTCCAGCCGGGCTCCAGCATCATGCCCGGCAAGGTGAATCCGTCGATAGCGGAGATGGTCAACCAGGTGTGTTACCAGGCCATCGGGCTCGATACCACTATCGCGATGGCGTCGGAAGCCGGGCAGCTCGAGCTCAACGTGATGATGCCGGTCATCACCACCAACGTGGTATTCATGCTCCTGATCCTGGGCAACGCCAGCCAGGTGCTGGCGGATCGGTGCGTCAGCGGGCTCGAGGCCGATGCCGACCAGTGTGCCTACTGGCTGGAGAGGAGCCCGGCGCTGGTTACGGCGCTGGCGCCCCGGATCGGCTATGCCGAGGCCGCCGCGCTCTCGAAGGAGGCGATCGCCTCGGGCCTGACGGTGCGCGAGCTGGTGGTCAAGAAGGGGCTGCTGCAGGGTGCCGAGCTCGACGAGGTGCTCGACCTGAGGGCCATGACCGAGCTGGGGGTGCCGGGGGGCAAAGGGGTACCCGCCGGCGGCTGAAAGGGCGATATTCCGCCATGCGCGTAACCACCTGGACCGAGTACTCGCTGATCATCGTGCTCAACCTTGCCCGCCGCGCGGGGCAGGGGCAGGGGCCAGTGGCCGCCCGCGAGCTGGCGGAAGTCGAGCGCCTGCCCAGCGATTACGTCGAGCAAATTCTCCTCCGGCTCCGCCGCGCCGGCATCGTGCAGAGCGTCCGGGGGGCGCGCGGCGGATACCTGCTTGGCCGCGAGGCATCCGGGATCTCGGTGCGCGACGTGATGACCGCGTCGGAGCACCAGACCTTCGAGATCAACTGCGATGCCCACCAGGTCGATGCCGAGCGGTGCGCTCCCGGATCCACCTGCAGCATACGGCCCGTCTGGCAGGCTCTGCAGCAGCGGATCGACGACCTGCTCGAGGGAATCACGGTGGCGGACCTGCTGCAGGAAGAACCGCAGGTCCACGAATTGGTGAGCATCCAGTCAGCGGTCTGAGGATGCCCTCAACGTTGCATCGACCCGGCCGCATGGCCGGGTCTTTTGCTTGGAGCATGGCTTGAGTTCACTGGAAGGTTTTTCACACGACGAACTGCTGCGCTACTCGCGCCACTTCCTGCTGCCCGAGATCGGCGTGGAAGGACAGCGGCGCCTGCGCGATGCCAGCGTGCTGGTGGTGGGCGCGGGAGGCCTGGGCGCCCCGGTGCTGCAGTACCTCGCCGCGGCGGGTGTGGGAAGGCTCGGCGTGGTCGATTTCGACCGGGTGGACCTGTCCAACCTCCAGCGACAGGTAATCCACGGGACCGCTGACGTGGGCCGGCTCAAGGTGGAGTCCGCCCGGGAGGCCGTGCTTGCGCTGAATCCCGGAATTCAGGTGACGACCTGGGATGACCAGCTTGCGTCCGGCAATGCCCTGGAAAGGGTAGCCGCCCACGACGTGGTGGTTGACGGCTCGGACAATTTCCCCACCAGGTACCTCGTAAATGACGCTTGCGTGCTCACCGGGACCCCGCTGGTGTCAGCGGCGATCTTCCGCTTCGAGGGCCAGGCGAGTGTCTTCGCCACCGCCGACGGTCCCTGCTACCGCTGCCTTCATCCCGAGCCACCGCCGCCGGGGCTGGTGCCCTCGTGCGCTGAAGGTGGAGTGCTGGGCGTACTTCCGGGCATCATGGGCAGCATCGAGGCGCTGGAGGCGATAAAGCTGATCACTGGTGCGGGCAGCGGGCTGGCCGGGCGTCTCCTGCTGCTGGACGCGCTCACGATGAAAGTTCGTGAGGTGGCGTTGAGGCGCGACCCGGCGTGTCCGGCATGCGGCGAAAACCGTACCGTGACCGAGCTCATCGACTACGAGGCATTCTGCGGCGTGGGATCGGGCGACCGTCATGCCGAGGACGAAATCGAGCCGGAAGCACTGAGGATCCTGCTCGGGAACGGCGGCGATCCCGTGGTGGTGGATGTGCGGCAGCCCCACGAGGTGGCAGTCGAGCCGTTTCCGGGTGCCCTGCCGATTCCGCTGGACCAGTTGCCATCGCGCCTGGCCGAAGTGGACCCGCATCGCCCGGTGGTGGCGGTGTGCCAGCGGGGCCAGCGCTCGCGCCGCGCAGTCCAATTGTTGCGGGCCGCCGGATTCGCGGACGCCAGGAGCCTCAGGGGAGGGATGGAAGAGTGGAAAGTGAACGGAGAAAAGTGAGCGGTGAAGGGGCTTCTGCCAACGCCCTTGCCACTTCTCACTTCTCACTTGCACTGGCGGGATGCCGAAGGGGGGACTCGAACCCCCACGGGCTTGCGCCCACTGCGCCCTGA
>CAMLHP010000077.1 GCA_946479805.1 uncultured Gemmatimonadota bacterium | reverse complement strand
AAGAACGTGGATCCCCTGGTCCAGATTACGGAGGGACGTTGATGGCCATCTTCTCGACCCCGCCCGCGGAAGCTGGAGCGGAGGCCGCATCCGGCGCCAAGCAGCCGTTCAACCGGCGGAAGGGCGACGGCATTCCGCTTTCGATCATTGCCAAGGACATGACCGTCACAGGCGACATGTCGACCGAGGGCGTGGTGAAGGTCGAAGGCCGGGTGAAGGGCACCATCCGGTCCAGCACCCAGGTCATCATCTCGCCCGGCGCCGTGATCGAAGGTGACGTCGAGACCAAGGAAGCCATTGTCGCCGGCGACGTACAGGGGAATATTCGGGCAACCGAAAGGGTCGAGCTCCAAGCCAGCGCTGTCGTGAAAGGTGACATCGCAACGCCCAAAATTGCCATCCTCGAGGGCGGCCGTGTCTCCGGCGCCGTGGCCATGACCGACGGAGGGATGTCTAAAAGTTCGTAAGTCTGTGGACATCAAACGTTTATGTGATACTTAACCGTTCACGGGCGTTGCAATGCGCGCTGTGCTTTCAGAATTGGACACACTGCGGCGTCGCTGTATCGCTACTGTAGTTACGGTGGCGCTTGCTTCATGTTCCTCTGGTTCTCCCGCCATTACCGACCAGTACCGAGTCGCCCTGATAGTCCCCGGGTCCATCGCGGACGCCGCCTGGAACTCGAGTGCCTACCAGGGACTCCTCCGAATCGAGGACTCCCTCGATGCCCACATCAGTCTTGTCGAAGCCACCACACCGGCTGCGCAGGAGGAGGCACTCAGGAGCTATGCCGCGCAGGGGTATGACCTGATCATCGGCAATGGCTTTGAGTTCCAGGAGCCATCAGAGCGAGTGGCGGCACAGTATCACGACCCTGTCTTTGTGGTGAACTCAGGGGCGCGGGTTCAGGGACAGGTGATCCCCATCGTCTTCCGGATCGAAGAGGCGACTTACCTCGCCGGCATGGTGGCTGGTGGGATGACCCGGAGCGGAACCATCGGTTTCGTGGGCGGGGTCGAGCTGCCGCCGGTGGCGCGGGGTTATCAGGGCTGGGTCAACGGCGCCCGGGCGGTGCGCCCCGATGTGGTGAGCCGAGTGACGTACCTGAACAACTGGGACGACGCGGCGGCAGGGAAGGAAGCGGCGCTGGCCCAGATCCGCCTCGGCGCCGACATGCTCCACCACAACGCCGATGCTGCGGCGCTGGGAGTGTTCCAGGCTGCGAAGGAAGCCGACTCGGTGTATGTCTTCGGAGCCAACGCCGATCAGGCGGCGCTGGCGCCGGGCCACGTTCTGGGATCGGCGGTCATCGACCTTCCTCATGCATTCCTGCTGGTGGCGCGGGCGGTTCAGGATTCCGGATTCGTCCCCCAGGAAGAATCTTTCGGGATTGCCAGCGAGGTGCTGCGCTACGTGCCCAATCCGGTACTCGCGACCGTGGTGCCGGCCGAGCTGATGGCGAGGGTCGAAGCGGCCCGGGACTCCATCGCCGAGGGAACGCTGAAGCCCCTCGAGGGCGCGGCGCCATGAAGGGCGTGCCGCTCGCCGAAGTGGCCGAGTATCTGGACGCGTATCTCCGGATCAGCGAGGTACCGGACGAGCCCACCGCGGTCAACGGGCTGCAGGTGGAGAACGGCGGGATGGTAGGCTCGCTGATAGCGGCGGTGGATGCGTCGCAGGCGACCATTGACGGTGTGGTAGAAGCCAGCAGGGGCGACGACACCTCGGCCCCGCCGCTGCTGCTGGTGCACCACGGGCTGTTCTGGGATGGCAACCGTCCGGTCACCGGCCGGCGGTATCGCCGGCTCAACGCATTGCTCTCTGCCGACGTCGCAGTGTATTCGGCCCACATCCCGCTCGACCTTCACGACGAAGTAGGCAACAACATGGTCCTGGCCGAAAGGCTGGGGCTCGACGTCGAGGGCAGGTTTGGCGACTACCGCGGGGTGGCGCTGGGCGTCTGGGGCCATGCGCCCCACGGCCTGGAATCCCGGGAAACGCTGGCGGCGGAATTGGGGCGCGCGTTGGGCACCGGACCGGCGAAGCTGGTACCGGGGGGCCCCGACCGGGCACGGAAGATCGGGATCATCACGGGTGGCGCCGCGTCGATGCTCAAGGATGCCCAGGCAGCCGGGCTCGACACGTTCATCACCGGCGAGGGCGCCCACCACAACTACTTCGACGCCATGGAGGCCGGCATCAACCTCCTCCTGGGCGGGCATTACGCCACCGAATCACTGGGCGTGCAGGCGCTAGCGTCTCACCTGGCTGATCGCTTCGACCTTCCGTGGGAGTTCCACGACCATCCTACCGGGCTGTGACTGCGCACGCTGACGCTGACGCGCATCCTGCCGCTGCCTCCGCGCTCGAGCTTCGCGACATCACCAAGTGGTACGGCGCCCACGCCGCACTGAGCGATGTGAACTTTGCCGTGCGTCCCAGCACGCTGCACGCACTGCTGGGTGAGAACGGCGCCGGCAAGACTACGCTGATGCACATCGCCTACGGCATGGTCCGCCCGGAGCAGGGCACCATACGGGTGGATGGGCACACCGCACGGATCCGGAGTCCGCGCGACGCCCGCGCGCTGGGCATCGGCATGGTGCACCAGCATTCGAGCTCGGTTGGGGCGATGACGGTGGGGGAGAACATCGAGCTCGTGGCTGGAGCGCAGCTTCGAGCTTCGAGAGTCGAGCTTCGAGGTTCACGGGCGACATTAGCAGGTTGGATCGGGCAGTATTCGGCGGAGCTTGGACTGCCGCTGGATCCTGGTGCGCGGGTGGAGTCGCTGTCGGTCGCCATGAAGCAGCGGGTGGAGATCGTGAAGGCGCTGGCCGGCGGCGCGCGGGTGCTCTTGCTGGACGAGCCCACAGCGGTGCTGGCACCCTCGGAAGCAGCGGAGCTGATGGGGGTGGTGCGACGCTACGTGGATCAGGGGAACTCCGCGGTGCTGATCACCCACAAGCTGGCCGAGGCGCTGGCCAACGCGGATGAAGTGACGGTGCTAAGGCGCGGGATCGTGACCCATCGTGGCCGAGCCGACGATACGAACGCAGGGGAGCTGGCGACCGCGATGGTGGGGGCACATCAGGGGCGGCTTGTCAGCCGTCCGCAGCTGCAGTCGGATGGCGATGTGGCGCAGTCGCCCCGAATTCGGGCAAAGGACCTGGTGCTGCGATCGAGCCGTTCATCCGTCAATTCGTCTGTCCGTCTATCCGTCCATCCGTCTATCCGTCCCGTCACTGTCGACCTGAAGATCTCTCCCGGCGAGATCGTCGCCATCGCCGCCATCGAAGGCAACGGCCAGCGCGACCTGCTCCGCACCATCGCGGGTGTGGTGCCGCCGTGGTCCGGCCTGCTGGATGTGGACCATCCCATCGCATTCATCCCTGAAGACCGGACGACCGAAGGCCTGGTGCCGGCGCTGACGCTCACCGAGAACGTGGTGCTGGGCGATGCCCCAAGTGAGGCCTGGCGGATCGACTGGCGGGAGGCGGAGCGGAGGACCGCGGAGTTGCTGCGGACGTATCAGGTGCGGGCGCGAGGTCCGGGGGCGCGGGCGCGATCGCTGTCGGGCGGCAACCAGCAGCGGCTGGTGCTGGCGCGGGCGCTGTCGCAGGAACCGAAGGTGATCGTCGCCGAGAACCCGACCCGGGGGCTCGACATCGCAGCGGCAGCGGCGGTGCACCGGCGGCTGGCCGAAGCGGCCGAGGCCGGTGCGGCGGTGCTGTTCCACTCCACCGACCTGGACGAAGTGCTGGAACGGAGCCACCGGGTGCTGGTGATGCGGCAGGGTCAGTTGATTCAAGCGCCGGCCGGTGCCGATCGCGATCGGGTGGGACGCCTTATGCTGGGTGCCGAGTGATGACCAGGAAAGTTCTCACCCGGGTACCAAAGGAGGACCGGGACGAGACCCCGCTGCAGCACCGGCTCCGGGTGGCCCGCTACACCCTGCTGCCGGTGGTGCTCATAGTCATCACCACGCTGCTGGTGCTGGGCGCGGCGATCTCGCTGGCCGGTTACGACGCTGGCGCCGCCGGAGCTGCGCTCTGGCTGGGCGCGTTCGGCTCGTGGGACGCCATCACGTCTGCCACGCTGGTGCGTTCGACGCCGCTGATCATCCTGGCGCTGGGATTTGCTCTGGCGCTGAGGGGCGGCGCGCTCAATATCGGGGGCGAAGGACAGTTCTACGCCGGTGCGATAGCGGCGACGGCTATGGCACTGCACGTGGCCAACTGGCCGGCGGTCATTGCCATTGGCGCCACCTGGGTGGCTGCATTTGCGGCGGGTGTGGTGTGGATCAGCGTGCCGGTGCTGCTCCGCCTCCGGTTCGGGGTGCTCGAGGCGATAAGCACCCTGCTGCTCAACTTCGTGGCCGAAGCGCTGGTAAGCTGGATGGTGCAGGGGCCGGTGCAGGAACCCACACATACATATCCCCAGAGTGCAGCGATCCCCGAGAGCGCGGTGCTGCCGCTCTTGCCCGGAACCAGGCTGCACCTGGGCTTCGCTCTGGCTCTGGTCCTCGCGGTGGTGCTGTGGTTCGTGTTCCAGAGAACCCGATGGGGATTTCACCTGCGGGCCGCCAGCTTCGGGCCGGGGGCGGTCGAGATCATCTCCCGGCGCAACGTGGGCGGGATGCTGGCGGTTGCGCTGCTGGTGTCGGGCGGGATCTCGGCGCTGGCCGGTGCGGTGGAGGTGGGAGGGGTGAGTCGGGCGCTCTACCAAAACCTCTCGCCCGGTTACGGCTTCACTGCGATAGCGGTGGCGCTGCTGGCGCGGCTCCGGCCGGGCGCGATCGTTCTGAGCGGGATCTTCTTCGGTGCGCTGGAGGCAGGTGCCGCGGCGATGCAGCGTGACGCCGGGGTGCCGGCCGTGATCGTGTATGTGGTGGAGGCGGTGGTGATCATCGCGCTGCTCCTGATCGAAGCTCGAAGTTGGCGGCGGCGGGAGGCGCTGGCGGGGGCGTGACTGAGGAATTGATTGCGGGCTTCCTGGCGGCGGCGGTGCGGGTGGCGACACCGCTTCTGCTGGCAGCGCTGGGCGAGATGCTGGCCGAGCGGGGCGGGTCGATCAACCTCGGCATCGAGGGCGCGATGCTGGCGGGGGCGCTGGCAGCGGCACTGGGCGCGGCGCACGGTGGCGTGGCCACCGGCATCGGGGTCGCGTTACTGGCGGGGGCGATGTTGTCGGCACTCTTCGCGCTGATCACGGTCAAGTGGGGTGCGGACCAGATCATCGCCGGCACTGCGATCACGCTGGGGAGCATCGGGCTCACGGGAGCGGTGTACCGGGTCGCGTTCGGCGCCGGCGGCGCGGGTCTGTCGATCCCCACCATGAGCGCGGTGGAAGTGCCACTGCTCGCGCGGATCCCGTTCATCGGCTCGATGCTGTTTGCCCAGCCGCTGACCACCTACATGGCGCTGATGCTGGTTCCGGTGTCGTGGTGGTTCCTGTTCCGGACCAGGACCGGGCTGGAGCTTCGGGCCACGGGCGAGGACCGCCGGGCGGCGCGGGCGGCAGGAGTAAGGACGGAGCTGCACCGGACCCTGTCGCTGGTGGCGGGTGGGATGCTGGCGGGGCTGGCAGGGGCGGCGCTGGTGCTGGCCCAGGTGGGGACCTTCGCGGAGAAGATGACCGCGGGCCGGGGCTTTGTGGCGGTGGCATTGGTGGTGCTGGGGCGGTGGCACCCGGTGGGGGTGCTGCTGGCGGCGCTCCTGTTCGGGGCAGCAACCGCGCTGCAGTACCTGTTTCAGGCGATGGCGCTGGAGGTGCCTTATCAACTGTTTATCGTGCTGCCGTACCTGCTGGCGCTGATCGGGCTGGCGGGAGTGCTGGGGAGGGTGAAAGCTCCAGCAGAACTCGGAAAATGAGATGCAGGGGCGACCCGGAGCCGCGACGACCAAACGCCAATGCCGCCGCCTGTCCCGCGCTGGACAAAGGGCACGCTGGCGCAAGGTGATTAGCTTCAGTCTGCCCCAACTCCCCCGCATCACGTTCAGGAGCTGTAATGCCCACGATTCAGGACCTGCTCCACGAGCTCGACTACGAAGCCGCCACCACTCGCCGGGTCATTGAACGAGTCCCTACCGACCTCCTGGGTTGGCGGCCCCACGCGAAGTCCATGTCCCTGGGCGAGCTCGCCACCCACATCGCCAAGATCCCACGCGGCATTTCGGCCATGGCACAGATGTCCAGTTTCGACGCTGCCAACTTCCCCTCTCCGTCCACGGCCGGGAGCAGCGAGGAGCTGGTCACGATCTTCGATTCCAGCATCGCCGATGCCCGCACCACTATCGGTTCGATGAACGATGCCGACCTCGCTCGCCCCTGGCGCATGACGCGCGACGGACAGGATCTGATGGTGATGCCACGCGGTGCGGTGCTGCGTAACATCCTGTTCAATCACTGGTATCACCACCGGGGTCAGCTCACGGTGTACCTGCGGCTGAACGATGTGGCGCTACCGTCGGTGTACGGGCCCACCGCGGACGAGAAGATGTAGTGCCCCGGTCGATCCCTGCCCTGACATTTCGTGCCTCCGTGGAGTCCCCCAGCGGGAGCCGCCGCAGGGCGCGGGAATTCTACCCGGTACCGTAGCGGCCCACGGCTAAAGCCGCGGCTCGGCTGTACGGCTGAAGCCGCTTGTGGGCGACGAACGGCGTTGTACCACGTCACCAAGCCGCTTCAGCGGCAGAGCCGAGCCGCGGCTTCAGCCGTGGACAAGTTATTCCAACTCCGCAACCGCCTGCAGCGACCGCCGCCTGCCCGGCTCCCGCTCCAGCGATTCCTTGTATGCAGCCAGTGCCTCTTCCGACCTTCCCAGCTCCATCAGCATGTCACCGAGCAGCTCCCGCGCCGGAGCCAGCGGCCCCGGGCTCACTGCCGACTTTTCGGTGGCCGCCTCGCGCGTGGCCGCTTCGTGCATCTTCTCCAGCGCCTGCTCGCCGCGACCCGCAGCCAGGTCGAGCCATGCCGCCGCGCTCAGCTGCTGGATCGCGACCTGCTCGGCCCAGTACGCCTCTTTATGCTGTGCCAGTCGAGCCTGGAAGGAGCTGAGTGAGTCCACGGCCTCCGCCGCCAGGGCCAGGTCCTTCAGGCGCGCCGCGCCCAGTCCCCTGGCAAGCCAGGTCATGGCCTCGGCGTAAGGGAAGTCACTGGGCACCGGCTCCAGGCGGGCCGCTTCTTCCCAAGCGTCACGCTCCAGGGCATAGCGCGCCGGCATTGCTGCCAGCGCAAAAACGCCGGCCGATCCTGGAGCCGCGCCGGTGACTGCGGCGGGGTCGAATTTCGCCGCCAGCTCGGGCAGCCGTTGGATAATGGCGTGCGCGGACGAATCCTGGCCCAGCTGCAGGTACGCGTAGACCGCATAGTCGGCCGCATGCAGTGTCTCGGCCAGCGACCCCTGCTGCTCGGCTACGCCCATTGAACGGAGGTTGGTGCGGATCGACTGGTCCCACATGCCCACCCGGGTGAAGGTGTGCGAGGGCATGTGCAGCGCATGCGCCGCCGCCGGAGCGATGTCGGCGTAGCGTTCCGCCGCATCGGCCGCGCGCTCCGCCAGCGCCGGAACGTCGTAGCTGTGGATGATGTAGTGGGCCAGGCCGGGATGATCCGGCTTCTGCCGGAAGAGCTTCTCGAGGATCGCACCAGCCCTGAGCTGGTTGGCATAGGTCTTGTCGCTGGGCGCAGCGATGCCGACAACTGCAATGGCGTGAAAGATCTGCGCCTCGGTGTCGTCGGGATACCTGGCCGCCAGCTCCGCCATCGACTGCTCGTAGGCAGCCAGCCGGGCTTTCTGGTCCCGGTCCGGTTCCTGGAACAGCTGGGCGACGGCGCGGACATAGTCTCGCTCGCGCTCGGTGGCGCCGGCCCACACCCGCTCCGCCCCGGCGACTGCCTCCCTTCCCTGCTGAAGCACGGCGGGAGGCCTGATGTTGGGAACCATGGGGTTGCCCCAGCGGCTCCTCGCAATGCCCCACCACGCCATGGCGCAGGTGGAGTCAGACTTCAGTACCCCCTCGAACTCCCGGATTGCCGCGGCGAACTCGAATGAGTGCAGCAGTGCGATTCCCCGGTCGAACTGCGGGGCCGCTGCGGGAGCGCAGGATGTCCTGAAATGGACCGTGCCCAGCCGAGCGTCACCGGCCGGAGCATGGGCGTGCTCCTGGGCCTTCAGCTCGGGGGCGAAAAAGGCAGAAACGACGGCGAACAGCGGCAGCAGGCTGCGGCGAGACATGGGTGTCACCCTGAATAGGACACCTGAAGATGCGCAGGATGCAGCCAATGGGCGACAGGCGTCAGCGGAATCGCCCTGTCCAAACCCGGTTGGAGTTCCCGTTCAGGCAGCCGCAGTTCCGTTTTTACCGCCCGCCCGCCTCCAGATGGGTCAGGAGGTACCGGGTCACAAGTGAATACACATTGAGCGACGTGCCGCGGCCTTCGCAGATGCAGTGCGACCGGTTGGGGTAGACCATCAGGTCCACCTGCTTGCCCAGCTCTACCAGCCGGTTCACCAGCCGCTCGGTGCCCTGGTAGTGCACGTTGTCATCTCCGCTGCCATGCACCACCAGCAGTGATCCCTCCAGCCCCTCGGCATGCCAGATGGGCGAACCTCGCTTGTACCCTTCCAGGTTGTCCTGAGGGGTGCCCATGTAGCGTTCCTGATAGATGGTGTCGTAAAGCCGCTGGTCCGGCACCGGCGCCACCGACATCCCCACCTGGTAAACGTCGGGATAGCGGAACATCGCGTTGAGTGTGCTGGTGCCGCCGCCGCTCCAGCCCCAGATCGCTACCCGGGTCGAATCGAGGTACCCGCGGGTCCTGGTGAGAGTCCTGACCGCGTCGGCCTGCTCCCTGGTTCCTAGTTCGCCCACCGCACCATAGATGACCTTGCGCCACTCCCGGCCCCTTGGCGACGGTGTGCCCCGGTTGTCCACGCTCGCCACGATGTAGCCAAGGTCGGCGATAGCCTGGTACCAGAGCCGCGACGTCCCCATCCACTGGTCCTTCACCGTCTGGCCGGCTGGCTCACCGTACACGTACATGAGCACGGGATATTTGCGGGTCGAGTCAAAGTCGGTGGGACGGATCATCCACCCATCGAGCTCGACACCTTCCGACACCGGCACCCGGAAGAAGGTTCCCTTGCTGGCCACGAAGGGTGCCACCCTTGCCTTCAGGGTGTCGTTGGCCACGAGGGTGCGCACTACCCGGTGCGACGGCAGCGCAACCAGTTCGGTCACCGACGGCGTGTCGAAGTCGGACCAGCTGTGCAATGCCCACTTCGCATTGGGGGATATGCTGTACGAATGGGTCCCGCCCGCCGACGCCGGCGTTACCCGCTCCGGCTGCCCCCGGCCATTCAACCTGGACCGGTAGAGGAAGCGCTGTGTGGGCGCCTCGGGAGCCGCGATGTAGTAGAGCCACCCGCCATCCTCATCCACATGCGACACCGAAATCATGTCGAAGTTGCCGGTGGTGACCCGTCGCGCGCTCCCGCGGGAACGGTCTACCTGGTACGCCCGGCGCCATCCGTCGCGCTCACTGGTCCAGAGCAGCTGGCCGCCGCCATCCAGCTGGGGAACCTCGCCCACCAGGTCTACCCAGGCGCTGTCGCGCTCGACGAACAGGGTCCGCGCATCTCCGTTGGCAGCGCTGGCAAGCAGGAAGTCGATGGTGTTCTGTCGCCGGTTGACCCGCTGGATCATGACTTCGTCCTCGCCCGCCCACTCCATCCACGGCAGGTAATCGTCCCTCGGGTCTCCCGGAACGTCGAGCCAGGTGATCTCGCCGCCGCGGGCGCTGACCACTCCGGCGGTCACCGCTGAATTGGTGGTCCCGGCCTTGGGATACTGGATGGGAATGACGAAGGGATAGAGGGAATCTGTGTCGTTGATGAGCAGGAAGGTGCCCACGCCGGTCATGTCAAAGTGCCAGAAGGCGATCCGCTCGCCATCGGGGG
>CAMLHP010000076.1 GCA_946479805.1 uncultured Gemmatimonadota bacterium | reverse complement strand
CGCCGGAGCTGTAGGTCCTGGTGAGCTGATTGCACTCGATCATTCGTCATCCATGTTCGGAATTGGCATGCAAAGATATCTGGTACTGGCGCTGTGCGCGGCGCTGCTGGCCTGTGCCGGGGATGCTCCCCGCCCGGGCGCCAGCGACACAACGGCCGCCGGCAATCCCGGTGACGAACGCGGCGTCATCGTCTTTCTGGGCACCAGCCTCACCGCCGGGCTGGGAGTGGACCCCG
Source organism: uncultured Gemmatimonadota bacterium (assembly GCA_946479805.1). The sequence continues at coordinate 9,763 of CAMLHP010000076.1, read as the reverse complement.
CCGAGGCGTATCCGGCGCTGATCCAGCAGAAGCTCGACTCGGCGGGACTCCCATACCGTACGCAGAACGCGGGAATCAGTGGCGAGACCTCGGCGGGGGCGCTGGAGCGGCTGGACTGGGTGCTGCAGCAGCCGATGGACGTGATGGTAGTGGAGACCGGCGCCAACGATGGGCTGCGGGGGCTGCCGGTGGAAGCGCTGAGGGCCAACCTGGACAGCATCCTCTCGCGGGTGCAGCGGCACGACTCGACTATCCGGCTGGTGGTAGTGGGCATGGAGGCGCCGCCCAACATGGGCGCGCGCTACGCGGACGCGTTCCGCGCGGTGTATCCGGCGATGGCGGAGAAGCACGGCGCCACGCTGGTGCCGTTCCTGCTGGAAGGGGTCGGCGGCGTGGATTCACTCAACACGGCGGACGGGATACATCCGAATGCCAGGGGGCACCGGATCATTGCGGAGATGGTGTGGAAGTATCTTAAGTAGAAGAGGTAGAAGAGGTAGAAGAGGGCCCCCTCAACCACCTCTTCTACCTCTTCTACCTCTTCTACCTTTTCTACCTCTTCTACTCTTCCAGTCTCGCCTCGACTTCGATCTTCAGGTTGTTCGCCAGTGCCTGCGACACCGGGCATCCCTGAGCGGCCTCTTTCGCCGTCTCCCGGAACTTTGCCTGGTCAATGCCGGGCACGACGCCAGTGGTTTCCAGCTTGATGGTGGTGATGCGGAAGCCGCCACCTGCCTTCTCGACCGTGGCCGATGCCTTGGTGGTTATCCTGGTGGGCGGGGTTCCTGCGGCTTCGAGCGCACCGGACAGTGCCATGCTGAAGCAGGCGGCATGCGCCGCCGCGAGTAGTTCCTCTGGGTTGGTGCCCTTGGCGCTCTCGAACCGCGTGCCGAATGAATAGGCTCCCTTGAATGCGCCGGAACCGGCGCTGAAGGTGCCGTTGCCTCCCTTGAGTCCGCCTTCCCAAATGCCTTCTGCGCTGCTGGTGGTCATGATCCCTCTCCATGGGGTGTGATGCACGCTTCTGTGTGCGTACTCAACTTAACCCCGATCCGCTGATCACACGGAAGAACAGCGTGAACACACTGATGGCACGTATACTCGGCGTCCAGTCGTTCGCGCCGCTGTATCCTTCCGGCAGCTCGGCGCCTCGGCCGCTCGCGCCGCGCCTCCCTCCGGCTGAGGCGCTCGCTCGGCGGGGACAGTCCACGCTCGGGCCACCGCTCGCGCCAGCAACGCCTACGGGAGGCGCGGCGCGAACAGCCGATGTTACCTTCTTTTCAATGCGATTCACCGTCTGCAGTCTGGTTTGCGTTACGCTGTTCGCCTGTCGCCGCCCGCCGGAAGCGGTGGGCACCGGCGCCGCTGCGCGCGACAGCGCGGGTGTGCGTATTGTGCTCAACCTAGAACCGGCCTGGACCGCTGCGACGCGCTGGACCCTGGCCGACACCGCCTCGCTGAACATCGCCGGCACCGGCGCGGCGCCGTTCCAGGACATCGTGGCTGTAATCCGCACACCTGCGGGCGCGATCGCTGTGGCGGATGGCGTGACCCAGCGCATCAGGTTGTTCACGCCCTCGGGCGCACCACTGCGCGCGCTGGGCGGACGCGGCAGCGAGGCGGGGGAGTTCGAGGGGCTCAGCTGGCTGGCGACTGCTGCTGATTCTCTGTTGGCGTATGATCTAGTGCAGAGGCGATTCACCCTGTTCGGTGACGCCAGGACCACCCGTGTGGCCGAGCTCGCTGACATCGGCGATTTGTTCGTCACGCCGGTCGGCCGGTTTCGCGATGGCACCATGCTGGTTGCAGCCGGCGGGGCGGTGTTTCCATTTCCCGATTCAGCGGGCCGGGTGCGGCGGGATTCCGCGACTCTGCTCCGTTTTGGCGCCGACGGGCGGGTGCAGGACACGCTGGCGCGGATTGCGTGGAGCGAGAGCTTCGGGGTGGAGATCGCGACCGCCGGCCAGCAGTTCATCGCGCCCATGCCGAGGCCGTTCGGGCGTCGCACCAGCGCGTTCGTGCGCTTCGGCGGGTTCGGCGTGAGCGAGGGAGGGAAGTACGAAGTCGACCTGTTCGACGCCGCGGGACAGCGAACCATGAGCATCCGGCGCGAAGTGACCGGGGCGCCGGTCACGCCCGAGGCGATTGACGGCTTCCGCACCGCCCGCGCCATCGCGCCTCCCGCCGACGGCATGCAGCGCCAGCTCGACTCTGCTCTGGTGCGGGCGCTCGACTCGGCGCCGTTCCCGGGAAGCATGCCGGTGATAGAGCGCGTGCTTCCGGACGACGCCGGCAACATCTGGGTAGAGCATTACTCGGTGCGGGGCGACCAGCCGAGTATCTGGGCGGTGTTCGACATCAGCGGGATCTGGCAGGGCGAGATCGCGATCCCGCCCCGCTTCGATCCGATGTACATCGGTGCCGAGATGATCTACGGCGTGTGGCGGGATCCAGGCGAAGCGCCGCGGGTGCTGGGGTACGCCCTGCTGAAGCCAGCAGGATAGCGGGAGCTTCGCTCAGCGGGGCGAGGTCGTCGCTACTTCCTGGCCTTCCGCAGAATCAGCCCCGCCCCTGCCAGCGGCAGCACCAGCCCCGCATACGCCAGGTCGTGCGTGCGGCCCTGGCTGTCCGCAGCTGCCACTTCCTTGAGCGTGTTGTCGATGTCGCGCTCGGTGACCTTGCGGCCCCAGGTGTCATCTCCCCTGGTCTGGGTTGGCACCTCGACTGAGCGCACCTTCCCGCCCTTCCCAATACCCACCAGTGCTGTCGGCCCGTTGTCGCCGCCTCCATTGATGGCGAGCACCCAGGCTCCTTCCGTGGGCCAGGTCTGCTTCACCGCCATGACGCCGACCATGCCGGTCTCGTCGAATTGAAGCTGCATCACTCGCCGCTTGCCATCCACCATGCCGGTGGCAGTGCCGGTGAGCGGCATGCGCGCGATCGTCGAGTGGTAGTAGCTGTGCACCAGCAGGTAGGCGTCCCGGGTGCGGGCGTTGAGCGGATTGGCGGGGAGCTCGATGGAGAGCCAGGGGGAGCCCAGCGCTTCCGGATGGGCCGGTTCAGGAATTGTTGCCGAGAGCGCGAGCAGGGAGAGCAGTGTGGTGGCGATCATGAGAACCTCCGGTGACGGTGGACAGTGCTTCATGTCCATGAGATGCCGCCACGGTGAACGGCGTTTGAATCAGGGCTTGGCCGAAATCGTCACTCCTCCCTTGAGCGAGCGGACAGCGATGTGGGCGCCGCCACTTCCCAGCACATAATGAACCGGCTTCCCGGCCGGCGCCGACCGGCGGGCCGAGGAAAAACCGTTCACCACCTTTCCGCTGAACGCTGATACATCGATCTCGGCGTCCTGGCCGGGCGGCAACGCCAGCTGGATGTGGGCCCCGTGGGTCTGCAGGTCGAGTGAACCTGTTGCAGCAACTCCGCCCGCCCATGTGATGCTTCCGGTCACCGACTCGACCCGTCCCGTTGCGAGGGGACCGGCAACGTTCAGGTGGATGTCGCCGCTCACGGTGGAGACACTGACATCGGCTGCGGAACCGTCGAACCGAATGCCGCCACCCGCGGCCTTGAGCTTCAGCACCGTGGCAGAGCCGCCGATGTCGAGCGACCCTTCCATCGATTCCGCCACCAGCAGCGACGGCTCAGCCCTTACCCGGATGTTCCCGCTCACGGTAGACACGTCCACTTCGCCGGTTATGCCCTCGACCTCAACTCCCGCCGTAGCCGACTTGAGCCACACCCGGGCGCCTGCGGGCACCCGGAGTACCAGTTCGCTCGGTGGCGTAGCGCCCGGCGCTGCGTCGGCCTCGACGCCCAGCTTGAGCGCGGAGCGCGAGCCGCCAAAGTAGAGCCGGCTGCCGCTCGCAACTGTGGCGCTCACATGAACCGAGTCCCTGCTCCAGCCGATGACGCGGATGCTGCCCGCCAGGTTGTAGGCCCGGATCGATACGCTGGCGTCCGCCTGATGGCCGCGCACCTCCTGGCGCTGCGCCGCGAGAGGCAGCGGCACCAGCAGCAGCAGGAGAAGAAGGGTGCCGCGCACCCTAGAGCTCCCGCGTGAGGCGCACGGCCTGTTCCAGCAGCGCCAACCGCTGCTCATGCCCGGTCCGCAACAGGATGCGGAGGTCCTGGTTGCCAGGGTCCTTTTCCAGCGCGGCGCGCGACTCGGTGATGGCCTCCGCGATGATGTCGAGGTTTCGCTCGACTATGGCGATCGTCTCGGGTGCAAGGTTGTCGCGTCCCGCCTGTAGCGCCGCCTCCAGGTCGCGGGCCTGCTCGATGTAACCCGCCTCCATCACCTGAATGCCAGCGGGTGCTGATGCCAGCGGCTCCCCTCGAGAACCGGTCCGGTCGAGCAGTAGCGCGGTCGTGACGCTGCTGAGCGCCACGAGAAGCACCGCCGCCGCGGCCAGCGCGCCCCATCCTGGCGTGCGCCTGCCGCCCACCCGCCGGCGCACGGCAGGCCAGCTGCCGCCGGGCGGCTGGAGCTGGCGAGGCAGGGCCCGCACCGGATCACGCAGTGCCCTGGCCGCGGCCAGATCGGTGGCGCATTCGGCGCAGCCTGCCACGTGGTCCTCGACGGCAAGGGCGTCTCGCGCGGCGAGGGTACCAGCCACGTGGCTGTCGATCAGGTCCCGGATGGTTTCGCAGTTCATCGGTCAAGCCACTTTCGGAGGAGCCGCCTCGCCCGGAACAGCTGCGCCTTTGACGTGCCGGCGGCGCTCCCGGTCATGTCGGCGATCTCGTCATGGGTGAATCCCTCGACATCATGCAGCACGAACACGGTGCGCGCGCCGGCCGGAAGCCTGCTGATGGCGGTCTCCAGGTCCACGGCCAGGCCCTCCGGGTACTCGGCCGCGCGCTCAAAGGCGGCGGGGTCGTCGGTGAGTTCGAAGCGTCGGCCCCTGCGCCAGGCGGTGCGTCGGTCGGTGAGGACGACGTTGATCGCGAGACGGTGGAGCCAGGTCCCGAAGGAGCTCTCGCCCCGGTAGCTCGCCAGCCGGTCCCACGCCCGCACGAAGACATCCTGGGTCAGTTCTTCGGCGCGCTGGGCGTCGCCCGCCAGCCGGAGGCAGAGTGCGAACACCCGGCCCACGTGCGCGTGATAGACCTGCCCGAAGGCATCGGGGTCGCCTGCCTGTGCCGCGGCCAGGCCGGGTTCACTGGTCACATGCGTTAGACGACTTTCGTCGGTAATGTGTTTAAACCGAGCACTACGGGCTTGGCTGGCGGGCGGGGCCTGATGCGCGTATGCTCCATCCCCATGTCATTCTTCGACGCCGAGAAGGACCGCGCCGCCGGGCTGATCCTGGTGCTGGGCGTGGCACTGGCCGTCGCCCTGTGGCCCTTCACCAGCGGCCTCATCGGGGCGATGGTGCTGTACGTCATCTTCGTGCCGGTGTACCGCTGGCTTACCAGGTACATCCCCGAAGGTCTGGCATCGGCGCTGGTCATCCTCTCCGGCATCCTGATCATCGTGGGCCCGGTGGCGTCGATCATCTCGCTCCTGGCGACCCAGGGTCCGGAGATGATCCAGGGCCTGCTCAACAGCCCGCTGATAGACCGGCTGCGCACCCTCCGAATTGGCCGGTTTGATGTCGGGGCCGAGCTCTCAGCCCAGATCCAGAACCTGGGATCGACCATCGTTCCCAAGCTGGGCAACACTGCGCTGGGGGTGCTGGGCTCGGCCACCCGGCTGGCGCTGTCGCTCACCATTGCCTTCTTCGGCTTCTACTACATGCTTCGTGCGCCCGAGAACACCGCGGGCCACCTGAGGCCGTTCATTCCATTCAGTGCCGACAACGCCAGGGCGCTGCAGAAGCGCTTCAAGGACGTGACGATCTCGACCCTGATCGGAACCTTCCTCACCGCAGCGGTGCAGGGCGCGCTCCTGGGGCTCGCGTTCTGGGCCACGGGACTGGCCAATCCGGTGTTCTGGAGCGTGGTCACCGCACTGTTCGCGATCCTGCCGGTGGTGGGCAGCGGGCTCATCTGGCTTCCCGCAGCCGGGGTGCTCTTCCTGCAGCAGCAGTACTTCTGGGCGGTCGCGATGGTCGTCTGGGGATTCGTGATAGTGGGCGGCATCGACAACCTCATCCGGCCCTGGGTGTATCGCCGCTACGCCGCCATCCACCCCTTCATCACCGTGATCGGCGCCTTCGCCGGCATTCGCTACTTCGGGTTGATGGGGCTCCTGATCGGGCCGCTCGCGATCTCGTACTTCTTCGAGCTGATCCGGATGTACCGCGAGGAGTACCTGGCCCACGTCATTCCCCCGCCGGAACCTCTGCGGCCGCCCAGGCGGCGCCGGTTCAGCCTCACGGGCATGCGCAAGGTCGACCCGCCGCCCCAGCCGCCACCGGTGTCTCCCGAGGACACAACCTGAAAGCAGGGGGAGTGGAAAGTGGGGAGTGGGGAGTGGATGGAATAATTCCTTACCACCCACTCCCAACTCCCCACTTTCCACTTTTTACTACTTTCGTGTTGAGTACAGGTACACCGGCACTCCCACCGCCAGGATCACGGCTCCCCTGATTGCGTTGCCCGGATTCGACGCCACTGACCCGAACACCACATACATGCCGGCCAGCACGAACAGGAGCGGCAGCACCGGATGGAGCGGTGCCCGGAAGCCGGGGTTTCCCGCGGCGTCGCCTGCCGGCTGGCCCCGGCGCTCGCGCGCGCGGTAGATCAGCAGCGTCACGCCGGTGAGCGAGAAGAAGATCCAGTCGGCAAACACCACGTAATCCAGCAGCGCGCCGTACTTGCCCGACAGCGCCAGCACGATGGACCACGCGCCCACGAACGCTATCGCCGCGCCGGGCGTGCGATAGCGCGGGTGCAGCCGTCCGAATACCGGCAGGAACAGGCCGTCCGCTGCCATCGCCTGCAGCACCCTCGGCGTCACCAGGATGACCAGCGCAATGAATCCGAAGGTGGAGACGGCGATCCCTGCGGAAATCAGGGTTTCGCCCGCGGGGCCGATCAGCGCGCGCATGGCGTCGGCCGCTGGTGCGCTGCTCGCGGCCAGGCCGCCCGCTCCCAGGGTGGAGAGGTAGGCCACGTTGGCCAGCAGGTAAACCACCACCACCGCAACCACCCCCAGCAGCAGGGCGCGCGGCAGGTTCCGCTCGGGCGAGATGATCTCCTCGGCCACGAAGTTGGTCTGCTGCCAGCCGCCATAGCTGAAGAGCACCGGCACCAGCGCAGCGCTGAGCGCGGCCAGCACATTCGACGGCGGCGCCGCTGCTTCAGCCGCCACGCTGGGCGGAGTCCCGACCAGCCCTGCCGCTGCGGCGAGGCCGACAGCCACCAGCGCCGCCAGCGCCGCCAACTTGAGCACGGTGAAGATGTTCTGGGTGACGGCGCCGAAGTTGACGCCGACATAGTTGATGGCGGCGAGAAAGGCGATCGTGGCGATCACGACCGGCAGCTGGAGCGATGGCCCGCCGCCGACCAGCGGAAGCAGGTAGTCGGCAAAGGTGATGCCCACTGCCGCGATGGCTCCCGGGGCAATCACCAGCAGCAGCGCCCAGCCATAGAGAAACGCGGGCAATGGCCCCAGCGCATCGCGGAGGTAGACATACTGCCCGCCGGTGCGCGGCATCCGCGCGCCCAGTTCGGCGTAGACGAACGCGCCGGCCAGGGCGATCAATCCGCCCAGCGCCCACGCCAGCAGCGTCAGCTCTGCCGTGCCCACCCGCTGGGCCACCACCTGCGGACTCCGGAAGATTCCCGACCCGATGATGCCGCCGATTACCATCATGACGCCGGTGAACAGTCCCACTCGGCGGGCATAGGTGACCGGCGCGTCAGCCATTCTGGTCCTCCGGCCCGGGTGCTTCGAGCTGCGCGAGTTCCGCCAGGAACTGCTCGCCCGATTGCTGCAGCCGGGCCACGTCGGCATCGAGCGCATCCCAGTCGGCGGCGGGCGCCCGCTGCTCAACCGACCGCGCCAGCTCGGCCAGCGACCAGGCGCCGAAGTTCCCGGTGGCGGACACCAGTGCATGGGCCGCCGGGCCCAGCGCAGCCGCATCGCGATCTTTGCGCGACTGCTCCAGCCGGGCCAGCCGGGGAGGCAACTCCTCCCTGACAAGTGCGGCGAGACTTCGGACCAGTCCCTTGCCGCCGATTGCCTCGAGCCTTTCCACGGCCGCCGGATCCATGATGCTTGCCATCGTTCTCCTTGCCGAACGCTGAAACGGATAGCGCGCCGAACCTTACCACGCTACTATCCGCCGCGCATGTCCCAATCTTCCACGCCGGCCCCGTCACGAGCGCTCGTCATCGCGGCGTTCGCGACCATCTACCTGGTATGGGGCTCCACCTACCTCGCCATTGCCATCGCCATCGAGACCCTGCCGCCGTTGCTGATGGCAGGGGTCCGGTTCCTCATCGCCGGCACGGTGCTTTATTCGGCGGCCCGACTCACCGGTGCCGCGCGACCGGAGCCCAGAATGTGGCGGTCGGCGCTGCTGCTGGGAGCGCTTTTCCTGCTGTGCGGCAATGGCGGCGTGGTCTGGGCCGAACAGCGGGTGGCCTCGGGGCTCGCCGCCGTCCTGGTGGCAACCATGCCGCTGTGGACCGTCGTGATCGAGCGGCTGCGCGGTGCGCCGGCGCCCCCGGCCACCACGATCGTGGGGCTGCTGGCCGGCCTCGCCGGAGTGGCGCTGCTGCTGGCACCCGGCGGCGGCAGGGTGGACCTGCTGGGCGCCGCGGTCCTCACGCTTGCATCCATAAGCTGGGCCTACGCCAGCATCATTTCCAAGGGCCAGCCGCTGCCGAAGTCAGGAGCGCTGTCTTCGGGAATGCAGATGCTGGCGGGGGGAGCCTGCCTCGCGCTGGCCGGGCTCGCCAGCGGCGAGGCTGGCCAACTGGCGGCCAGCGTGCCCAGCACCCGGTCACTGCTGGCGCTCTCGTACCTGGTCGTGTTCGGCTCGCTGCTGGGATTCACCGCCTTCACCTGGCTCCTGCAGGTGAGCACCCCCAGCCGAGTCGCCACTTACGCCTACGTGAATCCGGTGGTGGCGGTGACGCTGGGCTGGGCGGTTGCCGGCGAGCCCTTCGGAGTCCGCCACCTCGCGGCGTCCGCCGTCATCATAGGCGGCGTGGCGCTGATTACGGCGACCAAGGCCAGACGGAGATAGCGCTTTCATCGGCTGAAGCCGCGTCTCGGCGCGCGGTCTCATCGTTCTCATCGGCTGAAGCCGCTGCTCGGCTCTGCGGCTAAAGCCGCTTAGTGCGTTGAAAGTTGTCAGCTCGTCGAAAAAGCGTCGCTTCAGCGACAGAGCCGAGCAGCGGCTTTAGCCGATGAGAACAGGAGCCGAGCAGCGGCCTTAGCCGATGGGAGCGCGCGGGCGTCTCGCCGACGTCCATCAATACAGGCCGTCGTTACGACGCCGCCTGCCCCCAGCAAAACCGCCCGCCGGCATCAGCCGACGGGCGGTTTCGTTGTTACGGTACCGTGCTGCTACTGCTGGCGAACCAGCTCGGTGCGCCGGTTGAGCGCGCGACCCGCACGGGTGTTGTTGGTGGCAACCGGGCGATCCCAGGCATAGCCAGCCGCGGTCATGCGGTCGGCAGCGATGCCCTTGCTGATGAGGTAGTTCCGCACCGCATCAGCCCGCTGGAGCGACAGCCGCTCGTTCAGCGCGCGGGGGCCGGTGTTGTCGGTGTGACCCGCCACCTCGACCCGGATGTTGGGGTTCTCGGCGAGGGTCGCAGCCACCTCATCCAGGATGAAGCGCGAGCTCTGGGT
>CAMLHP010000075.1 GCA_946479805.1 uncultured Gemmatimonadota bacterium | reverse complement strand
TCCCAGACTCTTTGGGAGGCCGACCATGTCGGCTCACTCGCACCCACCCATCTCGTTGTGGCGCATGGCCGTATACGCGGCCGCCCTGGTTGTCCTCGCCACGGCACGCCTGCCCCAGCAGGCCGCCACCCCTGCGCCGCCGCAGGCGACGCTCGCCGAGCGGCTCCCACAGGCGCGCGGTGACATTGACGGCTCGGCCGCCGAGCAGCGCCCTCAGTCGCGCAGCGACAGCTTCCGGCCACCGACCGCTCCATCCGTCCATACGTCGACCCGTCCACCCGTCCATACGTCCACCCGTCCACCCGTCAGTCGGTCCAGCCCCATCCGACTCTCGCTCGCCGGCATTCTGCTCGTGGGCGTCGCGACAGAACTTCGTCGCCGGAGGGAACCATGGCGCTGAAGAACACCGCGCCCCTCGGCGGCGCCGGACCGGCCATCAAGTCAAAGTTCAACTGGGTCACCAAGACCGGTGCCAGCCTCTTCAAGACATTGCCATTCGGTGGAGCTGTCGGGGTGGTGGGATCGGGTGTCGTGCTCTGGTTTTTCCCGGAACTCATACCTGAAGGCTGGACCGCTGAAGCTGTTCTCAGCATGGGAATGGCAAGCGGCGTGGTGCTGCATCGGCTGCTGGACGGAGTGCTCGGCTGGTTCCTGGAACCGGTGCGGCGCCACGTGGGAGCGCGCTGGGAGGCGTGGCTTCGGCTCGAGAAGGTGGGACACTACCAGAGGCGCGGGATGCTCCCTGAGAAGGAGGCCCTGGCTCTCATCGGAAAGATCGTCAAGGAAGACGTCAACGTGGCTCGGAAGAAGAAATAGCGGGCCGGGCCCGCTTCCAGGCGTGGGCACCGAACATGAGTGCGGCCGCTGCCTCTGCAATGCGCCCCCCGACGGCCAGCCACGGTCCCGCACCGAGCAGCGGTGCAAGCCCCACCACGAGCACTCCAGCATTCAGGAGGACGGCTGAAACCGCCACCTGCCTGGCTCCAGCGCGGACGGCGCCTGTTCCGGCACGAGGCAGGATCCAGAATGCCACACCCATTCCCAGGTTCACGGTCCAGCCCAGCGTCAGAAGCTCGGCATGAAGCGGCCTGAGAAGCGTGAGCCCTGCGCCGCCCAGTACCAGCCCCTTCTGCGCCAGCATCACGGTGCCGAGGGCAAAGCCCGCCAGCAAGTGCACCAGCCCGGTGCGCACCAGCCATACGCTTGCGGCAGGCATTCAGCGGGTCCGCACCCGGGGCCAGATCAGGCGCGCGAAGGCCACGGCGGCCGCCAGCTGCAGCAGCCCCGACGCGGGAAGCAGCCAGCGGAGCGGCGAGTGCGGATCCAGGGCCGTGGCCGGCTCTGCCGGCAACCGCAGCAGCAGGCCCGTGTAGAGGCAGCTGTACGCAATCCAGCCGAGCCACTCGGGCGGGGGCGGGTGGTTCCTGTCGGGGCGGGGAAAGAGCCAGAACGCGACTCCCATGATGAGCCCCGTAATCCAGCCGACCATCAGCATATGGAGGTAGCCTGGCCAGGACAGTGCCAGGGCAGGGAAGGCCGAAGCAGCCGCACGGCTCTGCATCACCGCACCCAGCAGCAGCGCCGAGACGAAACAGACCAGCGCCGTCTTTATGAACCAGCGGGTCAGTGTCGGCATGCTGCCAGTTGGAGTTCCCGTTTACGCAGTTGCAGTTCCCGTTTACGTAGTTGCCGTTCCGGCGTCAGTTCTCTTTTCGCAGGCTGAAGCCAACTCCTCGCACCGTCGCAATGAGCGGCTCACCGGACGCCGCCTGGAGCTTGCGCCGCAAGTTGCCCACATGCACGTCGACCACGTTGCTCTCAGGATCGAAGTGCATGTCCCACACCTTCTCGAGAAGGGTAGTCCGCTTCACCACCTCGTCGGGATGCAGCAGGAAATACTCCAGCAGCTGGAATTCCTTGGGCGTCAGGTCCAGCGGCTCGCCATTCAGCTCGGCGCGATGCTTCAGTCGGTCCATCGACACCGGCCCGAAACTGAGCGTGTCCATCCGCTCGGCGCCTCCTCGCCGGCCGAGGGCCCGGATCCGCGCCAGGAGTTCCTCGAACTTGAACGGCTTGGCGAGGTAGTCGTCCGCACCCGAGTCCAGCCCGCGCACCACGTCTTCGGTGGCGTCGCGCGAGGTGAGCATCAGGATCGGGGTCGTCCGCCCCTCGCGCCGGAGCTCGGCCGCGACCTGGAAGCCGTTCTTCTTCGGCAGCACCACGTCGAGCAGGATTATGTCGTACTCGTACACGTGAGCCAGCATGGTGGCTTCCTCGCCGTCGGGGGCGACGTCCACCACGTGGCCCTCCTCCTTGAGTCCCTGCTCGATGAAGCCGGCGACCTTCCGGTCGTCTTCCACTACCAGGATCTTCATGAGGTTCCCGCTGGCAGTTCGAGTTCGAAGCATGCGCCCTCTGGGGCGTCTTCCACCGCACGGAGTTCACCGCCCAGCAGCCGGGCCAGTCGGCGCGACAGCGGCAGGCCCAGCCCATGGCCGCGCGCCTCCTCGCCCGCCTTGGTCACGTAGACGTCAAAGATCGTCTCCAGCTCGGACTCGGGAATGCCCGGACCCTGGTCGGAGATCCGGAATATCACATTATCGTCGCGCGCCTCAAGCGTGGCGGTGACGGTGGTGCCGTTGGGGGTGTGCCGGATCGCGTTGCCGAGGAGGTTGATCAGGATCTGCTCCAGCCGGCTGGCGTCGGTCTCCGAGGTCGGCACAGGGCCGGAGCGGATGGCCAGGGAAACCTCCCGCGCCTCCGCCGCCGGCGTGACCCTGCCAACGGCCCTCCTTACGACCGTGAGTGGATCCACCGCCCGGATCACCGGGCGAAGGCGATCCTCGTCCAGCCGGCTCAGGTCCAGCAGGTCGTTCACCAGGGCCACCGCCTGTTCCGCCGACTCCAGCACCTCGAACGCCGCCAGCGGCACCGTGGCCGGGTCCTTCTTTCGCACCAGCATCTCGGCCCAGCCGTAGGTGGCCGCCAGCGCGTTTCGAAGCTCGTGGTTGACCATCGCGAAGAAGCGCTCACGCGATCGGTGCAGCTGCTGGACTTCCTCCAGCAGCCGTGCGCTCTCCTCGTGCAGCCTGGCATTCTCCACCGCCGCCGCAGTCTGCGCCGCCAGCAGTCGCGCGATCCGCACGTCGTCGTCGGTGAATTCGTCCGCGCCGATCTTCTCGGTAAGGTAGAGATTGCCGAACGTCCCCCGCCGTCCCACGATGGGCACGCCCAGGAATGACTGCATCGGAGGGTGGTGCGGTGGCCAGCCGTAGGAGTCTGGATGCTTGGTGAGGTCGGGCAGGCGGATCACCTGCTTCTCCCGGATCACCAGACCCAGGATCCCGTGGCCCCGGGGCGGGGGCCCGATCCTGTCCCGCTCCTCCTCCGAGATCCCGAACGTCGTGAAGCTCTCCAGCAGGCGGCCATCCGGGTCCAGCACGCCGATCGCCGCGTACTGGGCACCGATGAGCGCCGCCGCTACTTCGACAACCCGCTGCAGCACGCCTTCCAGCGACAGTTCCGTGGTCAGCAGGGTGCCAGTGGTCACCAGCTGTTCGAGCCGATGGCTCGGGGGCATGGTAGCTGAGGTCATGAAAGGAATGTACTGCCTTCCGTAAGGCTTCACGCTTCCTTCATCGACTGCGCGATAACATGCCTCCGTTCACGGGAGGATGCATGCAGCTCCAGCACCTTGTGGTCGCCGCCGACGAAACCGATGCCGGTCGCAGTGCAGTCCGTACCGGACTCGACCTGGCCGCACGGTCCGGCGCCCGGCTTACAATCATGACCGTGACGCCGGCCGCTGCCCATGTCCGCGTGCCCCACGGCGGCGGTGGTTCAGGCGACTCCACCATCCTGGACCGTCTCGCGCACTGGCTCGAGCACGACCTGGCCGCGGCGGCGCCCGAAGCGCAGGTCGAGCTGGGTTGTGCCCACGGCATACCGAGCGTCGAAATCTGCCGCTTCGCCGAGAACCGGCGCGCCGATCTCCTGATACTGGGCCGGAAGCCCCGAACCGCCGCGGCCCGGTTGCTGGTTGGCGACACGGCCGATGCCGTGGCACGGCGGAGCCAGGTGGCGAGTCTTTATGTGCCGCCGCGAGTGGCTCCCCTGCAGCGCATCCTCGTGGCGCTCGACGGTACCGAGCGTGGCTTCGTCGTGTTCCGCGCCGCCGCCACCTTCGCCAGTGCCATTGGCGCCGGTATCCAGCCGATCATCGTCGAGCCCGCCCAGAACGGAGACGCTGCTCCAATTCCCTCAGCGCGCACCATCGCCCTAATCGGCCAGCTCGAAAGGCTCGCCACCCGGGCCGACCGCGGGGTACTGGCCAGGGCCACGGGTCCGGGACGAAGCGTGAAAGACGCGCTCCTGATACGCCGTGGTGATCCCGTCGCCCAGCTGCTCGACGCGGCAGAAGCCACTGGCGCGGACGTCGTCGCCGTCGGCAATCGCCGCGGCGGCCCCCCGGGCCCTGTCGAAGGAGGCAGCATCGCCCGGCGCTTCGCCCACCTGGCCCCCCAGGCCCTGCTGGCCATCCCGCTGTAGGGATCGCAGTTAAAGACCTCCATAAGATCTCGAGAGTTGCCGTCGGCGAGTCGTCGCACCGTCTGTCCGTCTGTCCATCTGTCCATATGTCCGTCCGTCCGTCCATTAAGGAACCTTCACTCTCCCTTACGACAGGCTTGGCCACTCCCCCCGTATCCTCCTTTCAGTGACAAGGCAATCTCACAATTCCGAAGGGGATCGAGGACCGAATGCTGATCGCGAACAAGCTGCTGTTGACATCCGTGCTGTCGCTGGGGGTGGGCTTCATGCTCCTCACCGGCGCAGGTCGCCCCGATGAGGTCAGCAGGGTCGACTTCAGCGTCACCCGCACGGCGGTCACTCCCGCCTTCGATGCCAGCGTGGCTCCGGTTGGACGGGCCCGGATCAAGGAATTCCGGATCCCGATGACCCACGACACCATTGAGATCGCCCAGGGTGTCCGCTACGTGGGCTGGACCTTCGGCCACACCGTGCCGGGACCCGTCATCAGGGTGCGCCAGGGCGACCTGGTCCGGATCAACCTGATCAACGAGGCGGAGAACATGCCGCACTCGATCGACTTCCACGCGTCGAAGATCCCGATGAACCACGCGATGAAGTCGATCGCTCCGAAGGACAGCCTCCAGTTCGAGTTCGAGGCGACCACTGCGGGTGTCTTCATGGTGCACTGCGGCACGCCGCCCATCCTGATGCACATCGCGCAGGGCATGTACTTGCCGATCATCGTGGACCCGGCCGACGGCTGGCCCACGAAGGCCGACAAGGAGTTCGTGCTGGTGCAGAGCGACTTCTATCCCCGCGGCTCGGTCACCGACAGCTCCGTGATGGAAGGCGACTGGGCGGCGATGCAGGAAGCTGACCCGACTTACGTGGTCTTCAACGGGAAGGCGTTCCAGTACACCCGCGAGCCGCTCAAGGTGGACGTGGGCGACCGGGTCCGACTCTTCGTGATGAACGCCGGTCCCAGCATCCGGAGCGACTTCCATGTGGTGGGCAACATCTTCGACCGGGTGTACCCCGGCGGCAATACCAGCCGGGTCATCGAAGGGGTGCAGACCTGGAACGTTCCCACCGGTGGTGGTGCAGTGATGGAACTCGAATTCAAGGAGGGACAGGCGGGCGAGGGCAGCTACGCCTTCCTTACCCACGCCTTCGCCGATGCCAACAAGGGCGCGGTGGGCAGCATTCAGGTCGGCCATCCCGCGACCATGGCTTCACACTGAGGAGATCATGAACAAGAGTTTTCAGGAAACCGATACCATCCGCGAAGTGCTGGCGCGCGCCCCCGGTGCAGCGGACCTGCTGCACCGGCTGTCGCTGGACACCTGCTGCGGCGCCGGCCGCTCCATCCGCGAAGCCGCGGAGGTGGCCGGGATGCCGGCTGAGGAGTTGCTGGCCCAGCTCAACAACGCTCCAGCAGCAGACGCCTGCAGCGTAAAGCCCTGACGGCCCCACCGGGCGGCTGACCAGCCGCCCCTGTTTCCATCAGGCTCATTTTCGCGTATTCTGGGGGCATGAAGATTCTCATGCCCCTTTCGCCGCTGGTGCTCGTCCTGCTCCTGGCTGCAGGCTCCAACGCCGCGCCGGCCGGCCGTGCTGTCGTCCAGCCGCCCAGCCGCCCAGCCGTCCCGCCGACTGTCCGACTGTCCGCCTGGTCGTACACCGTCTCCACCACCGGCAACGAGGCCCGTTACCGGGTCCGCGAGCAGCTGGCAGGGTTCGATTTTCCCAATGACGCGGTCGGCCGGACGTCCGCCGTCACCGGCGCCATCAACTTTGACCAGAACGGCGCCATCGTCCCGGCCGGGTCGCAGATCAACATCGGCGTCGCCGGGCTCACCAGCGACAAGGACCGCCGTGACGGTTACGTCCGCCGTCGCCTGCTGGAAACCGACAGCTTTCCGACCGTTACCCTCGCGCTGACCGGCGCGAGCGGAGTCAGGCTGCCCCTCGCCGAGCGGGATTCCAGCAGCTTCACCATGACCGGCAACCTCACAGTCAAGCGGGAAACCCGGCCCACCACCTGGCGGGTGACGGCCATCCGCTCAGGCGAGGTGGTCACCGGCACCGCCACGACCGCGTTCACGTTTGCCGACTTCGCCATGGAAAAGCCCCGGGTGCGCTCGGTGCTCAGCGTGGCGGACACAATCAAGCTTGAGTATGACTTCAGGCTGGAGCGCTCTGGCGCACCCTGATCCCCGGTCCCTGCTCCCCGACCCCTAACCCCGAGGTACCCCTTGCGCACACTTCCGCTAGCCGCCCTCGCTGTGCTGTCCCTGACCGCCGCCGCTTGCGTCGAGAAGGCCGACACCCCGCCAGCCGAAGTTCCCGCTGCCGAGACCCCGGCACCGGCCGCCGAGAGCCCTTCCCTGGAAGTCAGGACGGACAACGACACCGTCAGCGTCAGCGGTTCAGACGTGAACGTCAAGGTGGACGCCGACGACTAGGGCTTCATGCCCCATGCCCTGCGCCGGGCTTCGGTCAACCGTCACATCCTGCTACGCGCCAGCTCGTAAATTGGGTCCAAGGCCGGCGATGGGCGCCGGCTGCAGGGCCAACTGAGCGACGGAGGCACTTTGCGAAGCAGCATTCTGGCATTGACACTTGTGGTCGGCGTGGCGCTGACCGCATCCTGCAAGAAGACCGGCGAAGGCGAGTATGAGGTGGAGCGGCCGGTGATAGGAACGACAACCGACACGGTGCAGACGCCCTCAGTGGACGTTGGCACCCAGCAGGACACGGTGGTTGTTACCACGCCGACTGTGGATGTCGACGCGCCGGGCAACGCCGACGGCGATTGAACTGAAGGCATGAAGCAAGAAGTGAGAAGTGAGAGGATTCCACGTTCCCTCTCACTTCTCACTTTTCACTTCTCGCTCGGCAGCGTCAGCTACCCGCCTGCTGCCTCGCACTCGCCTTGAGCTGGTCGTTGGCGAAGATCGCCACTTCCACCCGGCGATTTTCCTGCCGGCCCGCCTCGGTATCGTTCGCCGCAACCGGCTCGAGCTCGCCTCGGCCCTCGGTCTTGATCCGGCCGGAACTCACGCCCTGCTGCCGGAGGTACGACGCAGCCGATTCGGCCCGCCGCTCCGAGAGCGTCATGTTGTACGCGTCCGCACCGACGTTGTCGGTGTGGCCCACGATCAGGACGTTGGAATCAGGATACTTCTCGAGGTTGGTTGCCAGGGTGGCCAGGTTCTGCCGTCCCGCTGGCTGAATGGAGGTCGAATCGAAGCCGAACAGGATGCCGGACTCGAACGTGACCAGGATACCCTCACCCACGCGCTCGATGTCGGCTCCGGGAATTGAATCTTCCAGCTCTGCGGCGCGCCGGTCCATCTGGTCGCCGATTATGGCGCCCGCAGCGCCACCCACGGCGGCGCCGATGATGGCGCCCTTGGCAGTGGAGCCTGTAGCTGCCCCAATGGCGCCGCCCACCACAGCACCCGCTCCCGCACCCGCCACTGCACCGGTCCCGGCCTTGGTTGCACAACCGGCCGCGCCAACGCTCAGTGCACCAACCAGGGCCAGCGCCCGAAGCATATGTAGATCACTCATTTATGGCCGTCTCCTCAGAAGGTTCACGGCCAACGTACCACTCCGCACCGCCCCGCGCTGTGACCCGCCCCACGTCCCACTCTCGCGACTCGCGACTCGCGACTCGTGCCCTATCGCACCTTTCCAACCAGAACTGCAAGGGAATCGTAGGTCACATCTCCTGTCAGCCTCAGCTTCACGTTCCCTATATACCAGCCAGACGCGCGGTACACCTCTTCCATGTCTCCCTCGCCACTTCCATCAAGCATGCGCTGCTGGTCGAGATAGATCGTTGACCCATCGACTCCGACGTATGTGGCCCTCACGACCGGCCGGCTCTGGTCCGAGCCGGGAAAGTTGCTCGGCGCCACCAGGCTCAGGGAGGTGAATCGCATGCCGTCGATCGCGTGCACCGGTCCACCCAGCAGGTCCGCCGCCTCGTCCAGGCCGACGGGTCCGAGACGCATCACGGGCTCGTCCCGCTGGCCCGAAGTGACCTGTTCCCTCGGCGGTGCCGCCGCACCGGCGCTGGGCCGCGCGGCCCGCTGGGCCGGCGGCGATTGCAGCGCGACTTCTGCCCGGTCCCGCCGAGCCGCCTCCTCGGCGTCGCGCAGCGCCAGCACCTGGCGCGCTGAATCGGCCGCCCGTCGCTGCGCCAGCTGGGCAAGGCTGTCTCGCGCGCGCTGGGAGGCGACAAGGCTCTCACGTACTGCCAGCGCCGTGCTCTCGATCCGGGCCACTTCGGCAGCTTCCAGGCGCAGTCGCGCCGATTCCGCATCGGCCGTCGAGCTCCCGCCGCCGGTCACGCCCACAGCAAGGTTCGCCGGCAGCGGCCGGGTAACCCTGGCCGCGGTGGCCTCCGCTGCCGCCGCGGCATCAGTCGAAGTGTCATCCTCCGAGGTGGCGACAGGGGCTGCTGCCGCTTGAGAATTCATGATCGCGGCAGAGATGCTGTCGGCCTCGGCCCGGCTGATCGTGTCGAACGCCAAGTTCTCGGCTCCGGCCGCGATGGCCGGCGGCTCCGAAGGGCGAAGTGCCAGCCATGCCGCACCGGCCGCAATGACCACCAAGGCGGCCGCTGCCAGCGGCCAGCGGAGCCGGGCCGGCCCCGAGTCGACCCGCTCCGGCACGAGCACCACAGGAGGCCCCTTGCCCTTGGGCTCGGCGCTCGGATGCAGGAACGCCGCCCTCGCACCCTGTTCACTTCTCACTTCCCCCGCCTGGCTTCTCGCTTCTTCCTTCTCAGTCCTCACTCCTGCCTTCTCACTTCTCACTTCTCCCGTATCACTGGTCGAGTCGTCCAGCGACCTGATCAGCTCCTCCGCCCCCGACACGATCGAGCGCTCCTCCGCAACCCGTGCGGCGCACTGCTCGCATTGAGCCAGATGCGAATCGACGGCGCGTTGCTCTGCGGTGTCGAGTTCCTTGTCCAGCAGGGTGTGGATGGTGGCGTCGTCAAGATGCGGCATTCTTCCTCAGCTCCTGCATGCGATAGACTTCCACCAGCCGGCGTCGTGCCCGCGACAGCGTGGTGCCGATCGCCCCGCGGGCCAGGCCCAGCGTCGCGGCGATCTCGTCATAACTGAATCCCTCGGCCTTTAGCAGCAGCGCCTCGCGGTCGCGGTCCGTCAGCTGCGCAAGCGCGTCCCGCACGGCTTCCTGCCGCTCCCTTCGCTCGAAGTCAACGTCCGGCGCCGGGCTGGTCTGCGGCTCGGACTTGAGCAGCGTAAGCCGGCGGCTCCGGCGAGCCACGGTCCGGGCGTCCTCGCGCACCAGGTTCAGCGCCACGGCGAAAAGCCAGGGTCGGGGATTCTGGGGCGGCGCCTCGAGCGCCCGGGCGAAGGTCTCCTGGGCCAGCTCCTCCGCCTGGTCGCGGTCCCCGGTACGCCGGTGCAGCATGCGGACCAGGGGCGCGTGATACAGCCGGAACAGTTCTCCTACGTCAGCCGTCATGACCCTGCCGGTTAGTGGTCCAGCCGCCCG
>CAMLHP010000074.1 GCA_946479805.1 uncultured Gemmatimonadota bacterium | reverse complement strand
CGCCCGACGCCCGACCGCCGCTCCGGGCCCGACTGAGCCCAGGGCGGCGGTTTTTGGTTAGAATTCAACCCTAACGCACGCAAAGCAGGATGAAGCCATGACGAGTGTGACCATTTCCGCGAAGGACGTTGCCGAGCTCCGCGCCCGAACCGGGGCAGGCATGCTGGATTGCAAGAAGGCCCTGGAGGAGGCGGGCGGCGACATGGACAAGGCAGTCGAGCTGCTTCGTGCCAAGGGCATCGCCAAGGCAGAGAAGCGAGCCGGCCGGAGCGCGTCGCAGGGCGTGATCGTGGTCGAGCTCACTCCGGACAACACCGCCGGCGCCATGGTCGAGGTCAACTGCGAGACCGACTTTGTGGCCCGCACCGAGGGCTTCCAGAACATGGCGCGCGAACTCGCCCGCCACGTGCTGGCGCATGCTCCCCAGGGCGCGGGCGAGGGTACCGCGCTCGATGGCCAGGCCTGGTCGGGCGAGGGCGGTGGCACCGTAGCCGACGCCGTCAAGGCCGCGGCGGCGAAGACCGGCGAGGCGACGACGTTCCGGCGCTGGGCCCACTTTGCCCGGCCCGACGGAGTAGTGGGTCACTACCTCCACCACAACGGCCTGGTCGGCGTGCTGGTCGAGATCGAGGGTGGCCAGGGCGAGGCTCCCACCCAGCTGGCGCGCGATGTCGCTCTCCACGCCGCGTCGGCCGATCCGCTCGGCGTGCGGCCCGAGGACATCCCGTCGGACATGCTCGACCGTGAGCGTCGCATCGCCGAGGAGCAGGTTGCACAGGAGGGCAAGCCGGAACAGATCCGCGCCAAGATCGTCGAGGGCAAGCTGCGGAAGTTCGTAGCCGAGCGGACCCTGCTGGAGCAACCGTTCGTCAAGGACGACACCAGCACCGTCGGCCAGCTGGTCAGCAAGGCCGGCACCGGGCTGGGCGTGGTTCGCTTCGCCCGCTTCCAGGTCGGGCAGGACTGATGCCACTCGCCTACCGCCGGGCCCTGCTCAAGGTTTCGGGCGAAGCGCTGGCGGGCGAGAAGGGCCAGGGCCTCGACTATGCCATTGTCGAGGCGCTGGCCGAGGAGATCAAGACGGTGCACGCCCTGGGCGTGCACCTTGGCCTGGTGGTGGGTGGCGGAAACATCATCCGCGGCGCCACCGCCAGCCGCGAGGGGCTCGACCGGGTATCGGCAGACTACATGGGCATGCTGGCGACGGTCATCAATGCCCTGGCGCTGCAGGACGTCCTGGAGAAGGTGGGCGTGGATACCCGGGTGATGACCGCCATCCGCATGGAATCGCTGGCCGAGCCGTACATCCGGCGGCGGGCCACCCGCCACCTGGAGAAGGGCCGGCTGGTGATCTTCGCGGGTGGAACCGGCAACCCATACTTCTCGACCGACACTGCGGGTGTGCTTCGTGCCCTCGAGATCGAAGCGGAGGTCATCCTCAAGGCCACCAACGTGGATGGCATCTACACCAGCGATCCGCGCACCAATCCGGACGCCGAGTTCATTCCCGAGCTGTCGTTCCAGGAGGCGATCGTCCGCAATTACGCCGTGATGGATGCGAATGCATTCGGGCTCTGCAAGGCCAACGGCCTCCCGATCGTCGTCTTCAACATGAACAAGCCCGGCGCCATTTCGCGGGTGCTGCAGGGCGAACGAGTGGGGACCATCGTCAAATGAAGACCATTCCCGAACTGAGCCGGCACGCCAGGGAGCTGATGGAAAAGGCCATCGAGTCCACCCGCCGCGAACTGGGCGGCATCCGAAGCGGCAAGGCCTCGCCCCAGCTGCTCGACACGGTGCGGGTCGACGCCTACGGCTCGCCGATGCCGCTGAACCAGGTCGCGATGGTGTCGGCGCCGGAGCCGCGGATGCTCACGGTGCAGCCGTTCGACAAGGGACTCACCCAGGCGGTTGAGAAGGCCATCCGCGATTCCGGCCTGGGCCTCAATCCGGCCACCCAGGGCACCCTCATTCGGGTGCCGCTTCCGATGCTGTCCGAGGAACGCCGCAAGGAGCTCATCAAGGTGGTGAAGAAGCTGGCCGAGGAAGGCAAGGTCGCCATCCGGCACGCGCGCACTGACTCGATGTCGAAGATCAAGAAGCTCGAGCACGTGTCCGAGGACGACAAGTCCCGCGCCGAGAAGGAAATCCAGAAGCTGACCGACGACCACGTGAAGATCGTGGACCAGATCGTGTCCGCCAAGGAAGCCGAGATTCTCGAAGTCTGACCCCATGAGCGACCGGCTCGAGCGCATTCGCCTCCACGGACTGGTTCCGCATCACATCGCCATCATCATGGACGGCAACGGGCGGTGGGCCACGGGCCGCGCGCTGCCGCGTCCACATGGCCACCTCGCCGGCATGCAGGCGGTGCGCGAAGTCGTCGCCGGCTGCCTCGACGCCGGCGTGGGAATCCTGACGCTCTTCGCCTTCAGCACCGAGAACTGGCAGCGTCCCGCCAGCGAAATAAGCGCGCTGATGGACCTGCTGGAGGAGTACGTGGCGAAGGAGACTGCGGAACTCGCCGAGCGAGGCGTGAAGGTGCGCGTGGTGGGGGAGCTGGGTCGGCTGGGTGAGAGCAGCCGGCAGGCGGTGGACGACGTGAGCCAGCGGACCGGGAACGGCAGCAACCTGCTCCTCAATCTCTGCATTTCATACAGCTCCCGGACCGAAATCGCCCGGGCGGCTCGCCAGCTCGCTGAAGAGGTGGCGGCAGGGACGCTTACGCCAGCCGAGGTGGACGAGGACGCGCTGGCTCAGCGGCTTTACACTGCGGACCTGCCCGATCCCGATCTTCTCATCCGCACCTCGGGCGAGATGCGAATCTCGAACTTCCTGCTCTGGCAGCTGGCCTACGCGGAGCTGTACGTCACTCCGGTGCTCTGGCCCGACTTCTCTCGCGAGCACCTCTACGATGCCATCCTCGAGTTCCAGCGCCGGGATCGCCGTTTCGGTCGCGTGACCGCCTGATGTCCTCAAACCTCGTTCGGCGGGTCGCGTTCGCGGCCGTCGCCATCCCGATTGCGGCGGGCCTCGTCTATGTCGGCGGCTGGCCGCTGGTGCTGCTGGTCTCGGTGGCGTCGGTGCTGGGCGTCCGCGAGATGTACGGGTTTGCCGAAAAGGCGGATCTCAGGCCCTCGCGGAGCTTCGGATACGCGACCGCCGCATTGATCGCACCTGCGGCGTACCTCGCCCTCACCCGTCCCGGTACGGCCGAAGGGGTGGCTGCCTGGTGGCCATTCGTGGGCGCGCTGTGGATCGTGGCGATGCTCGGGTGGATCCTGTTCACCCGGCTGCCCTCCGCCAGGCCCATGGGCGCCGCCGCGATCACCGCGCTGGCGGTGCTGTATGCGGGTGCGCTGCCCGCGTTCCTGATCGTCATCCGGCATGGGGAGTTCGGTCCCGGTTCGTGGCCCGCCGCCGCGCTGGTGTTCTTTCCGCTGGTGGTGATCTGGGTGTGTGACACCTTTGCCATGTTCGGCGGCATGCTGATGGGCGGGCCGAAGCTCTGGCCGGCGGTGAGCCCGGGCAAGACCCGCTCCGGGGGAGCGGCCGGTGTGGCGGGTGCGTTGCTCGTGGGAGCGCTCTTCGCGTGGGTCGTCTTTCCCGCCATGGGCATTCGGGCCACCGCGGCGAGCGTGCTGGTGGTGGCGGGTATGCTGTCGGTGGTGGGACAGGTGGGAGACCTGGTCGAGTCCAGCTTCAAGCGCGAAGCGGGCGTCAAGGATTCCGGCACGCTGATACCAGGGCACGGCGGCGTGCTGGATCGGCTGGATTCGCTCTACTTCGCGATCCCGGTGACGGCCGCGCTATATCGCTTCTTCGGGATCGGCTGACATGAGGGGAGTCGCGCTGCTGGGATCGACCGGCTCGATCGGGCGGAGCACCCTCGAGGTGCTCCGGCGCCAGCGCGATCACTTCCGCCTGGTGGCGCTTACCGGCGGTGGCAACGCCGAGCTCCTGGCCGAGCAGGCGGCGGAGTGGAATCCGTCGTACGTGGGACTCGCCAACGGCAACGGTGGGAGCAAGGTGCCAACCGGCGCCGAAGTGCTCATCCGAGCAGCGACCCATCCCGATGCCGACATCGTCCTGAACGCCGTCGTCGGTGCCGCGGGACTCGAGGCCACGCTGGCGGCCCTCCGCGCCGGGAAGCGGGTGGCGCTGGCCAACAAGGAATCGCTGGTGATGGCGGGAGATCTGGTAACTGCCGCCGCCCGCGAAGGTGGTGGCGAGATCATACCGGTGGACAGCGAGCATTCAGCGGTGCTGCAATGCATCACCGGGTGTTCGCAGCCGCTTTCCCGGCTGATCCTTACCGCTTCGGGTGGCCCCTTCCGCGAATGGCCCGCCGACCGGGTGGCCGCGGCCTCGGTGGACGAAGCGCTGGCACACCCTACCTGGCAGATGGGGCGGAAGATTACCGTCGACAGCGCCACCCTGGCCAACAAGGCACTGGAGCTGATCGAGGCGCATTACCTGTTCGGGCTGGGCTACGACGCGGTCGACGCGGTGGTGCACCCCCAGAGCATCGTGCACGCGTTCGCCGAATTTCCTGATGGGAGCGTGCTGGCCCAGCTGGGCTTTCCCAGCATGGAGTTGCCCATTCTCTACGCGCTCACCCATCCAGCGAGGCTGCCCGACAGTGGAGTGCGCCGGTTCGATCCCGTCGCGGCGGGGCCGCTGACTTTCGAGCCGGTGCGGCACGACGCTTTCCCGGCGTTTCACCTGGGGCTGGAGGCGGGCAAGGGCGGAGGAACGTTGCCGGCAGCGTTCAATGCCGCCAACGAGGAGGCAGTGGCGGCATTTCTCGATGGCCGGATCACGTTCGGGCGGATCGCCCAGGTAGTGGAGCACGTGCTCGGGCTGCACCAGAGCGTTCCAGCCGACAGCCTCGCCGCTGTACGCGAGGCAGACAACGACGCGCGCCGGATGGCGCGGTCATTCATGCAGCACCTGTCCTGAGGTTGCCGTGTTCCTGACGATCGTGGCGTTTCTGGTGGTCCTGGGCGTGCTCGTGTTCATCCACGAGCTGGGCCACTTCATGGCGGCCAAATGGGCCGGTATCTGGGTCCATCGCTTCTCGCTGGGAATGGGATCACCCATCAAGGCGCTGTCGTTCAAGCGGGGCGAGACCGAGTACGCGGTGTCATGGCTTCCACTCGGCGGATACGTCAAGATGGCGAGCCGGGAAGAGGAGGCCCTCAGCTCCTCGCTCGAGGGTGCCGCACCGGTGGAGCCGGTGCCGCCCGACCGGGTGTTCGAGGCCAAGCCGGTATGGAAGCGGATGATCGTGATCCTCGCCGGGGTCACGATGAACTTCCTGTTCGCGTACCTGGTGTTCTCGGGCCTCGCCCTCTGGAAGGGCCAGGTAATAGATCCGGAGACCCGGGTCGGGCAGGTGATCGAACAGGCGCTCCCCGAGGGCGGCGAGATGCTCCGCTCTATCCAGCCGGGCGACCGGATCGTCCGGATCAACGGCGACACGATGCCGAGCTGGAATGCCATAGCCGGCGCGATCCAGAATTCGCCCGCCGAGACCCTGGTCATTTCTCTGGCCAGTGGCCGCGATGTGTCGGTCGAGATCCATCCCGACGCCCTCGCTGAACGGATAGGCGCGATCAACGCGCTGGCGCCGTGGCGTCCCGCCGTGGTGGATTCGACGCCGGAGGGGCTGCCGGCGGCACGCGCCGGGATCCTGCCGGGCGACTCGATTGTGGCGGTGGCAGGGAGCCCGGTTTCGAGCTGGGGCGACATGGTGACACAGGTGGAGCCCAGGCCCAACGAAACGTTTCCCGTCTCGCTGGTGCGGGACGGTGAGCTGATCGAGCTCGAGGTGACTTCCGACACCCAGAGCGTGGCGGACACCGGCGGCACCAGGCGGGTCATCGGCATGCTGGGCGTGGTGCGCCGGAGCGACCTGGTGCACGAGGATTACAGCCTGGGCGGGGCGCTGGGCGCGGGGTGGGAGTCGACGATCGAGTCGACCGGAATGATCTGGCGCACCGTCAAGGGACTCCTCAGCGGCAGGGTCGCAGGCAAGGAGCTGGGAGGGCCGATTCTCATCGGCCAGCTGGCGGGCCAGACCGCGCGGCTGGGGCTGGACGCATTTCTCGGCTTCATGGCGCTGATCTCGGTCAACCTGGCGGTGCTCAACCTGCTGCCGATTCCGCTGCTGGACGGCGGCCAGTTCCTCTTCCTGCTGGCGGAAGGGATCATGCGCCGCCCGCTGTCGCTCAAGGTCAGGGAGCGACTGGCCACGGTGGGCTTCGTGATGCTGATCCTGATCATGCTGCTGGCGTTCGGGAATGACTTCAGGCGGCTGTTCGAAAGCTGGGTCGGCTAGACCGCCTTGACCGCCCATTGATCCGTCGCCGCCCAGGAGCGGCACGGGCGCGACCGCCGTTGTGTCCGTCGTCGCCTGGAAAGGCACGAACCCGACCGCCCTGACCCGTAGTGTTTCACATAATCGGCGATCCGGCACCGCTCGAGGTAGCTCTCGAGCGGTTCCCCGAACTGCCGCCGGAGCAGGTACAGGTGGATGCGCTCCGGCAGGAGGATGTCGCCGGTGTAGTGGTCGAGCGCGAACTGCCACCGCGCGGCCATCGCCTTGTGGTGCGGGTGCTGGTAGTCGAGCCAGCTGGTCGGCGACCTGGCCGACGAGGCGGCCGTCGCGGTGGCAGGGGCGGTCATGCCCGTGGCGCCTCGGTGTCAGCGGCCGCGTCCTGCGGCGTGGCCTCAGCTGTGGGCGCCGGTGGCGCCAGCAGCGCGCGGGCCTGCTCGAAGAGCGTGATCCAAGGGCCCGTAGAAGTTGGCGTAGAGGTTGCTTCGGCCCTTCACGTAATACGGGGGATCTAGATAAAGCAGAGTGCGCCGTGGCTTCGTCGCTGCCAGATCTTCAAGTAGATCGATGGCGTCCATTCTGGTCAGGATGATTCGGTCCCGATACCTGGCGATTCGCTTGATTCGCGCGACGAGCACGCTTGCGGAGTAACGAGCATCCAGCTTCCATCGCCCTTTCTGCTCCTGGCCCCCGATTACCCCACCCGTGATGATACCCGACCGGTTCACCCAATTGAGAAACAGCGTCGAGAATCCCAAGGCTAATTGCTCGGCTTCATCCTTCGCCTCCTGGATCTCGCGCTGCGCACGCCACGTCGCGAGGCTGACCGGGGTCCTCTCGATCATCCGACAGAGTGATGCGGTCTCGTTGAGCACGGCATGCCAGAACGCAAGGGTCCTGGCCATTGTCGACCAAGTGTGTAGCCAGCGCCAGAAGCTTGGCGCCCTGTTCTGCAGCCAGCTCGCGAATCGCGTTATGCTGGCCCTCCACCCCGTCGCCGAGACGGGGGTTGTTGGAATCCAGCAGCAAGGCCGAGACAGAGAAGTCCTTACGATCGTATGACAAGGCCTCCTCCTATAATGCCTGATGTACTCGGCTCACTCATCGGCCGTTAGCCTTAAGACGCTCGAGTCCGGTTCGAGCGACTCAGCTCGCTATCGGAGCGCGAGATCTACAAAGGGCTGCGTTCTGGCCGCGAGGGCAGTCGCCTCAGCAAAGCTCACGGGCACGGATGCAGCAATCGTACTCTCTTTGCACCCCATGAACTGCACGGCCGACCGCGCCAGGTTGATCGTGACCCGCGCCGGGAACTCCTCAACCAGCGCGGTCAGCCTGGCCCTGTCACCATCCAGATACTCATCGAGCAGAAGCTGATAGCGGTCATCTTTGGCGTCGCCCTCGGTCCCTTGCGCAAGTGAAACGCCGCATGCCGGATGGCCGTTGCAGCCGGCCAACTCCATGCACCAAGTGTGCAACGATCCGTATTGGCCCTCTGCTTCGAGGGGTGCCTTGTGGCCTCCGAGACACCATGGACAATTGGTGCAGTTCTCTGGAACTGAAGAGGGCGATACCAGAGTGAGGGGCGGTGGCGTGGGTGCCCACGCCGTTCCGAGCATCACGACAAGCAGCAGGGCCAGGCACGCCTGCACACGAGAGTCAAGCAATCGGCTTATCATTCTTTGCTCCTGGTTGCGGGGCGAACTTCCCAGACCTCTACATAGAGCGTGCCGGACTCACGCTCGCGAATCGCGCCAACTAGCCACGGCGCGATGACCACATCGATTGTCCCGGGCAACTGTGAGCTCGAGATGAGTCGCCCGGTGCGCATATCGATCTGTTCGATGACGGTGCGGTAGAGCTTCTGCGCATCTGCTGTCGGCCACAGTTCCTGTCCTTCCATGCGGAGCGGCCTGCCCAGCCCTTCGGCCCACCGCTCCGCCCCGATCTGGAGCACGACCCAGAGTCGATCCCCCGACTGCCACAACCCGACGCCGCGAGGCATCGGAGGACGCTTGTCGCTCTTGTTCCAGGCATCGGAGCTGGGCAGAAACCACGAGGGACGCCGCCGGAAAGTCTGGACATGAGTACCACCGGCCGACCAGCGCTCGATGGCGTAGACATGGTGCATGGGCAAGCCGAACCATCCTCCGTCCGAGGAGGGCCAGAGAGTCAAGATATCCGCAGTGTTATTGCGCGGGTCGATCCGAAGCGTGTCGACGCCGCGCGAGCCCAGCGAATTGCCTACGCGATCGAAGAGGTGATATGGCAGGCCGATGCGTCCTGCGTCCGCAACTCGGCCATTCATGACAAAGCGGTCATCTTTCAGGCGCACCGCAGCATAGCTTCGGGCTGGTATAGGTGCACTTCGCATGTACTGCCCCGAGGATGTGAAGAAGCTCATGCGCCGTAACTGTCCGTCGAAGACGACCAGTGTGTCTCCCAGCAGTTCGAGGGCCGACGTTTCCCGGATCTCTCCTGGACCGTCGCCGACGCGTCCCACGGTCCGCTTAAACGCACCATTGGCCCCGAAGACCAACGGGGTCTGGTCCGGAGTCTCAGGCATAGCGACGTAGTACTCCCCCGCTTCACTCCGGAGAATCGAGTAAGGACGACTTGGCAGGGCCCCTGGACCCTCGTCATCGCCCAGCCTCGTCACGAGCCGCAGAGACAGGCGGCATGAGGGGCACGCTGGGCGGTTGGGAATCTCCACGACTGGCAGCGCCTGCTGTTGCAAGGCAAACAGAAGCATGGGAACAAGCATTACCCCTCCTGGTTATTCGTCTGCGCAGCAACGCGCCGTAGGGACCCTAAGCCTCGGATCCTGGATCCGGCGATCATTTGACTCCCCGTTGAACTCCCCACTCCATTCTGCGGCACCCTTCACCAGGAGCCGCCATGTCCCTCGCCGACCGCCTCCGCCTGCTAGCCTTCAACGCCGCCCTCCACCCCCTGACCGTCCGCCTTGCCCCAGCCCGGCCTCCCGGCTTATCTTTCCGTGCTTACGCCGTTTAGCGACTTTGACACAAGGGCCAGCGAGGCCCGCACCGAGGATGAGCGACGCAATGAGTTTCGACACGCAGGCCGTGATGGAGAAGTTTCGCAGTCATGAAACCGACACTGGATCGGCCCGGCTGCAGGTGGCGCTCCTGACCGAGCGGATCAACGACCTCACCGAGCATTTCCGGGCCCACCCCAAGGATCATCACAGCCGCCGTGGTCTCCTCAAGATGGTTGGTACCCGGCGCCGCTTGCTGACGTACCTCAAGCGCACCGACCTCGAAAACTACCGCGCCCTCATCGAAAAGCTGGGCCTCCGCCATTAGGCCCCACGCGTGCGCCAGGGCGCTCCGGAAATGACTACCGGGGCGCCCTCTGTGCATTGCGCCCACGCATCCAGAGCGGATGCCGAGACAGAGAGAGAAGAGAGAGCACTGTGACCGTGCAGAGAATCGAGACTGAGTTCGCCGGACGCCCCCTGGTCCTTGAAACCGGGCGCATGGCCAAGCAGGCCGCCGGATCCGTGGTAGTGCAGTTCGGTGAGACCCTGGTGCTGGCCGCCGTGACCGTCTCCCCCAACATCTCCACCCTGCCGTTCTTTCCGCTGACAGTCGAATACCGCGAGAAGACCTACGCCGCCGGCAAGATCCCGGGGGGCTTCCTCAAGCGTGAGGGCCGTCCCTCCGACGACGAGATCCTGGCCGCGCGCCTGATCGACCGGTCCATCCGGCCGCTCTTCCCCGAGGGCTTCAAGAACGAGGTCCAGGTCTTCGTCACCG
>CAMLHP010000073.1 GCA_946479805.1 uncultured Gemmatimonadota bacterium | reverse complement strand
GCTCTCCGGTGATAGGGTGTACGTGACCAGCACCGCTGCACCAGCACCAACCGCAACCAAGGTAAGAAGTGTGCCCCTCTTGCTGCAATAGGGAATCCCGGGGGAATTCCGCCCAGCCGCCCGCGTCATGCTGGCGCCGGCCCTCCCACGCCACTATCCCTCAAGGGCAAGAGTCGACCTCTACCCTGTCATGGGAGTCCCAATGCGTCATACATACAGCCTCATCGCACTGGCGCTGGCCGCCTGCGCGCCTCCTCCTCCCGGCACCACGGGCAGCACCCCCGAGGACGTCGCGATATCACCTCCTGTCCCCTGCGCGCCCGACAATGCCGGACTGGTGGTTCCTGATTCCTTCTGCGCGGTGCTGGTGGGAGACAGCCTGGGCTCGACGCGCCAGCTGGTCGTGGCCCCGTCAGGTGCCATCTACGCGGCGCGCCGCCAGGAGAGCGGCGGTGGCATCATCGCGCTGGCCGACGGAGGCAACGACGGCAGCTGGGAGACCCGCGAGGAGTTCGGCCCTCCCGGGGGGAACGACGTGGCGATCCATGATGGCCATCTGTACTACGCGCTGCCCGATCGCATAGTGCGCTGGCCGCTTCCCGCGGGAGCAAGCCGCGCAGGTGGCGCGCTTGCACCTCAGGGTGAGCCCCAGGTTGTCGTCTTCGGGCTTCCTGCTGAAGGCGGTCACGTGGCCAAGAGCATCGCTTTCCTGGGCGACACGATGATCGTGAATGTCGGCTCGCTCACCAACAGCTGCCAGGTTGCCGATCGCGAGTCACGCTCCCCCGGACACGATCCCTGCACCGAGCTCGAGCGGCGGGCGGGTCTCTGGGCGTTCAGCGCCACTGCTCCAGGCCAGCAGTACAGTCCCGGGGCGCGCTGGGCCACCGGACTCCGGAACACCATGGCGCTGGCGGTGCACGCCGCCACCGGGGACCTGTTCTTTGCCGTGCACGGCCGCGACCAGCTCCATCAGAACTGGGGTTACACCGCCGAAGTGAGCGCCGAGAACCCGGCCGAGGAATTCGGCGTGGTCAAGCGGGGTGACGACTTCGGCTGGCCCTATTGCTACTACAGCATCCGCCGCGACAGCCGGGTTACGGCACCGGAGTACGGCGGTGACGGCGAGAAGTCGGACCGCTGCGACGCTTTCGCCCGGCCGCTGGTGACGTTCCCCGGGCATTGGGCTCCGATGGCTCTCATCGTCCATTCGGGCCGGATGCTGGGAGACGCCTATGAAGGCGGCGTCTTCCTGGCGTTCCACGGCTCGTGGAACCGGGCGCCGCTGCCACAGGAGGGATTCCGGGTGGTCTTCATCCCCTTCGAGAATGGCCGTCCCTCGGGCGAGTACCGGACCTTCGCCACCGCTGCCTCCGGCCCCACTGGGCTCCGCGCGGCGGGAGTGGCCGAGGGGCCCGATGGCTCGCTGTACATCTCCGACGACCGTAGAGGGGCAATCTGGCGGGTGATGCGCCAGTAGCCGAACGCCCGTAGATTCCGCGCTCCACTCGTTCAGGAGCACCGGATGCATATCGCCGTGCCGCGCGAGGCCGACGACGAGCAGCGAGTTGCGCTGATTCCCGACAGCGTCGCCCGGCTGGTGCGCGGCGGCCACGCAGTCACGGTCGAAACCGGGGCGGGCATCCGCGCCGGCTTCACCGACGAGGCCTATTCCAGGTCAGCCGCCACTGTGGCCGGGCGCGATGCGCTCGCCGCCGCGGATGTGCTGGTCACGGTGGGACTCCCTTCCGCCGATCTCGTCGGTCAGCTCCGCCGGGGTGCCACGGTGGCGGGGTTGCTTGAGCCCGCTGCCGATGCGCCCCATCTCGCGGCCCTGGCCCGGCACGGCATCACCGCCTACTCGATGGAACTGGTGCCGCGAACCACCAAGGCCCAGAGCATGGATGTGCTCTCGTCCCAGGCCACGGTCGCCGGGTACAAGGCCGTCCTCATCGGGGCCGGCGCCCTGCCGCGACTGCTGCCGATGCTCACCACCGCCGCCGGCACCCTCACACCGGCACGCTGTTTCGTCGTCGGCGCCGGCGTCGCCGGGCTCCAGGCCATTGCCACAGCGCGCCGGCTCGGAGCAGTGGTCTCGGCGTTCGACGTGCGGCCGGTGGTGAAGGAGCAGGTCCAGAGCCTCGGCGCCTCGTTCCTCGACGTAGAGCAGGTGGCCGCCGAGGGCGAGGGCGGATACGCCAGGGAGCTCGCTGCCGACCAGCAGAAACGAGTCGCCGATGCGATTGGCGAACACCTCGTTTCCCAGGATCTCGTCATCACCACCGCGCAGATCCCCGGGCGCCCCGCGCCTCGCATCATTACCGCCGCGATGGTGGAGCGGATGCACCCCGGAAGCGTCATAGTCGACCTCGCCGCCGAAAGCGGGGGCAACTGCGAAGTCACCCGGGCGGGAGAAGTGGTCCAGTACCATGGAGTCGCGGTCCACGGCCCCTCCCGAATAGCGGCATCGGTCCCCACCCACGCCAGCCAGATGTACAGCCGCAACATCCAGACGTTCCTGGAGCACATCGCCGGTGTCGAGGGCGATCCACTCGACGATGCCATACTCGGCCCGATGTGCGTGGTCCACGACGGCGCCGTGCGCGCCGGGAGGTAATCCATGCTCGACGCGCTGGTCACCAGCATCGTGATCTTCACCCTCGCCACCTGGCTCGGCGTGGCGCTCATCAACCGGGTGCCTCCCACACTTCACACCCCACTCATGTCCGGGGCCAACGCGGTCAGCGGCATCACCGTGGTGGGAGCGCTCATCCTGACCGGCGGGGAGCACGGGTGGATCTCGCCGGTGCTCGGATTCCTCGCGGTGGTGCTGGCGATGATCAACGTGGTGGGCGGATATGCCGTCACTGACCGGATGCTCCAGATGTTCAAGCGCCGCCCGGGAGATTCGTGATGCCCCACGCGCTGGCCAATCTCATCTACCTGGTCGCGGCGGTCCTCTTCATCATCGGGCTCCGGCGGCTCTCCAATCCGGCAACCGCGGTCAAGGGCAACCGCCTTTCGTCGGTGGGCATGCTCATCGCCATTGTCGTGACCCTGCTGGACCAGGCGATCCTCTCCTACGGCGTGCTGGCGGCCGGGCTCCTAGTGGGCAGCGCTCTGGGCCTCTGGATGGCGCGCTCGGTCAGGATGACCGCGATGCCCCAGATGGTGGCGCTGCTCAACGGGCTGGGCGGCGGCGCATCGCTGCTGGTGGGCATGGGCGAGTTCCTGCTCTCCGAGCTGCAGGGACGCCAGCTGGCCATCGACACGTCCGTCACCATCCAGCTCAGCGTCCTCATCGGCGCGGTCACTCTGTCCGGCAGCCTGATCGCCTTCAGCAAGCTGCAGGAACTGCTCTCCGGGCGGCCGGTCGTTTTCCCCGGGCTCAAGGTCGTCAATGCGCTGCTTCTGCTCGCGATCATCGGCTTGAGTGCCTACCAGGTGTCGGAGCCCGACTCGCTGCTCTGGCCCTTCTACCTGGTGGTCGGGCTATCGCTGGTGCTTGGAGTGCTGGTGGTCATCCCCATCGGTGGCGCCGACATGCCGGTGGTGATCTCGTTGCTCAACTCGTATTCAGGCATCGCCGCGGCCATGACCGGATTCGTCATTCGCAACGATGTGCTGATCATCTCCGGCGCGCTGGTCGGCTCCTCGGGCATCATCCTGAGCCAGATCATGTGCAAGGCGATGAACCGTTCGCTGGCGAACGTG
Source organism: uncultured Gemmatimonadota bacterium (assembly GCA_946479805.1). The sequence continues at coordinate 6,415 of CAMLHP010000073.1, read as the reverse complement.
CTCTTCGGCGCCTTCGGCAGCGGAAGCGGTGCGGCCACCGGCGGGCGCAGTGCGGAGGGACTGTCGGTCAAGCAGATATCGGTCGAGGATGCCGCACTCCAGCTCGCGTGGGCCAAGCTGGTCATCGTGGTGCCGGGCTACGGGCTGGCGGTGGCGCAGGCCCAGCACCTGGTCCGGGAACTGGGCGACCAGGTCGAGAAGCGGGGCGGGGAAGTCAAGTATGCCGTGCACCCGGTCGCGGGCCGGATGCCGGGCCACATGAACGTGCTCCTGGCCGAGGCCAACGTGCCCTACGACAAGCTGTTCGACATGGACCAGGTCAACGGCGAGTTCGAGCGGGCCGACGTGGCACTCGTCATCGGTGCCAACGACGTGGTCAATCCGGCCGCGCGCACCGACCCGGGAAGCCCCATCTACGGCATGCCAATTCTCAACGCGGACTACGCCCGAAGTGTGATTGTGCTCAAGCGGGGCATGGGCTCGGGTTTTGCGGGCATCGAGAACGATTTGTTCTACAACCCCAAGACATCCATGCTCTTCGGGGACGCAAAGCAGTCACTCACGCAGCTGGTGTCCGAAATCAAGAACGTGACCTGACACCCACGTGATCCAACCTACAGCAGAGGTGGCATAATGAAACGTCTGGTCCTGGCAGCGGCCGCACTGGTCGCACTACCCGCCGGGCTTGAAGCTCAGCAGTCCTGCTCGGAGCATGTGCACCTGCCCCGGACGGGTGCCTGGAGCGAATACGACGTCCGCTCGCCCAATGGCACCGCGTCGCTGACCCGCCTTGCGGTCATTGGGACCGAGAAATCGGCCGACCTCGAGCTGTCGTGGGTCGAGACTCGCGCCGCCAACCCGGAGGGAGAGGTCCAGGCCATCACCCAGGTCCTGGTGCCGGCGTTTCCGTACGGGGCCAGCGACCTCAGGGCGGCGGTGCTCGAGGGCACCAACCGGATCCCGCTTCGGCTGAGCGACGCCCAGGTCGCCCGGGCACGGCAGTCGGCTCCGCCCCTGGTCCGGGCGGTGGCCGATGCCTGCGAAGCGGCCGAGCTGGTTGGCCAGGAGGAGGTCGAGGTCCCGGCCGGAAAGGTCCGGGCTCGCCATTACCGCAACGCTCTCAGGGGCGTGGACATCTGGGTGAGCGAGGACGTCCCGTTTGGCGTGGTCAAGCTGACCAATGCGTCCGATCGCTCCAGTATGGAACTCAGGGATCGGGGCCGGGGTGCCAAGTCCTCGTTGTCGGGTCCGCCGGCCACTGCGGAATGACGGAACTTTGAGGTCATTGGCTGCGTTGGGTTGTGGGAGAAGGGCTTGGGGATGGGGGGTGAGCCGTGAGGCGTAAAGGTATGGGACGTGAGGCGCAGGGCAGGATGAAGTTGGTCTTGGGCCACAGGCCCTAAGCCCTAAGCCCTGTTTAGTTTAGCTAAGCTGTTGATTTTGTGGCGTTTAGGGCGTATATTGCAGTGTTGTTCTGCCGTACCGGCCTTGGCGCTTATGGGGTTTGACCCCGAAGGAGGCGTGTCGCGTGACGATGAGAGGGCGTGCCAAGCGTCGTCCCGTCCGCCCCGCACAGATCGCTCGAGCGGTCGACGAGGGGCGCGAAAGTCTAGACCTTTACCTGGATGAAATCAGTCGGGTCCCCCTCCTCACCCGCGAGGAGGAGATGGAGCTTGCCCGGAAGGCATTCCGGGGGAACGTGCTGGCCCAGGAAAAGCTGGCTCGGCACAACGTGCGTTTCGTTGTGTCCGTGGCAAAGAAGTTCCAGAACCGTGGCGTCCCGCTGGTGGACCTCATCGGCGAGGGCAACCTCGGCCTCATGACCGCGGCCCGGAAGTTCGACCCGGACCGGGGGGTCAAGTTCATCTCGTATGCTGTCTGGTGGATCCGCCAGGCGGTCCAGGCCGCCATCGCGCGGCATGGCCGCCCGGTCAGGGTGCCGCTCAACCGTACGGCTGACCTCAGCCGGCTGGGGCGCACCACCACGCTGCTCAAGGACCGGCTGGGCCGGATGCCCACCACCGAAGAGCTTGCGCGTGCCACTGGGCTCACGGTCGAGGCCGTGCGGAGCCTCAGCGCGCTCAACGCAGAAGCTGTCCGGCTGGATCATCCCACCCGCGACGGCGAGGGCAACGAGCGGATCGAGCGGTTCAGCAGCGCCGACCAGGAGGGCACCGATACCAGCGCCCTGCAGAACAGCCAGACCGCGGACATCGAAGCCGCGCTGGCCACCCTGCCGCCGCGCGATGCCAAGGTTCTCAGGCTCTACTTCGGCCTGGACGACGGCAACAGCCGGACCCTGGAAGAGATCGGCCGCATGATGGGTGTCACCCGCGAGCGGATCCGGCAGCTGCGCGACCGGGCGCTGCTCCGGCTTCGTGAAGGTGAGACGGGAGACAAGCTGAAGGATCTGGTGGCCTGACCGCCAAGTGATTCAGGGGCGGCCTGAGGCCGCCCGAGTGGGAAGTGGACCATGCGTCTGCTTCCCACTTTTCATTCCCGGTCCCCAGCTCGCTGAGCCACCCACCTCGCGGCCATCTGAGGCGAAGTGCTTCAGCTCCGGTCGGTCGTTCAGTTTCGCTCACCGAAGTAGTAGTTCTTCCCCTCATCCGTTTGCCAGTCCAGCAAGGTCAGTCCCGCGCTCGCCAGAATGGTCTTGTAAGCACGAGGCGTCTCGCCCTTTCTCAAGTCGCACATTCTCGCGGACGCCGTAGATGTCGTTCGGGTTAGGTGGCGGACTCAGCGCCGCGAGGCCCAGTAGGCATCGGCCTCCGTCTCCAGCTTGGCCAAACGTGCATAATAGTCTGGGAATTCCTTAAGATGGGCCCATGCGATCTTCCCCGTAAGCGTGAGGTCGTCATTCGTGACATTCGTCTCCGGGTCGCGGGCGCCGTGCTCGAGCTCAACTTCCAGGCCGCGACGAAACTGCTCAAGATCGACTTTGGTCCAGTCAATCGCGAGTGTGGAGCCGACGTTGCGAGCTTCCTCCGCACTAATCCGCCGCGTATTGGGCATGCCTTGCCGCCCGCGCGGCACTCGGCGCCAGCGCGGCCTGCCAGCTGCAAGTGATGGTATGGACTCCTCCCCGCGCAGCCGGACGATCTCCGGGTCTGGGCGAAGGCGGTCTTAATGCGCCAGGGCCACAACGTCGCCGCCGTGGCCCTGGCCAACAAGATCGCCCGCATCTGCTGGCGCACGTGGCGGGATGGGCGGGACTTCGAGCGGCGCGAGCCACAGGAAGCGGGGCGCATCACGAGCTGCTGAGGGATCATCGCGATCGCGACCGGTAGGACCGGCGTGGGGATGAGCCGACAACTCGCATGGCCCCTGGGGCCGCGACAAGCGATTGGCTCCCTGCGCGCGACCTACCATCGTGGCCAGGGCGATCAGCCCGACAGAAGGGCCGAAGATACAAACGCAGTCGACCCCCGCGTCGTCGGTGATCTGGACGGGACAACAGCAGCGACAGCCCAGCCCCCTTGCGCCAACGGCGGGAGGAGTCCAGATACGCGGGTTAGGTGGCATCAGTCGCGATATACGTCCCGTCGATGGCCGATCTTCACCACAATGACGCGCAACACGTCATCCTCGATCTCGTACAGGATCCGGTAGTCCCCTTGGCGGACCCGATACCGCTCCTGACCTGAAAGCTTCTCCGCGCCTGGTGGTCTTGGGTCCTGCGCCAAGGCTTGGATGCGGCCCACAATGCGCCCCCGATCCTTCGGGGGCACTTGCCCGAGCTCCTTGGCCGCCGACCGCTTGATCTCGAGACTATAGCTTGCCACGCCGCTTCAGGTCCTTGAGGACATCCTCGAAGGCGAGCGACGGTTCCTTGGCCCGGGCGGCGAAGGCAGCCAAGTCCTCGGCATCCTCGGCCAAGCTGGCCCGGATCGCGGCATTGACCAGGTCGGAGAGACTTCGCTCCGTCGAGGCGGCCTTGATGCGGAGGGCTCGATGGAGGCTGGGATCGAAGTAGACGGTGGCGCGCTTGAGAGTAGCCATGCTGCAGTGTAACGCCATGACGTCATGACGTCAAGGCACCGTCACGGATGCCACCTAACGAAACGCAAATCAGCTGCGGGGCGGCGGCCGCAGCCTAATGGACGATTCCAGCGGAGGCCGCCGCCGCCAGCTGCCTTTGCCGGCTAGACCTCAGCGCCGTGATAGCCACCGGCGCGGGTGTTGGCGGCCATGTGCACAAGCGAGCACGACGGTGCCGGCATCATCAGTGATGTAGTACAGCACATACGGAAATCGGAGCAAATGGGCGCGGCGGATGTCATCCAACACGATCGCGAACTGGTTCGGATTGCGTTCGATCTGGGCCAAGGTGGCTGGTGCCGCACGCAGGAATTCGAAGCCTAGGCCGGTGCTCCGCTCCTCATACCACAGGAAGGCCTCGTCCAGGTCGGCCTTTGCGGCGGCCCGAAGCGACAAGCGCGGCATCAGGCGCCGCGCTGTTCCAGATCATCCAAGGCCTCGCGCCAAGGCTGGCCCGGATCCCCGTCCCGGCGGTACTCCTCGCGACGACGGCGTAATTCCGCTGCCAAGTCAGGGCTGAGGGGAGTCGCCGTAGGTTCGAGGCTATCCCAGAGCTCCTCGGCGAGCTGGATACGCTCATCGGGCGTCAGATGAGAGAAGTCGAAGATGGGGGAGGTCATCCCTGAAATGTGCCTTCCGAGTTACGGTGCGGCAAGTACGAACCGACTGAGGTCTAACGACTTGCGCTTCAGCTGCGGGGCGGTTGCCGCAGCGCTATCGTCTCTACCGGCGGAGGCCGCCGCCTCCGCCAGCTGCAAGCGCAGGTTAGACAGCCGCCTTGAGTAGCCACTTTCTGCGCGACAGCACATAGTTGATATGCGCGTCCCCAAGGCATGTTTCGAGGTCCGGTATTGCCGGAAAAGTACGCTCGGCGAACAGCCGCTCGAATCGCGCCAAGTCATCCGGATGCACCGCAAGCGCATACACATAGCGCTGTTTGCGCGTATTCAAATTGCACTGTGGGTGAACCCAGTCGCCGTGCGAATCTGGTTCGACACTGCCCGGCTGTAGCCAGCAGCGAGATCCCACGATCCAGGTGATGACCAGCACGCGCCACCCAACGGGCGCCCCGGTGCCGTGGATCGCGATCCAGTCTCCAGCCGACTTGTCTCCCGTGGGGCGGTCTATACTGAAGGAGCGTGGAATGCGCGGGTCTGGCTGCGGCGTGGTGATTGGCTCCATCGTTATCGCGCTGGGTGTGATCGTCAACTCACAGCGCAAGAGCAAGAAGTCGGGTGAGCGGAACTCCTTAAGATTGTCGCCTTGTAGAGGAACCGCATGCCCTGTGTGAATGTTGACGAGCGTGATGCTGAATGGCGAGCGCGTCACACGATCCAGGCGCCAAAAGTCATCAATAGGCGGAAGTTCCTCCCCGCCCTCGGTCACACGGCTGGGCAGCGGGCGGAGGCGGAACCTATTGCCGACCTGCTTCGAAAGTTGCCTTCGATTCATAGTTGAGGCTGTCTAACGACATGCGCTTAGAGCGCTTCTTATTAGCGGCTTGCCACAAACTCATCGGCTTGCATGCCGATGTCGCGCGCAATCTGGCGAATCAATGTGGGAGAGATGTCACGGCCGCCGTGATAGGGCACCGTCGTCGACCGCCCATCAGGATGGCGAAACTGATTGTGCGAGCCTCGCTGCCGCACCAGCGCGAATCCCAGCGAGGTCAGGAGGGCTTCAACCTCGCGCGCCTTGAGGGGCGGAACTTTGCCCACGGTTAGGCGACTTGCAGCGTCTGCGTTCCGATGAACTCGGTCTCAAGCCGCGGCTCGCCGTCCTCCAGGAGCATGGCGACGACTTCGCGCAAGTTGGCCTGCAGCTCGTCGAGCGAGCTTCCCTGCGAGTGGGCTCCGGCCCATCCCGGGATGTGGCCCACGTACACGCCGGTGTCCGGGTCCCGCTCGATTACGGCTGTATAGGTGCGCATGACAAGCTCCAGCGAGGGCTGTAGAAGCTTAGCTTCACCAAGGAACGCTGGAAAGCGCTCTAACGTTTGGCGCTTGAGCGGCAACCCGCGCTCAGCATATGGTGGCGTCCAGCGGGTAACTGGGCGCGGTTGACTGACCTTACCCCGAAAAGTGGACACCTCAAGAAGAGTCAGTACGTTGACTCAAGGAGGTGTCTCATGGCCAAGAAAGCCACCCGAGCCCGGCGCACGTTTACGCCCCAGTTCAAGCGGGATGCCGTGGCGCTCGTTCAGGGCGGGCGGACCGTGAACGAAGTGGCCCACGATCTCGGCATCGCGCGGAGTCTGCTGCAGCGGTGGAAAACCCAGCTCGCACGGGAGCCCGACGGGCCCGCCGCCTTTCCCGGCACCGGCCGACTGGCGCCCCAAGCGGAGCAGCTCCGCCAGCTCCAACAGCGGCTGCGC
>CAMLHP010000072.1 GCA_946479805.1 uncultured Gemmatimonadota bacterium | reverse complement strand
ATGAACGACGGATGGTTCTCGGAGTCGGTCCCGCCGAAGCTGGTCCGGTTGCCCGTGATGGCGCCGGCCAGATAGAACGTCAAGCCGCCCATGAGCGGGCCGCCAAAGCCGGCGTTGATGCGGTTGAAGCCCACGCTCTGCGTGTTCGGGAACACCTCATCGGTTTCCCAGCCCAGCGCGCCATTGAATGCCGTGGCCGAGCCGGTCTTGGTAACGATGTTGATGATGCCCGACTGGGCATTTCCGTACTCGGCCGAGCTGGCGCCGGTCGTCACCGAGGCCTCTTCGAAGCCGCTCTTCGAGACTTCGATGCCGCCGCCAACGCTCATCAGGAAGGTGCCGCGGTTGCCCGGGCTGGTCGGCACGCCATCGACATACGTGGCAGCCTCGTCGGTCCGGCCGCCGCGGATGGAGATGGTGTTGCCCGATCCGGTGGCAACCACGCCCGGTTGCAACGTCAGCACCTGGCTGATGTTGTCCACCGGCAGCGCGTTGGTGAACTCACCGCTGATGCGCTGTCTGGTCGTGACCTCGTCCCGGGGGACCAGTGGCGTCTCGCTCGTCACCACGATGTCCTCGATCTGGACCGTGGATTGCGGGAGCGCGAAATCGATGGACGCGGTCTGGCCGGCCAGCACCCGGACGCCGTCCGAACGCATGGCGCGATAGCCGATGAAGGCCGCGCGCATCGAGTACGTGCCAGCGGGCACGTTGTTCATGAAATAGTAGCCCTGGGCATTCGAGAGGGCGCTGAACGCCGTCCCCACGATGGTGACCTGGGCATTCGCGATGGGCGCGCCCGCCTCATCCCGAACCCTGCCCTCGACTTTACCAGTCGCCTGGGCCGCGAGCGCCGAGACGCCAAGGCCGAGCGCGACTGCCGCGAGCGCGCAAGCGCGCGTAACGCGAGCGAAGGCTCTTACACAGCTTTGCTTCATGGAAACGTCCTCCAAAGGCGTGAACCTGCTGGTACTGCCAACTTGGAGCGGGGGTAGAACCTCCCCCTGCGGGCACAACTATCCTGTTACGACCATTGAAGATCGGGGATCCGGAGCGTCGGTTGAACAACCGCGACCGTCGGATGCAATTGCAGATGCCTTTAAGAAGCCAGAAACGGAAGACTCGGCCTGGGGGGTGGCCGGTCGCCTAATATGAGACGCAATGAAACACATGTCAAGCAACCGACGACGCCCGGCGTGACGGTCGGCCATGCTGACGTAACTGATTGGAACCGATGCAGTTACCAGCTGCAACACCGAGGTTGCAGTGTCTCCTCGATCCTTCCTGTACTGCCGGTCCTGCCCGTCCAACCGTACAGTTTCCGGTGATCAGGGTTGATACGATAACGTGATGTGGCGGAAAGCGAAAGAGTGACGGGCGTCACGTGCACGCCTCACGCCTCATGCCCCACGCCCAGTATCAGATCAACCTGCGGCCTGGCCGGCGTCACCTCAGGCCCCGTCTCGCCCCAGTACATGTTGACCTCGCTTCGCACCCCGAACTCGCCCGGCAGGTAGATCCCCGGCTCGACCGACCAGCCCAGTCCCTGGTGGAGCCGACGGTCGTCATGGGTCTCGAAATCATCCAGGTGCGGCCCCGAGCCGTGCAGGTCCCGGTCGATCGAGTGCCCGGTCCGGTGCACGAAGTACTGGCCGTAACCCGCTTTCTCTATAACAGAGCGAGCCGCCCGGTCACCCTCGAACCCCGCAACAGCCGCTCCGGACCGTGCCTGGTCCCGAATCGCAGTGCAGGCGGCGATGCGGGCATCACGGACCGTCTCCCACACTTCAGTCACCTTGGCCGGTGGGTTGGCACCGGTGAACCCCATCCAGGTCTGGTCCGCGTATACCGTGTCCACCGCCGGCCCGGCCCAAAGGTCCAGCAGCACCACCTGGTCTCGTTCCAGCGCCGCGTCGGAACCGGACTTTGGCTCGTAGTGGGGGTTGGCCGCATTGGGACCGAAACCTACGATCGGTGGATGGTCGAACTCGAGCCCCGCCCGGTGGATCGCATCGACCACCCGTTGCTGCAATTCCGCCTCGCGGAGGCCGCTTCCGCCCCGGGTCACGGCCCAGGCCAGCTGTTCCCGAGCGATGTCTGCCAGCGCCTCAGCCGCTCGCTTGTGCCCCGCCAGTTCCTCGGCGCTCCAGCGCGACGCAAAGAGGCTCGGCAGCGACCCCGACGGCACCACCGTGGCACCCAGCCGGGTGAGCAGCTGCACCACACCGTGCGGAATCCGGTCGAGGTAGGGCACCGCATCCTCGGGGGAGATTTCCATCGCGACCCGCCGCCCCCCGACCACCGAGCCCAGCGCCGCGTGCAGCTCCTCCCACCTGGAGTATGGAATCACCCTGCCGGTGAAACCGTCGAACTGCTTGAGTTCCACCCTGTGCGCCACGGCTGTCGGCTCGCCCTCCCTCGGCAAAAGCACGAAATAGCGCCGAGTTGCCATGCCCCTCAATCCCAGCACCCGTCCGGCGACGGGGTTGTTGCCCCGAAAGTCATAGAGCAGCCAGGCCTCGGCGCCCGCTTCGTCCAGTCCGGCTGCAAGTGCGGCACGATCGATCATGGATCTCCCGATTCTTCATCTGCTCCAGGAATGAACTCCCAGCGACATGTCCCATCACCACGTGCACGGCAGTTCACATGGCGCATGACTCCCTCGAGTCCCAGCACCAGGCGCGAGAGTTCAGCGAGGCCCGCCGCGAACAGTTCGCACGCCGACCCATCGGGCCAGGCCTCGATGGTGACCGGTTCGTCGGCCTCGGCCACCGGCAGCCGGTCCGGGAACTCGACTGACACCCCGAACGTTTCGCGGCCAAGGGTCCTTGCCCGCCGCTCCGCCAGCCGACGGGACATTCCGTTTCGCGGCCGGCGGGCGGGCGCGCTGTCGCCGCCAACAGCCCGCCGGGCCATGCGCCGGCCCGCATTGGCAAGCACCAGCGGGGCGTCGGCCCTGCGGCCCACTAGCCGCAGCACGCTGGCGACCTCGGCGCGCGGCAGCGGCTCGCCCCGCTGCGCCTGCTCGGTGTACCGGGAAATCTGCGCCGCCACGGTGCTCGACAGCCCCAGCCGCTTGCTGGCGTGCTCCGGCTGCAATTCACCCAGGCCATCCTCGATCGGGGTGTCGAGATTGCGGATGGCTTCGAGCAGCGAGAGTGGAACGAGGGCCGGCAGAACGTCGGCCGGAAGGGACCGAAGAGTTGACAGGCTTGCTCCGGTGTGACGAGGCGTGGACAAGGACAAAGTCTATTCCGGCGGGCCTTCGACGGGTAGGGGTGCTTGTGCCGGCCATCCGCCGCGGGGACATTCCCGGCATGGACGAAACCGGGAAGCCTGCGAACAGGAATGGTTCCTTCGAGCGCGAGGCGTTGCCCCACCTCGATGTGCTGTACCGGGTGGCACTCCGGCTGGCACGAGATCCCGACCGCGCGGCAGACCTGGTGCAGGAGACCATGCTGCGGGCCCATCGTGCATGGGCCAGCTTCCGGACCGGCACCAATGCGCGAGCCTGGCTCATAACCATCCTCCGCAACCAGTTCATCAGCGACTACCGGCGCGAGCGGCGCGAGGCGGTGGTGGCTGACCTGGACAAGGTCGAGCCGTTCCTGCTCGACAGGAGCACACCTGACGCCGACCCCGAGGGCGAGTTCTTCTCGCAAATCGTGGACAAGACCGTGCTGGAGGCGGTTGACGCTCTCACATCCGACTTTCGTGAAGTCCTCGTGCTCAGCGACATGGAAGGGATGTCATATGCCGAGATCGCAGCGACGCTCGAGATCCCGGTGGGCACGGTGAAGTCGCGCCTGTTCCGGGCCCGGCGCCAGTTGCAGGAGAAGCTCTACAACCACGCCGTTGAGATGGGTTACATCAGACCGAGGCAGGAATCGTGACTACGCATCCAGCCGAGTGCGACTGCGAGCAGGCGCTCGCGGCATTGCAGGACTACCTCAAGCACGAGGCTGAGCCCCGTTCCGCAGCGCAACTGGAGGCTCACCTCGAACGCTGCGCGCCATGCCTCGCCCATGCACGCTTCGAGCGCAACTTCCTCGAGCTGCTCCAGCAGTGCGCCCTTCACATCCAGTGTCCCGACGCCCTTCGCCTGCGGATCACCGCCGTGCTCGCGGAATCCGCAGCCCCGCCTGAACACTGACCTGACCCCGGTGCTCGCAGCTGTCCTGGCTGCGGGCGCCGCTCTCGCCGCCTCCGCGTCTGGCGCCCTGACGCGAGCTGGCTCCGTGGCGGCGGCCGCGGTCGGCATGGTGATCCTGACAGCCGCAGGCTGGCCTGGCGGCGCTGCACTCGCCACGTTCTTTGCAGGGGCCACCCTGGTTTCGAAGCTCGAACCGGCCGGGTCCGTTCCACGGAGCGCGGGACAGGTCCTCGCCAATGGCGGGCCGGCAGCGTTGGCGGCGCTGGGCGCCCACTTGCTGCTCCGCCAGGAGTTCGCCGTCTGGATGGCGGTGTGCAGCCTTGCCGCCTCCGCTGCCGATACCTGGGCCACTGGCATTGGTGCAACTGCCCCGCTGCCGCCGCGTCACATCCTCTCGGGCCGGCCGGTCCCGCGCGGCACCAGTGGTGGAGTGACGTGGCGCGGTACTGCGGGCGCGATTACGGGCGCCGCACTCACGGGTCTGGCCGGCGCCGTGGTGGCCCGGGAACCACGCCTCGTGGTTGCAGCGATGGCGGTTGGCACGATTGGCATGTTGCTCGATTCCGCCCTCGGCGCCACGATCCAGGGACGGTTTCAGTGCGCCGCCTGCGGCGCCCACGTAGAACGCAGGCACCACTGCGGCGGGCTAACGCTGCCCGCGGGAGGTATCGCATGGATTTCCAACACCGGAGTGAACCTCTTCGCGGCATCCGCCGGCGCCCTTTTCGGCTGGCTGGCCTGCTGCTGACCCTCCTCGTGGCCGCCTGCAGCGCGGGCGAACCCACTGCGTTTGAACCCAGCCAGCCGTTCAACCCCTTCGGTCCGGCCCGGTCGGGGAGCGACGGAACCGGTACCAGCAATTCGGACATCGTCGGCACCTGGGAGCGCACCGACATCTTCAGCGCAGGCGGCGACATACTGACCCAGACCACGACGTGGGAATTCGACTCGGGTGGCTTCTGCGTCCGGACCATAGAGTCGCTCTCGGCCCTCGAGGGAATCCCCCGCACCACCGAGCGCAGCTGCACCTGGTCGCTGTCCTCCGCCGAGATAACCATCACCCTCGGCGGGAGCACGCCCGCGGTCTTCGACGTGGGCTTTGCCGCGTTCGACCCGAACCGGCTGCTGCTGGACGGCTATGAATACGCCCGCATCGAGTGACGTGATCGTCGTGGGCGGCGGGCCGGCCGGCTCGGTCTCCGCCCTTCTGCTGGCCGATCGCGGATTGCGCGTCACGCTGCTGGACCGGGCCCTTTTTCCCAGGGCCAAGGCCTGCGCGGAGTTCATGAGTCCGGCCGCCACGGAGATACTGCAGCGGCTCGATGTGCTGTCGGACCTGGAACGCGAACCGTCGGCGAGGCCGGCGACACTTCGGATCACTGCCCCTGGTGGGCATTCTCTGGTAGGGCGATTCGCTGCCGCACCGGTCGCGCCGTGGCGCCCCTTCGGCCTCTCGGTTCGCCGGGACCGGTTGGATGCCCGACTGCTGGCGGCGGCTTGCGACGCCGGCGTCCGGGTGTGCCAGCGCTGGACCGTTGAGGGATTGGTTCGGGCGAACGACGCCGCAGCTGGTGTGTCTGCGCGCAATCGCAGTGGCGGGGTGCAGACGTTCTCCGCCCCGATGATCGTGGGCGCCGACGGACTGCGGTCGATGGTGGCCCGGGCTGCAGCGAAGGTCGCCCGCGGTCGTCGCCGGCGGATAGCCTTTGTGGCCCATGTCGCCGGGGTCGCAGGGTGCACGCCCGGACAGGCGGAAATGCACGTGCTCGAGGGTGGTTACGCCGGCATCAATCCCCTCGGCGAGGGGCTGGTAAACGCTGCCGTGGTGGTGCCAGCCCAACGCGCGCGGCTGGCGCGGGGACGGGCCGACCAATTCCTGTTGGACTCGCTTCGCCTAGTGCCGCAGCTGGAGCCCCGGCTTCGGAACGTCCGGATCGTCCGGCCCACGATGACCACCGGGCCCTTCGCCCAGCGCGCCACAAGTGCCGTCTCGGACGGCCTGGCGCTGGTGGGCGACGCCGCCGAGTTCCACGACCCGTTCACCGGTGATGGCATCCACATGGCCCTGAGCGGTGCCGAGCTGCTGGCTCCGGCCGTGGCCGCGGCGCTCGATCGCGGGGATGTATCCGCCCGTGCACTCCGTCCCTACGAGCGCGCCCGGCGCCGGGCGTTCACTGGAAAGCGCGTGGTCGAGCGAATGCTGTCGCTCGGCATTGCGCATCCCCGCTGCTTCGCGGCATTCGTCCGCGCCATCGGCAAGCGTCCCGCGCTGGCGCACAGCGTGGTTGGGGTCAGCGGCGGGTTTGTCCCGTTGGCCGAACTCCTCCGCCCCGGTCGCTTCCTCCTTACCCATACAGCAAGCTGATGCCCGAAACCCACGTGGCGCCGCCACTCTTCCGCCAGCTCCTGGGCCGTTTCGTCACCGGCGTTACTGTGCTCACTGCCCGCGACACTGAGGGCAAGCCGGTCGGCATGACGGCCAGCAGCCTGGCCTCGGTTTCGCTCACGCCACCACTCGTCTCGGTGTGCATCGACCTCAGCGCCTCGGCCTATGACACGCTGGTTGAGGCGGAGCACTTCGTGGTCAACGTGCTGGCCGAGGATCAGGAAGAGCTCTCTCGCCGGTTTGCCCAGCCGCAGGCAATTCAGGATTTCGCCGGGGTCGGCTGGGTCGATGGCGAATTGGGAGTGCCGCGGCTGGAGGGTGCCGTGGCATACATCGAGTGCGCCCGCGAGGCCACCTGGCCCGGCGGTGATCACACCATCCTCCTCGGCCGCGTGGTTTCGGGTGCGGTGGGCGAGGGTCGCCCGCTGGTCTACTATCGCGGCGGCTACACCGGGCTGGGCGAGTGACAACGCTGTCCAATCCCATCGGTCATGAACTGCTGGACGATCCGGCCGCCGACCCGGCGCAGGTGCGCGAGTCGCTTCATCACATCACCCGGGCCAACCGGTGGTTCGGAGGCTCCTGGGCGGTGCGCTGGGCCGTCGGCCGCGCCCTTGCGCGTGATCCCGATGCCCGAACAATCACCTTGCTGGATGTGGGCGCCGGCTCGGGCGACCTTGCCGCGGAGGCCGTGGGCGCGGCCAGGCGGCGGGGCGCGACGGTCAGGGTGATCGCGCTCGAGCGCAATCGGACCGCGGCTGCGATGCTGCGCGATGCGGGATACAGCACGGTGCTGGGGGACACGGCCGCGCTGCCCTTCAGGACGGCCAGCATCGACTGGGTCCTCGCCAGCCAGATGATGCACCACTTCTCTCCCGCCGCGGCCCCGGATGTTCTCGCTGGCCTGGGTCGGGTTGCGCGGCGCGCGGTCCTCATCGCAGACCTCCAGAAGTCATCCCTTGCCCGATTGCTGTTCGCCGTTGCCGCGCGCGTGCTTCGCTTCGACCCGATGACCCGCCGCGATGGCGACACCTCGATTCGCCGGGGGTTCTCCGTGCGTTCGCTGGAGCAGTCTCTGGAGCGGGCGGGCATGCCTGCGCGGGTCGCCCGGCTCCCGGGCTGGCGGCTTGCGTCGGTGTGGAGCGCGCCGTGAGGACGCTGGATCGGCACCGCTTCGCGGCGAGCGTGTCTCGGAGCTTCAAACTTGCGAGCGAGGTGGAACGGTGGCCCGAGAGGCTCCCGCACTACCGGTGGGTTCGGGTGCGGAGTCAGGTCGATTCCAGCAGGTCGGTAGTGGAGATGGCGGCCTGGCGGCCCTTCGGCGTACTGCGCTGGCCCACGTGGTGGGTGTCTGAAATGGAGATCGACCGCTCCCTGCCCGCCGTCCGGTACCGTCACATCCGGGGCGTCACCACGGGTATGGAAGTCGAGTGGCGATTTGCCGCGGACGGCGACGCAACAGAGGTGACCATCGAGCACCGTTGGGATGGACCCGACTGGCCACTCATCAGCGCACCAGCTGCCGATTGGGTCATAGGGCCGGTGTTCGTCCACGGGATCGCGAGCCGCACGCTGAGCGGACTGGCGCGCGCCGTCGCCGAGGGCGCATGACTCCGAACCGGCGGGTGGTCATCACGGGACTCGGCCCGATAACACCGATTGGCACCGGCCGCGATGCCATGTGGGAGGGTCTCCGCCGCGCGCGTTCTGCGGTTGGCAGCATCTCCCGCTTTGACCCGGAGCCTTTCCGCTCCCGCATCGCAGCCGAAGTGCGGGACTTTGTGCCGGGAGACCACCTCGAGAGTCGCAAGGCCCGCCGGTTCGACCGTTTCGCCCAGTTCAGCGTCGCGGCCTGCCGGATGGCGCTGGAGGACGCGCATCTTGACCTCGGCCGCGAGAATCGCGACCGGGTTGGTGTCATGATGGGCACCGCGCTGGGCGGCGTGGCACACGGAGAGGCACAGTCAAAGCTGTTCTACTCCGAGGGCCCCAGGAGCGTGGATCCGGCCCTGGCGCTGTCGGTGTTTGCCGGGGCGGCGAGCTGCAACATTGCCATCGAGTTCGGCGCGACCGGACCCAACTCCACCAATGGAATGAGCTGCGCCTCGGGCGCCATCGCCGTGGGCGATGCCTTTCGCGCCATTGCGCGGGGCGATGCCGACGTGATGCTGGCTGGCGGCGCCGAAGCGCCGCTGGCCCCACTCTGTTTCGGGGCTTTCTCGCTCATCCGCGCGATGTCCACTCGCAACGATGACCCGGGTCGTGCCAGCCGGCCATTCGACCAGGCGCGTGATGGCTTCGTCATGGGAGAAGGCGCGGCGGTGCTGGTGCTCGAGGAAAGGGGACGAGCCATCGCCCGGGGCGCGAAGGTGTATGCCGAGATCTGCGGATTCGGCAACACCAACGACGCTCATCACATGACGGCGCCGCGTCCCGATGGCAGTCAGGCCGCGCGCTGCATGCGGCTGGCGCTGCGCGAGGCCCATGTGGAGGCCGGGGACGTTGGCTACGTCAACGCCCACGGCAGTTCGACCCCGCTCAACGATCCCACCGAGGCGAGCGCCATCCGGCAGGTGTTTGGAGACCATGCCTCCAGGCTGGCCGTGAGTGGCACCAAGGGTTACTACGGCCACGCCCTCGGCGCGAGCGGCGCCATCGAGGCAGTCATCTGTGCCCTCGCCAGCGATCGCGGCTGGCTCCCACCCACCGTCAACCTGGAGCACTCGGCACCCGACTGCGACCTGCCCCAGGTGCCTGTCGGCGGCGGCCCGGGGATTCCCGAGCACCTCCTCAGCAATTCCTTCGGCTTCGGCGGAATCAACGCCGCGCTGCTGTTTCGCCGGGCCTGATCAGCGGATAGATTGTCGGCCAGACATTCACCCACGAGGATCAAGCATGCCATTACTGGGTCGCCGCTTCGTCGCCGAACTCATCGGCACATTCACGCTGGTGTTCTTCGGCTGCGCAGCGGTCATCAGCAACGCCTACCCCGGTGCCAATTTCGGGCTCCTGGGGATTGCGTGGGTCCACGCTGTTGCCCTCGCGATCGGCGTCACCATGGCCATGAACATCTCCGGCGGCCACCTCAATCCCGCGGTCTCTGCCGGTCTCCTGGTGGCCCGGCGCATCGACCTCAGGACTTTCGGGGTGCACCTCGCTGCGCAGGTGGCGGCCGCCGCACTGGCGGCCGTGCTGCTCAAGGCGTTCTTTCCGCACTCGCTGGCTTCGGTTGTCAACTACGGGATCGCCTCGCTCAACATCAACGTGAGCTTTGCCCAGGGCCTCGCGCTCGAGGCGCTCCTGACGTTCTTCCTGATGAGCGCGGTCTACGGCACTGTCGTGGCGCCAACCGCGCCCAGGGTGGGCGGGTTCGGTGTCGGTCTCTCGCTGTTCTTCCTGATCATGATGGGCGGGCCGCTTACTGGAGCCGCGATGAACCCAGCCCGCGCGCTCACGCCCGCGATCGCCTCGGGCGTATGGCAGGCGCAGCTGCTCTACTGGATCGGCCCCATCCTGGGCGCGATTGCCGCATCGCTGGTGTGGGAGTTCTTCCTGATCGACAAGACGGCGGAGAGCAAGTAGGGGAGGTAGAAGGGGTAGAAGAGGTAGAAGAG
>CAMLHP010000071.1 GCA_946479805.1 uncultured Gemmatimonadota bacterium | reverse complement strand
GCCGCCTTTGAAATTGAGCGCTCCTCTACGACGGCTGAAGCCGCCTCTCGGCTCTGCCGCTAAAGCGGCCTTGGTATGACGCCCTTCCATACGTCGTTGACCCAAGCGGCTTCAGCCGTAGAGCCGAGCGGCGGCTTTAGCCGTCGTGGCAGCTGCTGAGAGGCGGCTCGACCCCCTACCACCCCTCCGCATATCGATTCTTTCCGGTGAAGTCGTCCACCCGCCATGGGGGCCCCGCTGCACCGTCGTACATCTTTTCCCGCAACCACTCCAGCTCGGCGTCCTTTCTGCTACCGTCCACCAGCGTGTGCCACGCCCTGGGCCGGCCATCGTTGCCCGGGTTCCACCGGTATCTCCGGGCCTTGAGGAGATCCTTCTTGTCAATCGGGGCGTCGATGGCCCAGATGCGGTGCGACTTCTGGCGGGCGGACTGCAGCAGGTGACTCATGGCCGACTGGCCGTCATGCCTGACTGTGGCCAGCAGGTGCACCACCGCCAGGCAATCATCCGGAGCGCGGTGCGCGCCGAAGAACATCCCCGCTGGGCGCAGCATGAGGCACTCGAGTGCGGCCGAGGGGTAGTGCCACGCTGTCTTCCAGGGAACTTCGGCCTGGGAACAGCCCCAGAAATGATCGCGGAACCTGGGGAGCCGACGGTCGATGAACGGGCGGTCGAACCCCGCGTTGTGGGCGATGACCAGTTTGATATCGGCCAGCGCCGTCTCGACGGCGGCATCGTCAATGCGCTGGCCGCGGACGTCATCATCAGTTATGCGGGTGATCCTGGTAATCTCGGTGGGGATGGGCCGGCCCGGATCCTCGAACCAGCTGAGCGGCGGGCCTACTCGATAGACTTTTCCGGTCTCCCTGCCAAACTCGAACGGAACCAGAGCGAACTGGATTATTGCGTCGCTACGGCAGTCCCAGCCGGTGGTTTCGACGTCCACCACAGCGCCCCAGGCCTTGGGCGAGTCGTCGTCGTCAGCATACCGCTCCCTCGGCACGAACCGGCGCAGCACCTGGTACTCGCCGCTGCCTTCCAGCTCGGCCGCGAGTCCTTCTAGCCTGTCAGAGTCCATAGTCCAAGCTAACTCAACAACAGTCTTTCTCGTGTTTTCGTGTTTTCGTGTGCCCGTTCTCTCGAACCAGGTCCGCCATCTCAGCTACCGAGCCTCATGAAACACCACGCCCCCACTGGCCCCGCCGCTGAGGATGTCGAGGTCCCCATCCCCGTCGATGTCCCCGAACGCCGGCGCCGCGAACGGTGTCGCCCGTACGCTCCATGAGCTGTCGCGCTGGAACTTGAAATCGGTTGCCGACCCCACATTCCGATAGAGCGCCAGCTCCCCCGCCTCGTCCCCCGTCACGATGTCGAGGTCCCCATCGCCGTCAATGTCCACCAGCCTCGGCGCGCTCCGCCGGTTGGGCCTCACCCCGCTAATGGTGTCGCTCACCAGTTCGAATTGAGGCGCTGAAGCGCTGCCAACGTTCCGGAACCAGCCCACTTCACCCGAGTTCTCGCCCACCACCACGTCCAGGTCGCCGTCGCCATCGAGGTCGCCCAGGCTGGGCGACGCATGGCTCCCGCGCGAGAGCTTGAACGCCGCGCTGTCCGCCAGCGTGAACTTCATCCCGCCCTCGTTCCGGTACCACGCCAGCTGGTCCCGCCAGCTCCCCAGCACCAGGTCGGGATCACCGTCACCGTCGAGGTCGCCGAACGCAGGAGACATCTGATAGCCCTCATCTACATCGAGCTTCCCCGCTTCCCTGAAGCTCGGCGCCGTCGCGCTTCCCTCGTTGACGTAAAGCGTGAGCGACCCCGCGCGCTGGCCGGAGTCCAGCTTGTTCCCCACCACCAGGTCGAGGTCGCCATCGCCATCGAGGTCACTCAGGGCGGTGACCGTCTCGCTGCCGAGGTCTATCCCGTCCAGCAGCCGGCGAGTCTGCAGTTCCCAGCGGCCGGCCGCCGACTGCTTGAAGTGGTACAGGTTCTCCCTCGAAGTCTGGACCGGGTTGAACGCCCCGCCCAGCACGCCCATGAGAAGGTCGAGATCCCCATCGCCATCGAGGTCGCCGGCGTAGGGAGCGTTGTAGCCACTGGTCATCACCGAATCATGCGGCGGGAAGCGAACAAAGGCCTGCCTCATGTGGACCATCTCGCAGGTGCCGTCATTGACGATCCAGAGCAGTCCTGCCTCGAAGAAGTCGCCCCAGAGGATGTCCTGGTCGCCGTCATTGTCTACGTCCACGATCGACATGGTGTTGGCGCCGTGCATGCTGCCCTGCGGCATGCTGCCCTGCGGAACGTTCCCTGATGGGGGAAGCCCGAAAGTCTGGCCGATGATCTTGATGTTCTCGAATGCGTCGGTGAGGAACTTGAAGGAAGCCGGCCCGGCACCGGCGGGCATTTCGTAGCGGGTAATCGAGCCGTCGACCCGGCCCAGCATCAGGTCGAGGCGGCCATTGCAGTCGAGGTCGCCAAACTGGGGGATGTTCTGCCGGTCGGCGAAGATCAGCTCACCCGCGGGGTCGCGCAGCGAATCGGCTCCCACCACCCAGCGTGCGCTGGTGGCGCTGCCGTCGTTCCGGTACCACCGGATGAAGCTGTAGGGCGCCTCGGAGAACATGTCCTGGTCTCCGTCACCATCTGCGTCCACGAACCGCGACCACTCGCCCACCTGCAGGTCCGCGTAGTGATCGGTCTTCCAGGTGAACCGCATCACCCCGGCGCTGTCGTCCCGCTCGAAGAACTGGATCCAGCCGGTGTACTCCTGGACGAAGAGGTCGAGGTCGCCGTCGGCGTCTATGTCGATGAGCTGGGGGCGGGGCCGGTCGAACCCGCCCAGGAAGGGAAAGCGATAAGTGGCCCCGGCGCTGTCGCGTACCGGGATGCCCTCCACCCGCCGAACATACAGGGTGTCGGCAGCAGCGGGAGATGGGACGCTTGTGGATGCCGCGGTGCCTGCCGCCGCGCCACAGGCCGTGAGCGCGGCGGCCACCAGCAGCCGCATGATCAACCGCCTCCCCCGATTCCGATGCCCGCGGAGTACCGTCCCACCGGAATGACCTTGATTACCCTGCTGCTCGCGGCATCGAGGACAAACACGCCACCCGCCGAGCGGCCGCCCGCGTCGGCGTGCATTGACGCCATGTCGTGGCTCGCCCCCGGGGTGGCCGCACCCTGGCCCTGGTCCGAGATGTAGATCTTCGAGCCGTCCGGGGTCACCGCCACACCATGGGGTTCGGCGAAGCGGTCACTGGTGATGGTGTCGGCCACGGTCCAGTCGCTGGTGCGCACCTTGGTGGCGCCGCTGCCGTGCTGGTTGGCCATCCACACGAACCTGCCATCATCGGTGAACTGAACCAGCCAGGGCCAGGCCGGCACAGCCGTCACCGAGATGCGGGCCGGGGTCCCTGCACCGCTGATGTCGTAAACCAGCAGCTGGTTGGTGAGCTGGCCGGTGCCCACAAGGCGGGTGCCGTCAGGCGAGATGGCAAACTGTACGATGGCGTGGACCGGCCCATCCAGCTCGAACAGCGAGGTCGAGCCCGACTCCGGCTGGTACACCGCCACCTGGTTGGAGCTCATGCTGCCGATGAACACCCGTCCGCCATCCGGAGTCACCGCGATGGCATGGGGCCGGGGCAGCACCACATCGACTTCCTCGATCACCGACATGTCGTCGGTGTTGATGGCGGCGATGGACGACGGCGCATTCACCGCCGACATCGTGCGGCTGGCGAATAGACGGTGATGCTCGGCATCCAGCGCCAGCAGACCCGGAATCTCGGTTCGTGCGCGCCCTGCTACCCGGTTCTCCCGATCGAACTTCACGACCGTGTTCTCGCCGATGAGCGAGACATACCAGAAGCTGCCGTCGGGCTCCACCACGACGTGGTGGGGCTTGGCCGTGGCCGAGAACCCCAGCGCCTGCAGATCCACGGTGGCGACGACGCTGTCGAGGCGGGTGTCGATCACCGACACGGTGGCTGATGACTGATTGGGTACGTATACCATCGGCGCCGACCCCGTGACTCCGGGGCCGGCGCCGACCACTGCTGGCGCGCACGCGCTCGCGGCGGCCAGCAGCAGCAGGGATGCAATGGACATCCTGGACCTTCGCGTCACGGTACCGGCTGGGTGTCGCGCTTCTTCACCAGGAAGAGACCTTCCCCGATGCTGGTCACCGCGATCACGCCGCTCTTGAAGTAGGGATAGTTGCTCCACGACCCGGCGAAGACCGGCTCGTCGCCGCCCACCGGAACCGTGTCAAAAAATGCGACCTCGACCGGCTGGGCCCGATTGCGGATGTCGAGCACGCGGAGCCCGCTGGTGTAGTTGGACTCGTAGACGAAGTCGCCCTTGACGTAGAGGTTGTGGTCGATGGCGCGGACGTTGGCTATGTACTCATGCGCCACCACCGGGTCATCCAGCTTCTGCAGGTCCCACACGATGGTGCGGGTGCCTTTGACCAGTCCTGAATTCTCGTCGCCTTCGTCATTCATGTAGAAGTACCGCTGCTCCTCGTCGAACCATCCCTGGTGAGTGTAGCCCACGTTGGGATACGACGCCCGCGAGATCGCCACCGGGTTGCTCTTGTCGGTCACGTCGGCCACGCTCAGCGCGGTCTCGTTGGATCCGAGGCAGATCTCACGGCCGGTGTAGCGGGTGTCGGGACCGTGGTAAAGGACGCACTGGGCATCGTGAGAGTACCCGGTGCCGGCACTGCCGGTGGCCGGATCGGAGAAGCAGCCGGCGAACTTCGGAACCTTCGGGTCGCGGATGTCGATCATGTGCAACCCGCCGCCGCAGGTTTCGCCCCCGGAGCTGGAGCCCACCGCGTAGGCGTAGCCGGTCTCTTCGTTGACGACGATGTTGTGCGCGCTGTTGACGTTGTGATACGTGGTGTCGGGCGTGAAAGTCTGGGGATTGCTGCCGCTCGCGTTGCGCAGCCGGGTGAGGTCAAATACCTGCACCCCGTGCGCCTGCGAGGCATCTGCCACGATGTACGCGTGGTTCTTGTACACCTTGATGTCGCGCCATGCCGCCGAAGGTGAGCCCTCGGTCTTGGGCAGGTCGCCCAGGTAAACCGGCCGGGTCGGATTGGAGATGTCCACGAAGGATGTGCCGTCGGTGCGACCCACCAGCGCGTACTCCTTGCCCGATTCCGGATCGGTCCAGCCCCAGATGTCATTGAGATTGGTGCTCCGCTCGCCGCCGATGTCCTTGATCGGCAGGAACGCCATCAGGTCCGAGGCGCGGCACTCGAACATCCCCACCTTGCCATTGCTGCAATTACGCTGGCTGCCGGTGATCGCCTCGAGCCCGAACTCGTCGCCCAGCACTCGCTCACCCACCCGCCAGTCGTTGCCAGCGAGTGTCGGGAGGTGGGCCGCGCCGAAACCACCCTCGTAGAATGGAAGTCCGACGGCGGCGGCGCCGTCACTAACAGCGATTGTGGCACCGAAGAAGCCTGCGCCTTCCATGGAGTCAGGCAGCAGCTTGGTTATGCCGGAGATGTTGTGCTCGCTGTCGTGCTGGAAGCGGTAGATGGCTCCCTGGAAGCGGTTGGCCCCGGGGGCGCCCACCCACACCTCGCTGCCCGCAAAGGCTATCGCCGATCCGAACCGGCTGCCATTGGTCGCATCGTAGGCCTGCAGCCGCATCGGGGTCCGCCAGCGCCCCGACGCGGAGTCGCGCATATAGGCCATGACCGCGCCGGTCTGGCCGAAGGCCATCGGCATTCCCACCAGCACCGCGCCATTGTGGATCGCCACCGCAGACCCGAAGCGGGCCGGCATCTGGGTCTTGAGCGGACCTGCGAGCGCCAGCCTGGTGTCCTGGCTCCATCCGGTGGGGCCGTTGCGATAGACGTAAACCGCACCTGAATTGGAATCGGCACCAGCTGCGCCGATCGCCAGCAGGGTGCCGTCGGTGGCCAGCGCAGCGCCGAAGAACGACCGGTGGCCGAGCCCCGACGGCTGGAGGATTGTGTCCTGGGTCCAGCCGTTCTGGCTCCGGCGATAGACGTACACCGAACCGGTGTTGGAGTCGGCGGCAGCGGCCGCAACCACTGCCACATTGCCGCCAACCGCCACTGCGCTGCCGAAGCCGATCTTCCCGCTGCCGGCGGCGGGCATCAGGCGACCGGTCTGGCGCCACTGGTTGCCCTGCTTCTGGAAGATGCCCACCCGACCCCGCCCGCTGTCGGCGCGGACGGCGCCCACAAGGAGCGACTGGCCGTCGAGCGCGAGAGCGCTGCCAAACCCGTCGTTGGCGGTGGAATCAGCCCCGGCTAGCACCTGGGAACGCTGCCAGTTCTGACCATTGCGGGTGTAGACGTAAACCATGCCGGGCGCGTAGTCGTTGGCTGGCTGGCCCACGAATGCCTGGCCCCCGCCGACCGCCACCGCCGAGCCGAACTGCTGGGCCGCGGCCGGGACGGCGGCCGCGAGCGCCAGCGCCGAGACGATCGCGCCAGTACGTGACAGAAGGTGCATCTTCCGCTGCTCCATGCTTGAAAGGATCCGAACGTGGGCGTATGCCCATTCCGACGTGCCACCACCGTACCGGGTTTCATCAACCCCCAACCCCTGATCCCTGACCCCGGACCCCTAACCCCTCCACTTCCCCCTCGCAACGGCCGGGACGAAGCGGGACAGCCCCCGGGGTGGGAAGGCGATGGTCCGGCCCTGTTCGGCGCTTTGATACGCCGTCATCAGGATCTTGACCACTTCCAGCCCGTCGTCAAACGTGAGCAGCGGCGCTTCCTTGCCCTGGAACACCCGCACGAAGTGGCGATCTTCGGCCTCATAACCATAGGCCATCCCCTCATTCGCCACCACCGGCATCAGCCCCATCTCGGCGTTCTGCTTCTCGACCAGGTCCTCGCCCGCACGGCCCTGTACCTCCCGGCTGAAGAAGAGGTTGAGCCCGCTGTCCAGCGAGTTCCACTGCATCGAATACTCGGGTCCCAGCAATTCGGCTGAGAGCCGGAGCCCGGCGCCGACGAAGCTCCACGAGGTTGAGGCCTCGCCGATCACGGTATGCCCGTCGTCGGTCTCGAACTCGATGGTGAGGCTGGCGAAGTCCTCCGACGGCCGCTTCAGGTAATTCACTTCCTTGCCCATGGTTCGCCGCAGCTGCTTCGCGTACTTCGGGCGCGACCACTTGAGGCTCGCGATGTGGGCCGAGATCTGCTTCGGCATCACCGTGGAGAGCGGCTCGCCCGGCTTGGTGAGGAGGTGGCGCACCACCAGCGCCGAGTGGCACATCATGTCGTTGAGGACGCCGCCACCCTGGAGCTTGCCCTGCCAGAACCAGGGCATGTGTGGTCCGCTGTGCTCCTCGGAGGCGCGCGCGAGGTAGGGACGGCCGGTGAGCTTGGCGCCGCGGGCCCAGATCAGGTTGCGGCCGGCCTCGACCTGGGGCGCGAAAAGCTGGTTCTCGAGGTAGCCAGTGGGGAGGTTGACCCGCTCCGCCAGCTCGCAGACCTGCGTCGCCTCGGCCACGTTGCGTCCCAGCGGCTTTTCGCAGGCGACGCCCTTGAGCTCGCCCCGCCCTCGCTCGATGGTGTCGACGATCTCCTCGAAGTTCTCGACCCGTGCCTGGTTGGGGCCGCAGACCCACAGCGCGTCGATGGCCGGGTCCGCGATCATCTCGGCGATGGAGCGATACGCCTTGGCCCGGCCCACGTCCATCTTCCGCGCCAAAGCCGCGGTGGACGCGGCATTCTCGTAGTGCGGACTCCAGACGCCGAGAATGTCGGCATCCCGCACGCCGGCCCAGGACCGGATGTGGAACTGGGCATTGAACCCGCTGCCGACGAATCCGATCCCCAGACGCTTGCTTGCCATATCAGACACTCCTCGTCAGTCACAAGTCACGAGTCGCAAGTCGCAAGCATTGACCCTGGCCGCTCGACTCTTGTGACTCGTGACTTGTGACTCGTGACTTGTGACTCGTGACTCACGTGTACGACACACCGAGCTTCCGCAGCTGCGGCTCGGGGCAGCCCTCCCATGACGCGTTGGCCACGTTGCCTCGGTAGCCGAGGTCCTCCACCCCGATCCGGCTGGACCAGAATCCCGAGGCGCAGAGATTCCGGAACTGCTTGAAGAACTCGACCCCCTCCTTCATTTCCTCCGGCGCGCGATCCGGCCAGGCAATGTCATTCACGATGGCCAGCCGCTGCTCGGCAGTCAGATCCGCGAATCCGGCGCTGTACCGCTTCCGCGACTCTGTATCCAGCCACGTCAGCCCGGCGCGAAGCCGTTCGCCGCTCTCGGTCCGCTCGCCCATCATGAAATCCATGAATGCCGGCACGCCCGCGTCGGTGGCACTGCCGGAGCGGTCATCTTTGGGGATCACCATGTCTGCCAGTGCCGGAACCGTACGCCACTCCTCGGGCGTGAAGAACGTCGGAACATACTCCTTGGCCTCAGCGGCCCTGGCAGCACGCTCCACATCGTCCGCTGTGCATCCCACCAGCCCGACAGTCGTGGCGAGCCCCAGGATTCCCAGTGCCTGCCGCCGGTTCATCTCGCTCACAGGGCACCTGCCTTCCGCTGGGCCACGATGTAGTCGCTGGTGCGCCACGCGAGCGCCATGATGGTCCAGGTGGGGTTCTTGTCCGCCTGTGACACGAAGGGGCCACCGTCGGCGATGAAGAGGTTGTCCACGTCGTGCGCCTGACACTGGGCGTTCACCACAGACCGCGACGGATCATTGCCCATGCGGGTGGTGCCCATCTCGTGGATGATCCGCCCGCCGGTGGCGATGCCGTAGCCCGATTCCTTCGTCGGCATCTTCGAGAACACCGTTCCGCCCATCTGGTCTATAAGGGCGCGGAAGGTCTCCTGCATGTGCTTCACCTGCCGGCGCTCGTGGTCGCTCCATTCCCAGTGAAAGCGCAGCACCGGGATGCCCCACTTGTCCTTCGCTTCCGGGTCGAGCTCGCAGTAGGACTTGTCGTTGGGAACCATCTCGCCCCGGCCCGAGAAGCCGATCGTGGTTCCGTAGAGCCGACGGTACGAATCCTTGAGCGCCGAGCCGTGGCCGCCGAAGTCGGGATACGCCTCGATGCCGCCCATGAAACCGTAGGAGGGCACGCCGCGCCCGCCCCAGACCTCGATGTGATAACCGCGGGGAAAGTCGAGCTTGCTGTTGTCGAGCCACCAGGGACAGTAGAGGTGCCCGCCGCCCACTCCGTCCTCGTTGTGGGCAAAGCCGTCCATCAGCCTGGGGATGAACCCCGCGACATCGGTTCCGGTGGTATCGGTCAGGTACTTGCCCACCACGCCGCTGGAGTTGGCCAGTCCCTGGGGGAACTTCGATGACTTGGAGTTGAGCAGCAGCCGGGCCGACTCGCAGGCACTGGCCGCCAGCACCACAACCCGGGCCTGGACATGCTGGTCGGTGCCGGTGGTCTTGTCGATGTATGAGACACCGTTGGCGCGTCCGTCACTTCCCAGCGTCACCTCGCGCGCCATGGCATTGGTGCGGAGGGTGAGCCTGCCGGTCTTGAGCGCCGGCCCGATAAGCACGTTGGTGGACGAGAAGTTGGAGTTGGTGCGGCAGCCCCGGTTGCATTGCCCGCAATAGTGGCAGGCGGCCCGGCCGTTGTGGGGCTGGGTGATGATGCTGAGCCGCGCCGGGATGCAGGTGACATCGAGCGCGTCGCACGCCTGCTTCACCAGAAGCTCGTAGCATCGCGGCTTCGGCGCCGGCAGGAAGTGGCCGTCAGGCTCGTTGGGCAGGTTCTCGATGCTGCCGAAGATTCCCACCAGGTCATCCACCCGGTCGTAGTAGGGCCGCACATCGTCGTAACCGATGGGCCAGTGGTCGCCCAGGCCGTCGATGCTCTTGCGGCGGAAGTCGTCCGGCCCGAACCGGAGCGAGATCCTTCCCCAGTGATTGGTGCGGCCACCCACCATCCGCGCCCGCCACCAGTCGAACGACGACCCGTCAGCCCTGGTGTATGGCTCGCCGTCGATCTCCCAGCCGCCGATGCAGGCATCGAACTCGCCGAAGGGCCGCTCCTTGGTCGATGCGCCCCGTCTGGGTGAGTCGTAGGGCCATGAGAGCATGGCAGAGTCGGTGCTCATGTTGTCCCAGGGGCCGCCGGCCTCGAGCAGGACCACGCTGGCACCGGCCTGGGTCAGCGCATAGGCGGCCATCCCGCCGCCGGCGCCGGAACCGA
>CAMLHP010000070.1 GCA_946479805.1 uncultured Gemmatimonadota bacterium | reverse complement strand
CGGAGCCGCCTGCTGAACCCCGCCAGGCGCAGCCGCCCAAGGCGGAAACGCCGGCTCCCGCGCGCGCGCCCATCCTCGGGATTCCACCGGCCGAGCCCGCCGGCGCGTGATCGTCGTACCGGTGAGCGGGCGCTCCGCTCGCTCGCTGGCGGATGTGCTTCGCTCCCGAAACTGGGAGCAGGGACTGGCCGCCTCGACCGCCGCAGGTGCGGCCGGGGCGGCTTTTCACGTCAAGGACGTCGATCCCCAGGTGCTGCTGGAGCTGGTGCGGCATTCCGGAGCTCTCGGCATCGATGTGGTGACAGGCGATGACTGGGCCCTGCTGAGCGGGAGCCGCGCCCGGCTGAGCGCGCTGGCGCGGCCATGGGTAGTTCCTGCGCCGCTCGCGCCCCTCGCCGAGGCGCTGGGAATGGCGATGGCGCCTGAACCGCCAGATCGCTGGAGGGTGCGGGGCAGGGAGCTGGATCTATCGCGGCCGCTGGTCATGGGCATCCTCAACGTGACGCCCGACAGCTTCAGTGATGGCGGCAATTTCCCGACGGTCGAGGCGGCGGTGGCGCGGGGCCGCTCGCTCATCGCCCAGGGCGCGGACCTGCTCGACATCGGCGGGGAAAGCACCCGCCCGGGTAGAACCGGGCTGGTGCCAGTGGAGGAAGAACGCCGCCGGGTGGTACCAGTGGTCGAAGCCCTGCGCCAGGCGCTGCCGCAGGCGGTCCTCTCGGTCGACACCATGAAGGCGCCCGTCGCGCGCGACGCTCTCGCCGCCGGCGCGCATCTCATCAACGATGTCACGGGGCTCCGGCACGATCCTGAGATGGCTGGCGTGGTGCAGGGCGTCGGCGCGGGCCTGGTGCTGATGCACTCGAGAGGGGAATCGCTCACGCTGGCATCCTCCGATGGAGCCAGCTTCGATGATGTCGTGGCCGAAGTGCTGGCCGAGCTGGGTGAGGCACTCGGGCGCGCCACGGCGGCCGGCATCGCCGCCGACTGCATCGCAGTGGATCCGGGTTTCGGCTTCGGCAAGACCGAAGCGCATAATCTTCTACTGGCCGACCAGCTCGATGTCCTGCTTGCGCTGGGACGTCCGATACTTGTGGGCCCCTCGCGCAAGCGCTTCCTGGGCAGCGTGACAGGGAAGCCGGTGGGCGAACGGGACAGCGCCACCGCCGCATGCTGTGCCCTCTGCTTCGAGCGCGGCGCCCGGATCTTTCGGGTTCATGAACCAGACGCCACCCGCGACGCACTTGCGGTGGCCCAAGCCATCGCGAGCCGATGAACGATTCCACCGACTCCCGTCCGCCGGTACGATTCGCCCTTGCCGTGGCGCTGGTTGTGCTGCTCGGCTTCGTGCTGACACTGGCGCCCACAGTCACCTTCTGGGACGCGGGCGAGCTCATCGCCAGCGCGAAGATCCTGGGCATCCCGCACCCGCCCGGGACGCCGCTGTTCGTGATGATGGCCCACGTGTGGGGAACGTTCTTCCCGGTCGGCGAGTTTGCCTGGCGCACCAATCTGTTCACCGCCGTGCTGAGCGCCGCCGGCGCCGGCTTCTTCTTCCTGGTGGTGCACCAGGCACTATCCGCTGCTTTCAGTGACGTTCCCGGCTCAGCTGGCAAGATGCTGAGGATCGGCGGCGCTGCCGCCGGCGCCATCGTCGGCGCGTTCACCTTCACCAACTGGCAGAACTCCAACGAAACCGAAGTCTATGCGGTGGCCACGCTGTCCATCGCGGTGGTCTGCTGGCTCTGCCTCCTCTGGCGCGAAAAGCGGGGCGATGGCTCAGCTCTCCGGGTTCTGCTGCTCGCGGTATACATCTGCGGCGTTTCCATGGGCAACCACCTGCTGGCACTGCTGGTGGGACCCGCCGCGATGATGTTCATCTGGTCCACGCTGCGCGAGGCGCCGTCGGCCGATCCGGCCGAGCGGCGGCGCGAGTGGGCCCAGCTTGCGGTGTTCGCCGGGATATGGGCCCTGCTGCTGGGCACGGGCCTCGGCAACACCACGCTGACGGGAGTGGGTGCGTTCTGCTTCGCTGCGGCGCTGGTGTTCGCGTTCATGAGCGGCTCCGGTCGATTCGGCATTGCGGCGCTTCTGATCGCGGCCATCGGTGTGACTCCGTACCTTTACCTCTACATTCGCGCCGGCCAGGCGCCCATGATCAACGAGGCCGACCCCAGCACCTGGGACGCGCTCCTCGCCGTGATCAGCCGGGCCCAGTATCCGGTGAGGACGCCGCTCGACGATCCCACCGTGATGCACGGTCCCGATAACCCGGGACGCTCACTGACCATCATCGGGCTCCAGATCGTCAACTACGTCCAGTACTTCAACTGGCAGTGGGGCAGGATACTGGGCGACCGGTTCGGCATCATCGCGACCTCGCTGTTCTTCGGACTGGGACTCGGCGGCTTCAGGCTGCATAGCCGCGCCGACCGGCCCGGCTGGTGGATGCTTTTCACGCTCTTCCTGGTGACCGGCATCGGGCTCATGGCCTACATGAACTTCAAGCCCGGATTCAGCGTCGGATACGACAGCTTCCCCAATCCGGAACAGCACGAGGTGCGGGAGCGGGACTACTTCTTCGTGGTCAGCTTCGTGACCTGGGGACTCTGGGCGGGAATGGGAATCGCTGCCCTGGCGCGGCGCATGATGTCGGAGCCGCAGCCGCTCCTTCGGAAGCTCGCGCCGGCCGCGTTCGCGCTGGCGCTGGTGCCTGTCGTGCTCAATGCACCGGCCGCTTCGAGGCGCCACGGCCCCGATGCGAGGCTCGCCGCTGACATCGCCTACAATCTCCTCAACTCTGCGCCGCCCTACGGGATCCTGTTCACCTACGGCGACAACGACACCTTCCCGCTCTGGTGGGCCCAGGAAGTCGAGGGGATCCGGCAGGACGTGACCATCGTCTGTCTGGCACTGGCCAACACCGACTGGTATGTGCGGCAGCTGCGGGACAATCCGCTACGCAACGTGGACAGTGCCGCGCTGCCCGCCATCTGGCAGGATCACGTTATTCCCAAGCCGATCACTCCGGTGCATGAGATGTCCGACGAGGCGATTGCGGCCGCATTCCGGATTTCGACGCTGCAGGAGCTTTACGCCGGCAACTTCGTGGTCGACTTCGGGCCCTTCCAGCGGCGGTACGCGCCGGGAGAGATGGACCAGCCGCGTGACATCGTCGCGCTTCGGGTGCTGCAGGCCAACATTGGCCAGAGGCCCGTGACATGGTCGGCCACCGCGGGGCGCGGTTTCGCGGGTCTCACCAGCCATGCATTGCAGCGCGGGCTGGCCTTCTGGCTGCTTCCCTCCGTCCCCGACACCACCGAGCCGGGCATCGTAGGCTCTATCCTGGGACCGGTGCCGGTTGACGTGCCGATGACCCGCGAGCTCGCGTGGGAGACATACCGCTATGCCGGTCTGCTGCAGGGCCGACCGCCGCAGCTGGAACCTACGGCCGAAATGCAGGCGCGCATTCTCGCCCTTCCGTTCACGACCCTCGCCTTCGCCTACCAGCAGCTGGGCCAGCGCGACTCGATGCTGGTCAACATCGACCGCGCTGCCGAGCTCAATCCCGAGCCGCAGCTGGTCGAGGCCGCCCAGCAGCTGCGATTCCAGCCGTAGAAGCCGCTGCCGCAACCTGTTATTTTTGAAGGCTATGGCGTTCGAAGCACTGCCGGAGCGCCTCGCGCAGGTCCGGGCCCGGATTGCCGAAAGCCAGGCCCGAAGCGGCGCGCGGCAATCGGTGACTATCATGGCGGTTACCAAGGGCCATGGCCCGGAGGCCGTCCGCGCAGCAGTTGCCGCCGGGCTCGAGGCGGTGGGCGAGAACCGGGTCCAGGAAGCGCTGCGCAAGCAGGATGAAGTGGGGAAGCTTCGGGTGGACTGGCACCTGATCGGCTCGCTCCAGCGCAACAAGGCGCGACATGTCGTCGGCCGCTTTGCGATGGTGCATTCGGTGGACTCGCCCGAACTCGCCGCGGAACTCGACCGGAGGGTGACTGGATCGCCCCAGCCGGTGCTGCTGCAGGTCAACTGCTCCCGTGAATCGCAGAAGGGCGGGGTGGAGCCTGATGGACTTGCAGCGCTGCTCGAAGCCACCGATCGATGTGAGCGCCTCGAGGTGCGGGGCCTCATGACCATGGCGGCTTACGACGCCGACGAAGCGGAGCAGCGTCGCACCTTCCGGCTGCTCCGGGAACTTCGGGACCGGAACGCGGGTCCCGGGCGGATGCTGGAGGAACTCTCGATGGGCATGTCAGACGACTACGGTGTCGCCGTCGAGGAAGGCGCGACCATCATCCGCCTCGGCTCGGCACTCCTGGGAGCACGCACATGAGCGACGCCGCGTTTCGCCTCACACCCCACGATATCCGGTCGCAGCAGTTCGGCCGCGCCTTCCGGGGCCTCGCGCCGGGCGAGGTCGAGGAGTTCGTGCGCCGGGTGGCAGACGAACTCGAGGGAGCGCTCCGCGAGAAGGTCCAGATGGAGGAGCGGCTCCGCTCGGCGCAGGAACAGCTCAAGGTGTTTCGCGAGCGCGAGCGCGCCATGAACGAGGCGCTGGTGGCAGCCCAGCAGCTGCGCGAGGAGGCCCGCGCGGCGGCGGACCACGGCAGGGACGCCCTTCTCAAGGATGCCCAGCGCGATGCCGAGCGGCTGCTGGAGGAAGCGCGCCGGTCGGAGCAGGCCATCCGCGAGCGTACCGATCAGGCAGAGCGCCAGTTCGCCGGCTACATCGCCGCGCTTCGAGCCCTGCTGGCGCGGCAGATGGCCGAGATCGACGTCCTGGAGACCCAGGCGAAGGGCTGAGCCGGATGGCATTCCCCCCCTGGCCCGAAGGCACCGCCGACGAGCGCGAGCGCGCCCAGCTCGAGGTCTGGAAGGCCGAGCGCCTGTTTCAGCGTTCGCAGGACGCCGTGCAGGGCGGGGTGCCCTTCGTGTTCTACGAGGGCCCGCCAACCGCCAACGGCCGCCCCGGCATCCATCACGTATTCTCCCGTACCATCAAGGACCTGATCTGCCGTTTCCAGGCGATGCATGGCCGCCCGGTCACTCGCATCGCCGGCTGGGACACCCACGGGCTCCCGGTGGAGATCGAGGTCGAGAAGGAGCTCGGCCTCACCGGCAAGCGCGACATCGAGCAATTCGGCATCGCGGAGTTCAATCGCCGCGCCCGCGCCAGCGTGTTCCGGTACAAGGAAGACTGGGAGCAGCTGTCCGACCGGATCGGCTACTGGCTCGACTACGAGCATCCCTACATCACGTACAGCAACGACTACGTCGAGACCGTCTGGTGGCTGCTGGGCCGGCTGCACCAGCGCGACCTGCTGTATCGCGGCCATCGGGTCCTGCCCTACTGTCCCCGCTGTGGCACCGTGCTTTCCAGCCACGAGCTGGCGCAGGGATACGAGACGGTCACCACCAATTCGGTCTACGCAACGTTCCCGCTGGCTGACGGCAGCGGCCGCGAGTTGCTGGTGTGGACCACCACGCCGTGGACCCTGCTGTCGAACGTGGCGGTAGCGGTGAATCCTGACCTCGAGTACGGCGAGTATCGCGTGGGCGGGAGAGTGCTGGTTCTTGCCACCGCGCGCGCATCCCTTCCGTCGTCATCAGCGAAGGAAGCGCCGACGTTCGAGCAGCTGGGAGCGGTCCGCACCTTCAAGGGCAGCGCGCTGGTGGGGCTGGAGTACCAGCGGCCCCTGGAGGTGGTGGAACTTCCGGGTGACAGGCGCGCGCGGCTGGTCGTTGCCGCGCCGTTCGTGACCGCGGATGACGGCTCGGGCCTGGTTCACATGGCTCCCGCGTTCGGCGCCGACGACTTTGCCGCCGGCCAGGAGCACGGGCTCGCCTTCGTGCGGCCGGTGGCCGCCGATGGCACCTTCACCGGCACCACCTGGCCCGAGATCGAGGGCCGGCTGGTCACGGCGAAGGAAACCAACGACCTCATCATCCAGCGGCTCAAGCAGGATGGTCGCTGGCACCTCACATCACCCCACGAGCACAGCTATCCCCACTGCTGGCGCTGCCAGAGCCCGCTGATCTACTACGCGCGCGATTCCTGGTTCGTGCGCACCACCGCGGTGCGCGAACGGATGCTGGAGATCAACGGTTCGGTGGAGTGGCATCCACCCGAGATGGGATCGGGCCGGTTCGGCGAGTGGCTCGCCAACAACGTGGACTGGGCCCTGTCGCGTGACCGTTACTGGGGCACGCCGCTGCCGGTCTGGGTCTGCGACCAGGACTCGTCACATGTTGAGGTGATCGACAGCTACGCCCGGCTGGCGGAGCGCTGGGGCAGGCCGCTGCCGGGCGGGTTCGATCCCCACAAGCCGTACATCGACGGCTATGAATGGGGCTGCACCTGCGGCGGACTGATGCGCCGGACGCCCGAGGTGATCGACACCTGGTTCGACTCGGGATCGATGCCCTATGCCCAGTGGCACTACCCGTTCGAGAACCAGGCCGAGTTCGAGTCCCATTTCCCGGCCGATTTCATCTGCGAGGGAGTGGACCAGACCCGGGGATGGTTCTACTCGCTGCTGGCGATAGCGACCACCGCGTTCGATGCGCCCGCATACCGGAACGTGATCGTCAACGAATTGGTGCTCGACGCCGACGGCCTCAAGATGTCCAAGTCTCGCGGCAACGTGGTGAACCCATGGGAGGCGATCTCCGCTTTCGGCGCCGACACCATCCGGGTCTACCTCCTTGCGTCCAGTCAGGTCTGGCTGCCGAAGCGGTTTGACGCGCGCGCCATCCCTGAAGTTGCCGGAGGCTTCTTCGACCGGCTCAGGAACGTGTACGAGTTCTTCCGGCGGTACGTGGCCGAGGTGCCGGTCGAAGGGGCGGGCGAGCTGACCCTCGCGGACCAGTGGATCCTGAGCCGGCTCTCGGCCACGGTGGAAGCTGTCGAGGGCGCGTGGGCCGGTTATGACGTGACTACCGGCACCAGGGCCATCATGGATTTCGTGGTGGACGACCTCGCAAACTGGTACGTCCGAACCAACCGGTCCCGCTTCTGGGCTCCCGATTCGGAAGCCGATGCTGCCGCGGCACGCACGCTGCACCGCTGCCTCGAGACCATTTGCCGGCTGCTCGCCCCGGCGGCCCCGTTCGTGTCCGACTGGGTCCACCGTGAAATTTCCGGTCAATCAGTGCATCTTTCACGATTCCCCGAGCCCGGGAACCGCGACGTGGGACTTGAAACGGCGATGGATGCCGTGAGGCGGCTTGCGTCGCTGGCGCGCTCGGCGCGGGAGACAGGCGATGTGAGGGTTCGCCAGCCGCTCCGCACCCTGCAGGCCGCGGTTCCCGCCGCCGTGCGGGGGCCGGCGTTCGATGCCCTGCTGCCGGTGCTGGCCGCAGAGGTGAATGTGAGGCGCGTGTCGGTTGCGGAGTCTGATGCCGGCCTGGTGCGGCTCAAGGCCCGGCCCAATTTCCGGGCACTGGGGAAGCGATTCGGCAAGCGCACGCCTGCCATCGCTGCGGCGGCCACCGGGCTCGGCGCCGATGCGCTGCGCGCGCTGGAAGCGGGAACCACCGCCGTTCTTGCGGTCGACGGCGAGGAGGTCACGCTGGAGCCGGATGACGTGAGCATTGAGCGCGAGGTCGCCAGCGACTGGCTGGTGGCCAGCGAAGGCCCCTTCGTGGCGGCACTCGATCCGGTGCTCGACGATGAGCTCCGGAGTGAAGGGCTGGCTCGGGAAGTGGTTAGCCGGGTGCAGCGGCTTCGGCGCGACGCCGGCTACGACTACACCACCCGCATCGAGCTGTACCTCGATGCGGACGCGTCACTGGCCGACGCACTGCGCCCCCATCTGGACGCGATCGCCGGCGAAGTGCTGGCACGCAGGGTTCATCCGGGCGCGCGGGCGCCTCGGCCGGACATCGAGCAGCACTTTGACCTGGACGGGGCGAGCGCGCGGGTCGGCCTGATGCGCTTCGATTCGGACACGACACCGACACCCAACGCGGCGGATGGGGCATGAACAAGAAGAACCTGGCGCACCTGGAGAAGCGGCTTCGCGAGGAGCGTGCGCGCGTCATGAAGGAACTTGGCTACTACGACGAGTCCTTCAATACATCCCTGCAGGGCGCCGACGGCGACCTGTCATCCTACTCGTTCCACATGGCGGACCAGGGAACCGACGCCATGGAGCGCGAGAAGCAGTTCCTCTTCGCTTCGCAGGAGGGCCGTTACCTCTGGCACGTGAACGAGGCGCTCCGGCGGCTCTACGCGACGCCCGAGAAGTTCGGGCTTTGCCACTCCTGCGGCCAGCCCATCAGCTTCGAGCGGCTCGATGCCCTCCCGCACGCGCGGCTGTGCATCTCCTGCAAGGAAAAGGAAGAGGATGCCAAGCGGCGCTGACCGCAGGGTCTTCTTCCTTGCGGGGGCCGTGGTCCTGGCGCTGGACGCCGTCACCAAGTACGTGGCGGAGGCCCAGCTTGCGGGGGGCCGCACCATCGAGGTAATCGGGGACTGGGTGCGTTTCCACCTGGTCTTCAACCGCGGT
Organism: uncultured Gemmatimonadota bacterium; assembly: GCA_946479805.1. The sequence goes on along the minus strand of CAMLHP010000070.1, from coordinate 1,850 downwards.
GCCGCCTTCGGGCTCCACCTCGGCCCCTACTCGCGCTGGATCTTCCTCGTCATCGCAATTGTCGCGGTGGTGCTGCTCGACCGCTTTTCGCGTGGCGCACCACCGGGAGACCGCTTCCGCCAGCTCGCCCTCGGGCTGGTGGCCGGCGGGGCCATAGGCAACCTGGCGGACCGAATTCGCACCTCACAGGGTGTCACCGACTTCATAGACGTCGGCATCAATGCCCTGCGCTGGCCAACGTTCAACATCGCCGACATAGCGGTAAGCTGCGGCGCAATAGCGCTCGCGCTCTCGCTCTGGCGCGAAGACGTTCGCCGCGCCTCCACGGCTTCCCAGCCCTCCTGAGCCAGGCGGGCATTCCATGCCCGAAATCAGTTTCTGCGTGCTGTCCGAAGTGACTGAGCGGGTCGATCGCTTCCTCGCCGACCAGCTCCAGCTCTCACGCACCCAGGCTGCGCGGCTGGTGGCCGGCAGGGCGGTGCGGGTCAACGGCGCCGAAGTGCGTGCCTCGCGGGTGCTGGAGCGGGGCGAGGAAGTGCGCGTGAGCGTGCCCGACGATCCCGCGCCCCGCACGCTGGTCCCGACCCACATTCCGCTGGATATCGTCTACGAGGACGAGCACCTCGCGGTGATCAACAAGCCGGCGGACCTCGTGGTGCACCCAGCGCCGGGCCATTGGGATGACACCCTGGTCAACGCCCTCGTGGCACGCGGCCTCACCCTCGCCGGCGGCGCCGCCGGCCGGCCCGGCGTCGTCCACCGGCTTGACCGTGACACATCCGGACTCATGGTGGTGGCGCGAACCGACGAAGCCCATCGCCAGCTGAGCCATGCAATCGCCGCCCGCAAGGTCCGGCGCACCTACGCCGCGCTGGCGTGGGGCCACCTCGATGAGGACCGAGTGACCATCGAGGCGCCCATCGCCCGCCACGAACGCGACCGCAAGCGGATGGCGGTGGTCGAAACCGGACGGACCGCCCGGACCGACGCGACAGTTGTAGCCCGGTTCGCGGTGGCCGACCTCCTCCGGCTCGAGCTCCATACCGGGCGGACCCACCAGATCCGGGTGCACCTCGCCCATATTGGCCACCCGGTCATCGGCGACCCGGTTTACGGCCTGGGCGGAAGCCGCCGGATCGGGGGCGCCGGCCGGCCACTGGCCGACCGGGTGGAGCGGGCCACCCCTCGCCAGGCTCTCCATGCCGCGGCCCTCGCATTTCGCCATCCGGCAACGCGCGAACTGCTTGAGTTTCAAGCAGATTGGCCCGCTGATCTGGTCCCGGCCCTGGCCCTCCTGAGTGACTCGGAACTTGTTGCCCAAAGCAACCCCCTTCGGTATCTTCGGTTCTTTACTAGAGATGGCTGATTCCCCAGCGTTGCACGCCGTCATATTCCGCGTCGGGACGCTGCTTTGCGCCGCCCCGGCAGGGATTGTGCGAGAGATCCTGCCGGCGCTTCCCGCCACCAGGATCCCCGGCGTTGCCGACAGCATCAGCGGGCTGGTAAACGTCCGGGGCAGCCTCCTCACGGTGCTCGACGGTTTCCGCCTCCTGGGCCAATCGAGAAACGGAGAATCCGGAGCACTGCTGGTCCTGGCTGTCCGAGGCAGGACGGTGGGTCTCGCGGTGGGAGAGGTTCGCGACTTCGTGCAGCTGGACGCGGGGTCGGTGGCGGACAAGGCCAGGCTGCCCGGCGTGGATCCGGGCGTCGTGAGCGCCGTCGCCCGGCTCGGCGAAGAACACTTCATCCTGCTCAACCTCGACGCGCTGGTGGGCCCGGTCTTCGGGGCCTGACACCGCCGGGACAGAACTCGACCCCGCAATTCGATGGAGGTGGCCGGTGGGTCACTC
>CAMLHP010000069.1 GCA_946479805.1 uncultured Gemmatimonadota bacterium | reverse complement strand
TCTGCCAGATCCCGTTCGCCAGCGGCCGGCGAGTCCTCCGCTCCCTCCACCGAGCGCACCAGCGCTGGCGGGCCGCCTGCGATGAGCCCGACCACCATCTCCGGCGGGCTGCCGTATGTTGGCGGGCATTCGGTGGCGTCGAGTACTCCCAGACGCCCGCTGGTGCCGGCTCCGGCGTAGACCAGGCGGCCACCCTTCCGGAATGCCGCCTCGGTCAGCTCGATCAGGCGGGCGATCTCGGTGGATGCCGCCGCCACCGCCACCGCCACCTTGGCGTCTTCTGCGTTGATCAGCCGCACTATTTCTTCGGGACTGGCGGCGTCGATTGCCTCGGTGGCCGGATTTCGCTGCTCGGTCAGGCGGGCATCGCGAAACGAGTCAGTCATTGGGCCATGAAGGGGTCCGGGGAAAGCAAAGGGGAGAATCCGCGGCTAAATTACGGACCGAACGCCGCCGGGGGCAACCTCGGTCCATCTTCCCCGTCCAAGCTTGCGAGGCTCTAGTGACACTTCGCCAGTCCGGTTACGCCCTCCTCCTGCTCCTCCTGCAGGCTTGCGCATCACACTCACCCGATTCCGGGGCCGCCACACTGAAGGTCGTGTCGGGACCTGAGGGTGTCAGCCCGACGTGGCGGCTGGCCGGAAAGTCCAGGGTCACCAACGCCGACAATGCGGTGGTGGTGTCGGGCAACGTCATCGCGAGCCAGGTGGGTGCCGACATCATGCGGCGGGGCGGCAACGCGGTTGACGCGGCGGTGGCCACCGGGTTTGCGCTGGCGGTGGTCCATCCCGAGGCCGGCAACATCGGTGGCGGCGGATTCATGGTCATGCGAATGAAGGATGGGAAGAGCTTCGCGATCGATTATCGCGAGGTGGCTCCCGGCCGTGCAACGCGCGACATGTTCGTAGACCAGAATGGCAACCCTACCAACCTCAGCATCACCGGACATCTCGCGGCCGGCGTGCCGGGCGCGGTGGCAGGCATGGCCGAGGCACATCGGAGGCTGGGCCGCCTGCCCTGGCGCGACGTGGTCGAGCCGGCGGTGCGCCTCGCGAGCGACGGGTTCGTGGTGGACTCGTTCCGGTTCCGGAGCATCGAGAGCGACCGCGAACGGCTTTACCTGTTCCCCGGCTCACGCAAGGCATTCCTTCCCGACAGCGGCCACGCGCCGGCGCCGGGGTCACGCTGGCGCCAGGCGGACCTGGGCCGGACTCTCGCCGCCATCAGGGATGAAGGGCGCGACGGTTTCTATCGCGGCTGGGTGGCGGACTCGATCGTGGCCGAGATGGAGCGTGGTGGCGGTATCATCAGCCACCAGGACCTGATCGATTACAGGGCCGAATGGCGCGACCCGGTCCAGATAGACTACCGGGGCTACACCATCCTTTCGATGCCGCCCGCATCGAGCGGGGGCGTCACCATGGCGCAGATCCTCAACATCATGGAAGGCTGGAGTTCGCTGCCGAAGTTCGGAACGGCCGAGCTCCTGCATCGCGAGGCCGAAGCCATGCGGCGCGCGTTCACCGACCGGAACGTCTATCTCGGTGATCCGGCCTTCGTGCAGATGCCCATTGCGATGCTGCTGTCCCAGGACTACGCGGACTCGCTCCATGCCCAGATTGGCGACGTAGCGTCGAAGACGGCGCCATTCGATCCGTCGATACGCACCGGCTTCAACACCACCCATTACAGCGTGGTGGACAACGAGGGCAACGCTGTCAGCGTGACGACCACCCTGAACAGCGGTTACGGCAGCGGCGTTACCGTGTCGGGCGCCGGGTTCCTGCTCAACGACGAGATGGACGACTTCGCCACCGCGCCCGGCAAGCCAAACATGTTCGGGCTGGTGCAGGGCGAGGCCAACCGGGTCCAGCCGGGCAAGCGGATGCTCTCGGCGATGACACCCAGCATCGTGCTGAACAGGAACGACGAGCTGTACATGGTGGTGGGCACCCCGGGCGGGCCCCGCATCATCACCATGGTGTACCACGTGATCTCGAATGTCATTGACCACGGCATGTCACTGGAGGAAGCAGTCGCAGCGCCCCGCATGCACCACCAGGCACTGCCGGACTTGATCCGGGTGGAGCGCGGCGGCTTCAGCGATGCCACGCTCGAGGGGCTGCGACGCCGGGGCCACACGGTTCAGGAAGGGGGCACCTCGGGCGACATCGAGGCAATCATCCGCGATGGCAGGGGCTGGAAGGGAGTCACCGACCCGCGTTACGGGGGCGGAGGGGCGGGATACTAGACAAGTAGCGAGTGGAAAGTGGAAAGTGGCAAGTGGAAGGAAATATTCCTCCCACTTGCCACCCGCTACCAGCCACCAGCTGTCTAGCTTCTGGAGAAGTCGTCGTTCAGCGTGATGGTCACACTGCTGCCCTCGGCAAGGACCACGTCGCGGTCCTGGGTCTCGTTTGCCCGCTGGGCGCCAACGGCTCCACCAATCACTCCACCGATGACGGCGCCCTTGCTGCCGCCGCCAAGGACGCGTCCCACCACCGCGCCGGCAGCTGCGCCGGCTCCGACCTTGGCCACGTCACCCACATTGGTGCCGCGGTCGACCAGCGTGGTCTGCAGCCCTGACACGCCGCCGTCCAGGCTGTAGGACGTGCCATTGATGCTTACAGACGTCGCCGCGAGGGTGAGCGTACCGGTGTTGTCGCTCTTGTTCTCGGACTCCTGGATGGCCGTGATGGTAAGCGTCACGTCCGAACCCGCGGGGATGACGATCCGGCCCCGGCTGTCACGAACGTTCTGTGACACGCGGGCCGTGATGGTCTGGCCCACCTCGTGGGTATTGGAGCTGATGGCCGTACCGGTCTCGGCCGAGAAAGTGGTACCCGATGCCAGCGAACCGCCGCTCGAAGGCGCCGGGGTTTCGTTGGCGGGCTGCGACGGGCGTGGTGCAGCGGGCCGGGGATTGGCCGGCGCGGCCGGTGTGGTGGCACCACCCGCGGGTGTCTCCTCCACTGGGGCATCGTTGAGCGCCTGGCTCGAATCCATCGGCGCCATCTGCAGGTCGCGATTCAGACTGTCCGCGACCGCCGTATCGCCCTGATCGCCGGAACACGCCGCAATCAACGCCGCGCCGGCCAGGGCCAGCAACATACTCCGCATCCGTTCCTCCTGTGAAAGAACTTGCACCGGTTGCGAACACCATCGTTATTGCACGAACAATGCGCGAACTGCACGTCCTTCTGCCATACCTGCGCCGCTACTGGAAGCCCTATGCCGCCGGCCTGGCGCTGGTGGTCGTTTCCAATGGCTTCAATACCCTCGCCCCGCGGTTTGTAGAAGCCGGCATAGATGCCCTCGATCGGGGGGCACCCATTGCCGCTGTCCGGAGCGCGGTGCTGATGCTCCTGCTGGTGGCCGCCCTGGGGGGGCTCGCCCGCTACGGCATGAGGGAACTCCTCAACAGCGGGAGCCGAAAGGTCGAGTACGACCTCCGGAACAGCCTGTACGGATATCTACTCGGTTTATCCGCCGAATTCTATGACCGGTACCCGACCGGCGATGTGATGTCGCGCACAACCAACGACCTGCTTGCGGTAAGGATGGTTGCCGGACCGGCCCTCATGTACCTGGTGGATACCATCGTAAGGGGTCTTCTGGTGGTGCCGGTAATGGTGCACATGAGCCCCCGCCTGACCCTTGTGGCACTGCTGCCGCTCGCAGTCCTGCCGGTGGCGATGTCGATGTTCGCGGGTGCAATCCATCGTCGGAGCGAGGCCATCCAGGCCCAGTTCGCGGACCTGACATCTCATGCTCACGAGAATCTCTCGGGCGTGCGCATCGTCAGGGCGTACCGGCAGGAGGCGGCCGAGACCGCCGCGTTCAGCGAGCTCAACCAGGAATACGGCCGCCGCAACCTGGCGCTGGCCAGGACCCAGGGCATGTTCCATCCGCTGCTGGCGCTGCTGGGCGGACTGGGTGCCGTCGCGGTGCTGTTCGTGGGTGGCCTCCAGGTAATTTCGGGGCAGCTCAGCGTCGGGCAATACGTGGCCTTCGGGGTCTACCTGGCCATGCTCATATGGCCAATGATCGCGGTGGGCTGGGTGGTGTCGCTGGTGCAGCGAGGAGCGGCGTCGATGGGCCGGATCAATCGGATCTTCGAGGAGCACCCCGCCATCGCCGAGCCGGCCGAGCCGCACGAGTTGCCGCCAGCGCGGGGAGGGCGGGAGGTGAGGTTCGAGCACGTCTGGTTCAAGTATCCCTCCGCCAGCGACCGCGGCTGGGTGCTGGAGGACGTGAGCTTCACCATCGCGCCAGGCGCCGCCTTCGCGATCGTCGGCCCGACCGGCGCAGGCAAGTCCACGGTGGCGGAACTCCTGGCGCGGACCTACGACCCCGGCCAGGGCCGCATCCTGCTCGACGGAGTCGACATCCGGTCACTCCCGCTCGCCACCCTTCGCGCTGCAGTGGGTTTCGTGCCGCAGGAGACATTCCTCTTCAGCGCGACGCTGCGCGACAACATCCTGCTGGGCAAGGACGACGATGGCCGGCTGGAACGCGCGGCCCGGACAGCCCGGCTGGACGAAGCTCTCCCGGCCCTGCCGGACGGATACGACACAATGCTGGGCGAGCGGGGAATCAACCTGTCGGGTGGCCAGAAGCAGAGAGCGGCGATCGCGCGCGCGCTGGCGCAGGATCCGCCGGTGTTCCTGCTGGATGACGCGCTGTCAGCGGTGGACGCCGCCACCGAAGCCGAGATCCTTCACGCATTGCGCGACGCGCTGGCAAACCGCACCAGCATCGTGATCTCGCACCGGCTGACCGCAGTGCGCGACGCCGACGAGATAGTCGTGCTGGATCAGGGCAAGGTGGTCGAGCGCGGCCGCCATGCGGCACTGATGGCGAAGGAAGGGCGCTACTGGGAGCTGGTGAGGCGGCAGGAGATCGAGGAGGAGCTGGAGCGGTAGGGCGGTAAGGCGGTAAGGCGGCAAGGCGTGGCGGCCGAGCTTCCGACATGGCAACGCCCAAGGCCGCTTTAGCGGTAGAGCCGAGAAGCGGCTTGAGCCGCTACCTCGAGAGGCTAGATCCGCTCCCGCAGGAATCCCGGCGTCAGCTGGGACAACCAAGCGGCGAGCCGGGTAAACTCGCCCGTCACCATGAGGATGCCCACGGCAACGAGCAGCAGCCCGCTTGCCAGCTTCACCTTGCCCAGGTGCTTGCTGAAATTCCTGAACCAGCCGAGAAAGTGGTCCAGGGCAAAGGCGGCCACCAGGAACGGAATGGCCAGCCCGGCAGAGTAGGCCACCAGCAGCGTCATCCCGCGCGAGAAGTCGGCCTCGGTGGCGGCGAGCCCCAGGATCGCGCCCAGAATGGGCCCGATGCACGGCACCCAGCCAGCCGCGAACACCATCCCCACCAGCGCGGAGCCCAGATATCCCACCGGCTTGTCCTGCAGCTGCACCCGCTGTTCCCGCTCGAGAAACGGGAGCTTGATCACTCCCATTGTCCAGAGGCCGACCAGTATTATCAGCCCGCCGCCGATTCGAGAGATGATTTCCTTGTTGGTCTTGAACGCGGCACCCATGGCCGATGCGCCCGCCCCAAGTACCAGGAACACTATCGTGAATCCGGTCACGAACAGCAGCGCGTGGGTCACCGCCAGCCGGCGGCGAGAGGTTGCCTCCGGGACCGCCATCCCCGTCAGGAACCCGATGTAGGACGGCACCAATGGCAGCACGCAGGGCGAGAGGAAGCTCAGCACTCCCGCCGAAAATGCCACCAGGACTCCCAGCCCGACGGTCTCGTTCATCGCCCTATCTGCTCCAGTTCTCCCCGCAGGCACTCCCGGCAGGTTCCGAAGATCTCGACCCGGTGCCGTTCGGGCCGGAATGCGTGCTCGTCCGCAATGACCGGCAGCATCCGCGCGAGGTGCTCGTGGGTAAACTCCACCACCTTGCCGCAGCGGAGGCACACCAGGTGTTCGTGATCCCCACCCTCACCCGCCGCCTCGAAGCGGCGAAACCCCTCGCCAAACTCGTGCGTGCGCACGAAGCCCGCGCGGGTGAGCAACTCCAGCGTCCGATAGACCGTGGCGGTTCCCACCTTCTCGCCCTGGTCCTTCAGCCGCCGCGCAATGGCGTCGACGCTGAGATGCTCGTCGCCGGTGAGCACCATCCGTGCGATGGCGTCACGCTGGCGGGTCAGCGGCTGGCGCTGCTCCCGCATCCACCGCCGGAACCGGTCAACCAGTTCGGAGCGCTCGTCAGGACTCAGCCGCGTCATGCTCGAGCGCCGGCAGCCACCCGGCCGGGTCGACAGCCACCGGCGGGTGCTCGTCATCTGCCCGGAGGTGGACCTCGTGCAGCAGCTCGGGCAGTTCGCTGAGCGGCCCGCTGCCGACTTCCTGAACGTCGGCCTCGAACCGGCCGCGCTCCTTGCCCTTCACCTGCAGCATGAACCGCGCGGTGTAGATCCGGCGGCGGTCGCCCTCCTCGCCCGCCAGCCGGGTGAGCACCGCCGTGCCGAACTCGCGCTGGTCCTGGCGCCGCACCGGAAACACCCACAACGCGTCCACTTCCTCCGGCGGCACCTCTTCGGCCACCTGGCGAGCCAGCTGCTCCCAGCCACTGCCCTGCCCCGCCTCAGACACGCGCGGCCATTCCCCTCTCGACATGGAACCTGAGGACCGTCATGAAGTCCTGGGCGTTGGTCACCACCCCGTACGCCTGGTGGGTGCCGCGGTCCTTGAGCTTGCTCACCACAAACTCGGTCTGGTCCACGCAGATGGTCATCAGCGGCTCGGGCGCGCCCCTGTGGGTATGGAAGGCCGGCAGCATGTTGCCAACGGCTATCGCGTGCAGCGCCGTGGCGACGAAGATCGCCCCGGTGGCCTTCACCGTGTGCTCGCGCATCGCGTCCTGGGCGTCGAGCACATCGGTAATGACTCCTGGCAGTGGGCCGTCGTCCCGGATCGAGCCGCACAGCACGTAGGGGACTCCCCGCTGTTCCAGCGTGTGCATGATGCCGCTGGTGACCAGGCCGGACTTTACCGCCTGCCCAATCGAGCCCAGCGCGCGGACCTTGTTGATGGCGCGCATGTGGGTGCCGTGGCCGCCGTCGGTGGGCTGCCCGGTATTGGTCATGCCCAGCGTGGTCCCGAAGATCGCCGCCTCGATGTCGTGCACCGCCACGGCATTGCCGGCCAGTACCGCCTGCACAAAGCCGTTGGTGATGAACCACTCGAAGTCTCCACGCGCACGGGAGTGCACCATCGCCGGGCCCGCCACCCACACGAGGTAGCCGCCCTTGGCGCGCTCCTCCAGCAGCCGGGTGGCGAGCTCCTCGTAGTTGACCGGCCGCTCCCGGCTGACCTCGGTGCTCATGAACCGGAACTCTTCGTTGGCGCTGTGGCCCCCTCCCAGGAAGCCGGCCGAGTGCACCACGATTCCCTCGCTGCCGTCCTCGCTCAGGCCCATGGCTATGACGTCGCCCTTGCCGAGCAGGCGCGGTTCCACCGACTCCAGCGAGTCACCCCGCTTCACGATGACGCAGTCCATCCGGGGACGGCTGGGCGCCAGCCACTGGCCATCCAGATTGACGTAGGTCGGCAGGTTGGACGTCGAGAAGAACCCGTCGGGCAGGACGCCGTCGGCGGGGAGGGGCTCAAATCGGGCTTCAGGCGCACCCACAAAGGGGGGCCGGGAGAAGTCGGGCAGAGAGGGCATGGTGGTCAAAGATAGTGGCATAAGGCATAGGGCTTAAGGCGTAGGGCCGTACGCCCTAAGCCCTAAGCCCTATGCCCTACGCCCAGCTACGGCGCTACCACGAACCGCTGCGTCCTCGAGAACCGCTCGCCATCTTCGGGCCGGATTTCCGCAGTCAGCACGTAACGCCCAGGCTCCACCCTCTCCAAGCCGATCGACCGGCGGAGCACCAGCTGCGCACCAGACGCCTGCTCCTTTGAACGCAGTTCCAGCACCTCGTCGTTCGGGTCGGACGCGGGAGCGATCCTGATCCGGACATCCACCGCACGGTTGACTGGCAGTCCTTCCACCAGCAACAGCAACTCCAGGTTTCCATTCTGCCGGTAGGCGTGGAGTGCGCCCAGCGGGAATGCGCCACCCGGCGCCGGCCACCGGAGTTCGGTGGTCCAGGTTCCCAGCATCAGCGCGCTCACCGCGGCTTCCCCCGCACGGACCGACGGCACCTCCACCGGCACATCCAGCGAGAACGAGCCCGCCTCCGGATCGGCGCTGGTCATCAGCGCCCGGACCTCGTATTCACCGGGCGGACAGTCCATTTCCAGGAAGCCCACCACCCACTGGTCCGGCCTAAGATGGCGGCTGGCGTCAAAGTAGAGGGTCGTGTCCAGCGTCACCGGCGCGCCGCCGTCCTCCGGCAATGCCACCACCTGCAGCCGTATCGGGAATGCCCGCCGCCCTTGCATATCCACCGCCGTGAGCGCCGTGTTCGGCACCCCGTACGCGATGACCAGGCGAGATGGCAGAGCCAAACCATAGCTGCGCACCCGTGCATCAAGGTCGCGCGCGAAGTGGTGGGGCTGGGCATCGGTGGTGACCGCGAGCGTAAGCCGATTGACCGACTCCCGAACGATGGCGCGCTCCCGGCGCCTGCCGTGGATGGGCCGCCAGTCAGCGAGCCAGTTGGCGTACGCGGTGTCATACTGTGCGAGCTTCCCTGCGTTGGAGTCGATCCACGCCCCTCCAGGAACCAGCTTGAAGTCAGCGTGGGCACAGAAGCGAATACTGGATCTCAGCAGCGTGAACCACGGGCGAAAGTGAACCGAAAGCCCCCTGTCGGGCCCCGCGTCATACAACCAGGAATAGATCGGGCAACCATCCACGACTTCCCGGCCCGACTTCAGGATCACGGACGGCGCGCCATGCCGGACATAGACGACGCCTCGGTCGTCCACCGTTTCCTGCAGGCTCCGGTACGGCATCACCTTGTTGTAGTCGCGCTCATCCTTCCACAGCGCAAACTCATCCAGCGCAAACCGAATCCGCCTCTCATGCTCCGCCAGTCGCTCGGCTGCGGATCGGAACGCCGACGCGGCTCGCCGCCTCCAGAATGCCTCGCCCCAATCGGCGAGCCCCATTGGCCCAAGACTATCGAACGTGGCCAGTTCCACATCGGTGGCGATCCAGGCCACATCCTCCCGATACGCAGCCCGGCCGGCAGAGTCCCGGGTGCGGGCCAGGCCCAGCATCCAGGAGTCGTACCCGTCAGCCGGCCGGCCCAGCGCCAGCAGCCCGCGCGCCCGGAGCAGGAGCGCCAGCGCGCTGTCGCCACCCGCCTCGAGCAGCCGGCCCGAAGCTACGACCGCGCTGTCCGCATCACCTTGCCGCAGCTCCAGCTGCGTCCACCGCAACAGCAACGCTGCGTCGGAGGGTGCGAAGCCGACAGCTTGCCTCACGAGGGCGAGATCCTCCCCGCCCGACTCGCGGGCCAGCCGCCTGAGCTCGGGATTCGCCAACAATGCCGCCGCCGCGACATGACTGGAGTCCCGCTCCAGTGCGCGTCGCAACGCCACGATCGCGCCCTCCGCGTACGACTGTCCGAGGATGTGATGCGGACGGGCCCGCGCAATCTTGCCCAGCTTCGCCAGCCCCAACTTGGCGCGACCGGCGAGGTACCACGCCTCGGCCGGGCTCGAGCGCCCGTACCGGGCGGGGGAAAGTTCTGAAAGGGCGCGATCGAAGGCAGCGGCATCGTGACACTCCTCGCCGAAATCGATCTCCGCGCGCGCCATGTCCAGCAGCGAGGCGCTTGAATCGGGGAGCAATGCCGTGCAGTTGGCTGCCGCTGCGTGCACTGCCTGCGCATGCAGCGGCTCGGCGAATACCACCAGCACCAAGCCTGCCGCCGCCAAAGGCGGCAGCGCCACACGCAGGATGCAACTGCGAACCGAGGGACCGCTCATATGCAGGGACGCCTCGGAGAGGCCTTTTGCAGGCTTACGCCAGCAATCAGCGGCACAAGGTCAGACCGGCGCCATTGGCCACGTGGCCCATCATGGGGCATGAGTTCCACGATAAGCTACCGTGAAAGAGAGGCGAGGCCGCGAAGCCCCGCCGTCCTCTCGTCCACGGCTAGCAGGAACCGAAGGAAACCGACGTACAGTGCCACCAGCCAATCGCACCAAAGCAATCGGTCTCGCCAGACTCATGATCATCAGTAATGCATGCTCCATGGCAGCCAGAACCCGACCAGCAGCTGGGATCATTGTCGTTCATAGCAGTATAACCATCCTCGCAGCTCGGCTTGTCCCAACTCCCCTGTTCTCCGTCCGGCGGCGGAGCCATGCAACATGCGCCGCGGGGGTCGGTGGCCGTGTCGTAGCCGCAGTCACTCATGGCGCAGCTCCACGTGCCACAGCCGTTCGGGTCCTGGGCCATGGGGCCCATGGCGAGCGTCGGAATCGCGACTTCCGGCCCGGTGGCGGTGGCGGGCGCCTCGCACCCCGCAAGCGCAATCCCCAGCACCA
>CAMLHP010000068.1 GCA_946479805.1 uncultured Gemmatimonadota bacterium | reverse complement strand
AGCTCCTCGAGAAGCAGAAGGAGGGCAAGAAGCGGATGAAGCAGATTGGCGCGCTGGAGATACCGCAGGAGGCCTTCCTGGCGGTGCTGCAGGTGGACAACTGAGCATGCGGTTCGTCCTGGGCATTGACATCGGGGGCACGTCCTACTCGGTGGGGAGCGTGGCCGAGGACGGCTCCCAGGTTCCGGTGCTGCACGAAGAGATGACCCGGCCCGAACGGGGCGCGGACGACGTGTTGGCCCGGATCATCGCGCTGGGTCGGCGCACCATCGAGGAGACCCGGGCAGCGGTGCCCGATGCCGAGTTCATCGGCGTGGGCGCGGGCGCACCAGGGCCGCTGGACCGGGCCAGCGGCATGGTGCTGCTCACCCCCAACCTGGGATGGGTCGATTTCCCGCTGCGTGACCGGCTGGCCGAAGGCCTGGGCTGCACCACCGAGATAGACAACGACGCAAACTGCGCGGTGCTGGGCGAGTGCTGGCGGGGCGCGGCCAGGGGCGCGGTGCACGCGCTGGGCATCACCATCGGCACCGGGATCGGCGGGGGGATCGTGCTGGGGCGCCGGCTGTACCACGGTGCGTCGGACTGCGCGGGAGAGATCGGCCACACCACCATCGAGGCCAACGGCCGGCGCTGCAACTGCGGCAACTACGGCTGTCTCGAGGCCTATGCGTCGGGGAGCGCCATTGCGCGGCGGGCGGTGGAGGCCCTGGAGGCCGGCGCCGAGAGCGCGCTGAGCGGCAAGGTCGGCGGGGCGCTGGACCAGATAACGGCACAGACGGTGTACGAGGCGGCGTCGGCGGGCGACGAGCTGGCTCGGGAGGTGGTGCAGGACACCGCCAAGTTCCTCGGCGCCGGTATGGCCAACCTGGTCAACATCTTCAACCCGGACACGATCGTGGTGTGCGGCGGTGTGACGCGCGCGGGGGAGCTGCTCTTCGGGCCGCTCCGGCGCGAGGTGGCCAAGCGGGCGTTCAAGCCGGCAGTGGCTGCTGTGCGGATCGTCCCCGGCACGCTGGACGCTCCCGGAGTGTACGGCGCTGCACGGGCCTTTCTAGACGCGCGAGGCTGACACTTGCCCCGGCTGGGCGTGATCGGGTCGCTGGTGTGGGACGAGATCCATGGGCGCGACCCGGCGGCGCCGCCGGTGGAGGAATGGGGCGGAATCGCCTACGCGCTGGCGGGACTGGACGCGAGCCTGGCGGAGGGGTGGGAGATCGTTCCCCTGATAAAAGTGGGCAGGGACCTCGTCCAGCGGGCTGACAGGTTCCTGCAGAGCCTCGGGCACGTGCGGCGCGATGCCAGGTTCGTGGCGGTGGAAGCGCCTACCAACCGAGTACTGTTGAGGTACCTGCAGGCGGACCGACGGGCCGAACGGATGTCGGGAGGGGTGCCGCCGTGGACCTGGGCCGAGCTGGGGCCCATGGTGACGGGCCTCGATGCACTGCTGGTGAACTTCATTTCCGGATTCGAAATGTCGCTGGGGACCGCGCAGCTGCTGAGGCGCGGCTTCACCGGACCCATATACGCCGACCTGCACAGCCTCTTCCTGGGGATGCAGGCGGATGGAATGCGGGTGCCCCAGCCGCTGCCCGACGCGCCATCGTGGTACGGCTGCTTCGACGTGGTGCAGGTGAATGAGGACGAGATGCGAATGCTGGGGCCCGATCCCATGACGCTCGCAGCCGATGCCCTGGCGGCAGGAACCCGGATGCTGGTGGTGACACTGGGGCCGAGGGGTGCGGCGTACGTGGCCGACGCTGCATTCGACGGCTTCGGGCGCTCGGCGCCGGGTGCTGCAGTCCGGACCGCGCTGATTCCGGCGCCGGCGGTGGACGCGATAGACCCGACCGGAAGTGGCGATGTCTTCGGTGCGGCGGCGATGAGCCGGCTGCTGGCAGGCGATGGGGTGGACGCGGCGCTGAAGGCGGCTGCGGCGATGGGGGCGCGCAATGCAACAGTGAGGGGTGCGGAGACGCTGTCGCGGGTGCTCAAGGGATCGCTGGTGACGCCATGAAGAGGACTGCGCGATGACGCGAGTCGTTGAGGTCCCGACGTCATTCGACGACCGGTCGTTCGACCAGCTGGCGGGTGCCATCGGGGCGTGGCCACCCGACGCCCGTCTCCTGTTCGACGCCCGGGGCGTGCAGTGGGTGTCGCCCTACGGGCTGGTGACCCTGCTGAGCGCGGCGCAGGCACTCAAGGACCAGGGGTGCCCGCTGCCACTGTTCACGATGCCCCAGGTGGATGATGTGAACCGCTACTGGGGCCGGTCGGGGTTCTACGAACACGCCGAGGGGTTGTTCGAGCTGCACGGGAAGGTGCCGAGGCATGCCGGGGGCAACACTGACACGCTGCTGGGTGTGTCGCCCATTCGCGCTATTGACGACGTTCACCGCGCCGTAACCGACATCTCGACCAACGCATCCCGCATCGTGGTGGAGCAGCTGGGGATCAAGCCGCAGGAGACAATGAGATTCGGCATGGCACTTTCGGAGGCATGCCAGAATATTGTTGAGCACTCGGGGTCGGTTGGCTGGGTAGCGGCACAGAGCTACACCTGGCGCCGGAAGCTGGGTCGCAAGGTGGTGGTGATGGCGGTGAGCGACAGCGGAATCGGGTTCCGCCGCTCGCTGGAGGCGCTGCATGCGCGGCGAATAGGCGACCGCTGGGGCGACGGAGCCGCGATCGAGGCGGGCCTGATCCAGAACGTGAGCCGTTTCCGGGACCCGGGGCGAGGCCAGGGCCTGGCGCTGATCAAGCGTTTCGTGCTGCAGTGGGACGGCAAGATCGCCATCCGAAGCGGCACCGCCCGGCTCTCGATCGTGCCGAAGTGGGATGACGATGTCCCACTCGCGGAGCATATCCCCTACTTTCCCGGTTCGCAGGTCCAGATAACGATTCCCGCGCCCGAGGCCGAATGATCCAGACGATCCGCCTTGAAGAGCTGCTCCGCGACACACCCACTCCGTTGTCGCGCCACCTCGTGACCCGGCCCACCGGGCGCGCGGTCCGGGGCGGCATCGAGCGGACGGTGGCGGAGACTGGCTGTGCAATGGCGGTGCTGGACTTCACCGAAGTGGGACTCCTGGACATGAGCTGCGCCGACGAGGTGGTGGCCAAGCTGCTGCTGGCGGGAATTGCCTGCCATGTGGTGCTGGCTGGCCTCAGGGAGGACCAGCTCGAGGCAGTGGATCACGTACTGAGGCACCACGGACTCGCCGCGGTGGCGCTGGTGCCCGATTCGGCGCCGTACGTGCTGGGACTGGCCAACGACGACATGCAGCGGGCGTTCGGCTGCGTATGCGAGGCGGGGCCGCTGACGTCGGAGGCGCTGGCCGACCTGCTGGGGTGGCACTTCGAGCGGGCGGCGGAGACGCTGGCTTGGCTGGTGGAGCGGCGGCTGGCGCGGGCCCAGGGCGACACCTTTCTGCCGCTACCGCTGCCATGAGCCGGAACCAGGGCATCTCCACCACTGCCGTCCATGGCCGGCCGCACCGGCGTGCTGACTGGTCTCCGGTCGTGGCGCCCATCATGCAGAGTTCGACCTTCACCAATCCGGTGGGCAGCGACGAGGAAGTGCTGTACACCCGGTACGGCAACAATCCCAACCAGGTTGAGCTCGCCAGCCGCTACGCACAGCTGGAAGGCGCGGACGCTGCGCTCTTCACGGCGAGCGGCATGGCGGCCACGGTTCTGGCGCACCTTGCGGTGCTGCGCCCGGGCGACCACCTGGTGGCGAGCTCGTGGATCTACGGCGGGACCCGGCGGCTGTTCGACGAGGAACTGGGGCGGCTTGGCATTGACGTCACCTACGTCACCCCCGACAACCCGCGGACCTGGCGCCAGTCGGTCAAGAAGCAGACCCGCGCCATCTTCGTGGAGACCCCGACCAACCCGACACTGCGGGTGCTGGACCTGGAAGCGATAGCGCGAGTGGCCGCCGAGCAGGGAGTGGCGCTGCTGGTGGACGCGACCTTCGCAAGCCCCTGCAACTTTCGTCCGCTGGAGCATGGGGCTGACGTGGTCATCACGAGCGCCACCAAGTACCTCAACGGGCACAGCGACGTGATAGCGGGTGCCGTGGCGGGGACGTCCTCCTTCATCGAGGAAGTGACCCGGCTGATGCGGCTCTGGGGCCAGCCGCTGGATCCGCACGCGGCGTGGCTGGTGGGTCGCGGCCTCCGCACTCTCGCGGTGCGGATGGAGCGGCACAATGGCAATGGCATGGCGGTGGCGAAGTGGGCGGCCGGGCACAGTGCGTTCGAGGCGGTGCACTACCCCGGGCTAGAGTCGCATCCTGACCATGCGATCGCGAAGGAGACGCTGGACGGATTCGGGGGCATGGTGGGGCTGGAACTGAAGGGTGGAGCGCGAGCGGCAGAGCGCTTCCTCAAGCGGCTCAAGCTGGTGACCCACGCACCCAGCCTGGCGGGAGTGGAAAGCATGGTTTCCGAGCCCCGACTCACTTCGCACAAGGGAATGACTGCATCGCAGCGCAAGGCGCTGGGGATGCCCGACGGGTTCGTGCGGCTGTCCTGCGGGATCGAGGACGCCGATGACATCATCGCCGACCTGGAGCAGGCGGCGACGTGATTCGGCTGAACCACGTCGTCAAGGCGTTTCCCTCCGGTGCGCTGGCCATCAAGGACGTCTCGTTCCACGTACCCAAGGGCGAGTTTGTCTTTCTCACCGGTCATTCCGGCGCCGGCAAGTCCACCCTCCTCAAGATGCTCTACGCCGAACTCCGACCCACGTCGGGTGACGTGCGGGTCGGCGGGCACCTGGTGCATTCGCTCAAGTCGGATGAGATCCCCCGTCTGAGGCGGCGGCTGGGGATCGTTTTCCAGGATTTCCGTCTGCTGGAGGACCGGACGGCGCACGAGAACGTGGCGTTCGCGCTGGAAGTGACTGGCGCCCGGCGGGACACGATCGCGGCGCGGGTGACGCGGGTGCTGACCCAGGTGGGCCTGGCCGGGAAGGCGCGAGCGTACCCCAGGGAGCTGTCGGGCGGCGAGCAGCAGAGGGTGGCGATCGCGCGGGCCCTGGTGAACGACCCGGCAATCCTGCTGGCGGACGAACCCACCGGCAACCTGGACCAGCGCGCGACCCGCGGGGTGTTCCAGCTGCTGCGGGACATCAACGCTGGCGGTACCGTGGTGGTGATGGCGACGCATGACCTCGCGCTGGTGGCCGAGGTGCCGTACCGCACCATCGAAATGAGGGACGGCGCGGTGGTGCAGGACAGCGGCCACGGCCCGTCTCCGGAGCTGGCATGAGACTCCTCCTCCGCGAGGCGCTACTTCCCTTCCGGCGACTGCCGCTGCTCAGCGTGCTCTCGATAACCACCATCGCGTTCTCGCTCTTCACCCTGGGGCTGTTCGGCCTGATCGCGCTCAACCTGCGGTCGGCGCTGAGGGGGCTGGAGGAGCGGGTGGAGGTCGTGGCGTTCGTGCTGAGGGGCACGCCGCCCGAGACCATCACGCTGGCTGCGCAGGACGTGGCGACGTTCCCGGAAGTGTTCACGGTGGATTACGTCACCGAGGACCAGGCCCTGGAACGGGCCCGGCGCGAGCTGGTGGAGTTCAGGGACGCCTACCGCGACCTGCAGACCAACCCACTGCCGGCGTCGCTGGAGATCCGCCTCAAGGAAGGATTCCGGGACGCGGCCCACGTCGAGGAAGTAGCCGAGCGGATGCGGGGGTTCACCTTCGTGGAGGACGTGCAGTACGGCCGCGACTGGGTGCAGCAGCTGGATCGGCTCAGGAACGTTGCCGGCGTGCTGGGACTGGTGATCGGCGGCGCGTTCGCGGCGGTGGCGATGGTGATCATCGGGGTGACCATCCGGATGACGATGCTGCAGCGGGCGCGGGAGATCCACATCATGCGGCTGGTGGGAGCCACCAATGGGTTCATCCGGGGGCCGTTCCTGCTGGAGGGGGCCCTCAAGGGTGTCCTGGGCGGACTGCTGGCGCTGGCGCTGTGCTATGTGGCGTACCTGGTTTTCGTGCGTAACGCGGCGGCGTTCGGCGGCCTGGCGTTCTTCCAGCCGGTGCACATGCTGATGATCCTGGGCTTCGGGCTGCTGCTGGGCCTGGTGGCGAGCAGCTTCAGTGTCGGACGACATCTGCGAGTTGTAGGCGGGCGGCTGGAGCGGAGGCGGCCGTAACTGCGGGACTGCAACTGCGTGAACGGGGAAAGCAACTGCGTGAACGGGGACTGCAACTGCGTGAACAGTGACCACCGATGAGAACGATCCACTGCTGATGAAGCTGATGGTTCGGCGACGCAGCATCGTTAGGCATGTCGTGCTTGCGTGCTGCCGGGCGGCCGTCAGGACGCCCCTGATGGCGGTCGTTTTTTTTGCGATGGTCGCAGCAGGCGGCCTCGCTCCCCTTGCCGCACAGACACCCCGTGAAGTACAGGAGAGCCGGGCGCGGCTGGAGCAGATCAAGGCGGAGCGGGAGCAGCTGGAGCGGCAGCGTCAGCGGCTGCAGGGGCAGGTGCATGATGTGCAGGACGAGCTGGAGAACCTCGAACGCCAGCGGCAGACCACCAACCGCATCGTGACCGAGCTGGAGCGCCAGATCGACGGCTTGACGAGCCAGATGGACCGCGCCACGGGCGAGCTGGTGCTGGCGCAGGACAACCTGGCCGAACGGCGCGCGGTGCTGGAGCGCCGGCTGGTGGATATCTACAAGCGGGGCAATCTCTACACCTTCCAGGTGCTGCTGGCGGCAGAGTCGTTCGGCGACCTGCTCCGGCGCTACAAGTACCTCTACCTCACCAGCCGGCAAGACCGGCAACTGCTGACGGACGTCGAGAAGCTGCGGGACCGGGTGGCCAATCGGCGGGACGAGATCGTCAGCGTCCGGGACCAGCTCGACTTCAGCCGGACCCAGCGGGCCGAGGAAGTGGCGCGCTATGGCCGCCTGGCAGACCAGCGCGAGCGGCGGCTGGGCACGCTGCAGCGCTCGGCCCAGGCCACCGACCGCCGCCTGGCGGAGCTCGAGCGCGACGCCGCCCGGCTCAATGACATGATCGCATCGCTGGAGCGGACCCGGCTGGCAGAAGCGGCGAGGGCCAGGCGCTCACCCACCACAGCAGACCGCCCCATACCGGGCGCGCTTTCCACCGCGAGCATCGGCCGGCTGGATTGGCCCGTCGAAGGAAACATCGTATACCGCTTCGGGCGGCAGACACTCCCGACCGGCGGGGTGATCCGGTGGAACGGGATCGGTATTTCCGCAGCGAGCGGGTCGCCGGTGCGGGCGGTGGAGGCAGGGCGAGTGCGGCTGGTGGAGACGATCGGGACCTACGGGCTCACAGTGGTGGTGGCACACGGCAACGGCTACTACTCGATCTACTCGCATCTCAGTGGTGCGGCGGTGCAGCCGGGCGCCGACATCGTCAAGGGCCAGACGATCGGCACGGTGGGCGGCGAGAACACCGACTATGGGGCGCACCTGCACTTCGAGATCCGGGGGACCGACCAGACGGCGGTGGATCCGCTGACGTGGCTGCGGCGCCGCTGATACCAGTCGCGAGTCACGAGTCGCGAGTCACGAGTCACGAGTCACCAGTCACCAGTCAGCAGTCACCAGTCACCAGTCACCAGTCACCAGTCACCAGTCACCAGTCACCAGTCACCAGTGATAATTTGCGACTCGTGACTTGAGGCTTGTGGATGTTGCCTGGCCTGCTCTCAGCTCTGCTTCAGCGATTCCATGTCAATCACGAACCGGTACTTGACGTCGCCCTTGAGCATCCGCTCCCAGGCTGTGTTGATCTCGTCCATGCGGATGAGCTCGATGCTGGCGGTGATGCCGTGCTTGCCGCAGAAGTCGAGCATCTCCTGGGTTTCCTGGATTCCCCCGATCAGCGAGCCGGCGATTGCCTTGCGCTGAAAGACCATGGCCATCGTCGAGTGGGGCGGATGGGGCGTGGGCGGCACACCGACGAGGCATAGTACGCCGTCGCGCTTGAGCGCCGCGAGCAGCGGATCGAGCTCGTGCCGAGCAGCGACGGTGTCGACGATGAAGTCGAGGGTGCCTGCCGCCTTCGCCATCGCGTCTGCATCGGTCGAAACCACCGTACTGGTGGCACCAAGGCCTGTCGCGTCGACGGCCTTGGCCGGCGAGGTTGTGAAGACGGTCACCTCGGCGCCCATGGCCGCGGCGAGCTGCACTGCCATGTGCCCCAGCCCGCCCAGGCCAACGACGCCAACCTTGCTGCCGGGTCCGACATTCCAGTGCCGCAGCGGTGAGAAAGTGGTGATGCCGGCGCAGAGCAGTGGAGCCGTCGCCGCCGGGTCGAGGTTGCCGGGGATCGATAGCACGAAGTCTTCGGTAACCACGATGTCGGTCGAGTAGCCGCCGGCCGTCATGCCACCCATGACCGGATCGGGCGAGCCGTACGTCATCGTCATCTGGCTGCAGTAGTTCTCGAGATGCTCGCTGCAGCTCGGGCAGGTCCGGCATGAATCCACCAGGCAGCCAACACCCACCAACTGGCCCTTCTTGAACCGCGTGACGCTGGGACCGACCGCGGTCACCCGGCCGACGATCTCATGGCCTGGTATGACTGGATAGTTCGCGGGAAACCATTCGCTCCGCGCGAAGTGCAGGTCGGAGTGGCAGACACCGCAGAAGAGGATATCGATGGCGACGTCGTGCGGGCCAGGCGCCCGGCGTTCGATGGTGGTGCCCCTCAGTGGTGAGGTGGCGTCGAAGGCGGCGCAGGCAGCCGTTGTCATGGTTGGGCTCAAATTGGGGTAGGCAGGCATTGGGAGCAGTTAGCGGAGAGTGGGTGGAATCAATCGTTCCATCCACTCCCCACTCAGCCCTAATAACCACTTCCTGTCACGTAATAGCTAGTCAGCGACTGCAACCCGCTCCCCCGCCCCCCGTCTGGCGCGAAGGAGCGCAGCCTCGGCGAGGGCCAGGAGGTCTTCGGGCCGCTCGGCGGCGGCATGGGGGTAGGAAGCTATGCCGGCATATAGCGCGGGCTCACCCGATGGGTCCCGCTGGCCTTGCACCTGGTCCCGGAAGCGGGCGCGGACCCGCTGGATGGCGGCGCGGGCGCCGTCAGCCGACGTCTCGGGCAGCACGATGGCGTACTCCGACCGGCCATATCGGGCCACGAAGTCGGGCTGTCGCAGCACCCAGCGGATCTCGCCCGCGACAGAGTCCGAATCCGCCTCTTCCTTCTCCGGCACATCGAGGAGCACCAGGCTGAAGCCGAGGGCATAGCGCGCGGCGCGGGAGAACTCCTGGGCCAGCCGCTGCTCCAGCGGCGAGGGCCCGGCGTCGGGCGCCACGCCGTTTTCCGCCCCGGAGGTGAGGCCCAGTATGGCGAGGCTGGTGCGCTCGAGTCCGGCCACAAACGCCTCCATGTCGGGCAGCACCAGTCCCCTCACGCCCCGGGGCCGGAGCAGGAAGACGCCTGCCACCCGATCGTCCTGCCTCACGGGCACGGCCATCACCGAGCGAAGCTCGGGGTCAGGAAGCTGACCGCCTCCCTCCCTCCGGATCTGGTCGAAGAGCGGATCGGACTGGGCGTCGCGCACCAGCACGGGGAGTCCGGTCTGGCGGGCACGGACGATCTCGGGATACCGGTCCAGCTGGATGAAGAGGTCGCGCCGCTCGGCGCGGGGAGACTCGGCCAGCACATGCCCCTGTGAGTCTCCAGGGGTCAGCACGAAGGCGGCGCGTCCCAGGTCGAGCGACTCGCTCAGCCGGTCAGCAAGGTGCTGCAGCAGCTCGCCGCGGCGGTGGGATCCGGTGACGCGCGACAGGAGGTCCAGCGTGAGGAGGAGGTCGGGAGCTGCATGCCGAGTGACGGCTCCCGCCACCCGGCGCCGGCGGTCGAGACGGGCCAGCAGCTCGGGGATGTGGACCGGCGCCAGCAGGGCATCGTCGGCCCCGAGCTCGATTGCGCGGGCCAGGTCCCCCGCCCCGCCCATCGAAAGCGTGACCACCGTGGGAACCGCGGGGCCAAAGGCATAGCCCACCGAGTCGAGAGTTTCCTCAAGACGGCCATCGGCTTCGGACAGAGTGGCGAGGACGACGTCTGGGGGCTGCTCGCCGGCGGGTTCGAGACGGACATCGTTGGATTCGGCCACCTGGAAGCCGGCCCGGGCCAGGGCGCGCTCGAGGCCGTCGGGGCGGACGAGGGCGTCGCCCACCAGCAGGACGCGGAAGGCCTCGGCGGTAGTCATCCAGCTAAGATGCAGCGAAGCAAGGGGGAACGGCAACTGCGTGAACGGGAATTGCAACCGCGTGAACGGGGGGTAACGGGGCCGCTCGCGCCGCTGTCTCCTTCCGGCGGCGAAGCGCGCGGCGGACTTCGTCCGCCTTGGGCGATAGGCGCGCAGGCCGCCTTCAGGAGACATCGGCGTTCGCGGCCACGCTACCTCCCCGAGTGCCTTACCGCCTTGCCGCCTTACCGCCTTAGATTCCCGCCCATGCCAAAGGCCACCGTCCACAAGGATCTCCTCGGCGCCCACGTGTCCACGGCTGGGGGCGTTGCCATGGCTCCGGCGCGGGCCGTTGCGATCGGCGCCACTGCGCTGCAGCTGTTCACCAAGACGCCCAACCAGTGGCGGGAGCCGGAGATCAGCG
>CAMLHP010000067.1 GCA_946479805.1 uncultured Gemmatimonadota bacterium | reverse complement strand
GCGCACCGCGGCGGGTTCCGGGCGAGAGCGGATCGCCGGGTTCGGCGCCGGCGCCCCGCAGCCGCTTCTGGCCCAGCATGTACTGCACAATGCCGAAGAACATGCCGACCGCCGCCGCCCCGAATCCCCAGTGCCATGAGCGAAGGGGATCCATGCCCCATCCCTGAAGCATCCCGCGGAACGCCTCGCTCTGCGCCAGCCAGCCACACACAAGCGGGGAGAAGAACGCGCCCAGGTTGATGCCCATGTAGAAGATCGAGAAACCAGAGTCCCGCCGCCGGTCTTCCTCGGTATAGAGCTGGCCCACCACGGTCGAGACATTCGGCTTGAGCAGGCCGGTGCCCACGATCACCAGGAAGAGCCCCAGCAGGAAGGACCCGATGCCTTCCATCGCCAGCGAGATGTGCCCGAACATGATGATGATGCCGCCGTACAGCACGGCACGCTGCTGGCCGATCACCCGGTCGGCAAACCAGCCGCCCGGAAGTGCCACCAGGTACACCATCGCCGTGTACAGTCCGTAGATCGGCCCGGCCACCTCGGTGGAGAATCCCAGCCCACCGGTGGCGAGCGGCGCCACCATGAAGAGCAGCAGGATCGCGCGCATGCCGTAGTAGCTGAAGCGCTCCCACATCTCGGTGAAGAAGAGGGTGGAGAGCCCTGCCGGATGGCCGAAGAAGCTGCGGTCAGCAATTGAGGCGGAGTCGGCGCCGGATGGGGACGGAGAGGCGTATGCCAAGAGAGAGCTCCCGGTGGACGAATGGGGCGGCGGTCAGCCGCGATCTTTTCCGAGTTGCTTCTTGAGATGGGCCAGCTGGGCTTCCACTGCCGCTTCGTGCAGCTTGCGATCGGCCTGGGCCTTGAGCAGTTCGGACTCGAGATCGAGCTCGGGCCTGGTTCCGCCGGCCGCCTCGATGTCGCGCCACGCGTGCTCCTGGGTCTCCCTGAGCCGGGTTCCTCCCGCCTGGGCGGCGCGGAAGTCCGAGGTCATCTGCTCCAGCTCGCGCTGGGCCAGCTGCAGTTCATCCTCCTGCACCGCGATCTTGCGCTCCAGCAGTTCCACCCGCCCTGCGTGCTTGTCGATGAAGACGTCGGCCAGCTTCGCGGTCTCCTCGTCGTCTATGTCCCGGGCGAGCCGGCCCCTGCGTTCGGCGTCATCGCGGGCCTTGCGCTCGACGTCCAGCTCTCGCCGGCTGCGCTCCAACTGGTCGCGCATGCCGGCGACCGCCGCCCGCGCTTCAATGACCGCTTCGCGCAGCCCGGCGGCGACCGCCCTGGGGTCGGACCGCGTGTGCTCCGCCAGCAGCCGGTCGAGCCTGGCTCGCAAGCCGTCTAGAACTCCCACGAGACTCCTGCTTCGGGACACGCAACGTTACGGGCCGCTCGGGGCGGCGTCAAGCGACGAAACGGCGAAACCGCGACGTTGCATTATGTTAGGAATACTGACCGAGTCCTCCTGGCCCTACGGAGCGTGCCATGTACCGGTTCCCCATCGCCGCCCTGGTCGCCTTCCTGGCTGCCTGCGGTGGAGCGCGCGAAGGCTCCCGCGCCGCCTGCGGGCTGGCTGCGGTCATCGGACCCCAGTCACTGCTGAGCCAGTTCGGCGTGCCGCGGCAGACCTTGAGTGTCGCTCCCGATTCGGTTCCCGGAAGGCTGGTGGCCAGGGTGGCGGGCGGACCGGCCTATGGGGCAATCGCGGGCCGCTCTGCTGAGGCGGACTCACTCCTCCTCATCGGAGTGGAGGGCACGCCGCCAGGCGAATTCGCACTCGGTTTCGGGGTGCTGGCGACCGCGCCAGGGGAACTGGTTCGCGGAGTGGTGCTGTACGAGGGGCTCCCGGTGGAGCGCGCCCCCGCGATTGGCACGATCACTTTCGGGGCGTCCAGCGCGCCGTTGATTGGCGTAGAGGCGGACACCAGCACCTATGAGGACGCGAACTGTCCCACCTTTCCGGACTCCCTCCTTCGCTGAGGAGCCGGTTCCGTCAGTTGGCCGGACCGTCTCCGGGGCGCCGGGCGGCTGCCGACCCCGGAAAGAAATACTGGTCACTTACCCCATTGAGCGCCCCGCGAATGGTGCGGTAGCGGGCCGCCGTTTCTGCCAGCACCTCCTCCAGCCCCAGCCGGTCGGCCAGCTCGTGGTCCGAAGCCATTACGAAACCGCGCTGTCCCAGCGCGTCGTAATACGTCAGGTCGGGACCTCCATGCCGGGCGCGGCGCGCCGCGATATAATCCGGATAGATGCCGGCAAGCCACAGGGCGTAGTTGCCGAGATGGAGCATTACCTTGAAGCGTCGCTCGCCGCTGCTGGACTCCAGGTCGCGGACGATATCGACCAGGTAGCGATGCTGGGCATCGTCGTTCCAGTCGACCCGGAGGGCACGATCGCGACGGCCGAACTCCACCAGTAGCGCCGCGAGGTAGTCCGCGATCCCGCGGTCGGTGACGCCGGCACGGACCAGTGCATGGCGCACCATGACGTACATGAAGAGTGGCTCGCTCGGTACCAGCAGCGAGCGAACTGCACGAAGCCGCTCGGCGAGATCCGGCGAATCGAGCAGCGAGTCGGGCCCCTCGGTCTCCAGCTGGCGCTCGATGATGGCACGCCGCGCAGCGCTGCCGCCGCCCAGCAGCAGTACCATCAAGCGCAGGTCCGACCCTGTCAGCCGGCTGCGCAGATCGGCCTTGATCATGTCGCACCCTTCCGTTGGAGTTGCACCGGTCTCACGATCGCCGGGCGCCGCCGAGCTGGCCGGCCGCCTTGCCGCCTTCGGCCGCGCGCTGGCCGGCACGCTGCAGCCAGACGCCATAACCATGCTGCTGGTCGACGAACTGCGCGCGGCGCTCGAGCCAGCCGCTCTCCGCATCGGGGTCACACTGGGTGACGGCGAAGGCGTCGCCTCCAGCTACACATGGCCCGACCCCGAAACCGCGGCTGCCGGGACCCCCGATGGCCAGTCCCACCCCCTCGCGAAGCGTGCCGATGAGTGGTGGGTCGTGCCCATCGAAACCGGCAGCCGCCAGCTGGGCAGCATCGCGTTGCGCGGCGCGCAGGGGTCTTTCGCACCCCTCGCCGAAAGCTACCTTCGCGCCCTGGCCGCCTACACTGCGGTCGCGCTGGAAAGTGCCCGCCTGATCGATGTTTACGACGACGGACGGCGCTCCTGGCAGGAAGTGGTGGACGCCCTCAGCCTGGCGCTCTGTATTGTCGACAGTTCCGGGCGCATACGCCGTGCCAACCGGGCCTTTTCCGAGCTGATGAACGTTCCTCCAGCCGTGATGGTTGGCCGACCGTGGCACGAGGTTGCCTTGCGCCAATGGCGAGACGACGTTGCCCAACTGCTGGAGCGCGCCGACGGGGTCCCTGCGGAAATGCGAATCGGGTTGCGCTCCTTTCAGGTAAGCGCGTTCCGGGTGGACAGCGGCGAGGCCGGTGCCACGGTGCTGCTGCTGGAGGACGAAACCGAGGCCCGATCGCTCCAGGAACAGCTGATTCAGAGTGCCAAGCTGTCCGCGATGGGCCACCTGGTTGCGGGTGTGGCTCACGACCTCAACAACCCGCTCGCATCGGTGGTTGGCTTCGCCGACTTCCTGTCAGAGCTCACGGATGTGCCACCCAACCTGCGGGAGCCGCTCGCGGTGATCCGGGAGGAGGCCGAGCGGGCCTCCACCATCGTGCGCAACCTGCTGAGCTTTGCCCGCAAGACCGACAACCAGCGCACAGCGACCAACCTGGCTGAACTGCTGGACTCGACCATGATGCTGCTCAAGAACACGCTGATGGCCAGCAGGGTCCAGGCGGTGGTGGAGTTCGAGCCGGACCTGCCGCCGGTGGTGGTTGAGAGCTCCAAGGTCCAGCAGGTGTTCGTGAACCTGGTCACCAATGCTGCCCAGGCCATCGCCGCCACCGGACGCCCGGGCACGGTAACGCTCAGGGCCCGGCGCTTCCTCGACGGTGTGGCCATCGACGTCATCGACGACGGACCCGGCATCGAGCCCGAAGTCGCCAGCCGGATCTTCGACCCGTTCTTCACCACCAAGGCAGAACAGCCCGGCACCGGACTCGGCCTCCCCATATGCCAGGGGATCGTCCGGGAGCATGGAGGCCGCATTACGGTCGAGAGCGTGGCCGGTTCCGGCGCCACTTTCACCGTGGTGCTGCCGCAGGGACAGCCCCAGCCCGATCCACCGATGCCCGACGCGGTGCGACCGGTGACCCGCTGCCTCCGGGTGCTGGTGGTGGATGACGAGCCCCACATCCTCCATTACATGCGGTCAACCCTCGAGGCATGGGGGCACGAGGTGAAAGTCGCCACCGACGGCGAGGAGGCACTCGCCCTGGCACTCACCGAGCGCCACGACCTGATCCTTACCGACCTCAGGATGCTCCGGCTGGGCGGGAGGGAGCTCTACGAGGAAATCGTGCGCCGGGCGCCGCACGTCGCACCTCGGGTGTTCTTCAGCACCGGTGACACCGTGCGGGGCGACACGCTTACCTTTCTGGAAAGCCTGGACCGGCCCTGGCTCCACAAGCCGTTCGGCCTGGCTGAACTGCGCGCCCTCCTGTCGTCGGCCGCCCGGGCGGCGGATGGACGAGAGAGTGGCGGTTTCCCCTTGCCGACCGAGGACGCAACGCCAGCATGATCTACGTCTGCATCCCGTCCCACAACGAGGCCCGCACTGTCGGCCTGCTGCTCTGGAAGGTCCGCCAGACGTTCACCGACTTTCCCCGCGAGTATCAGTTGCTTGTGGTGGACGACGCTTCCACTGACGCCACCCGCGAGGTGCTGGAGCCGTATGCCCGGGTGCTGCCGCTGACCGTCATTCGCCATGACGAGCGGCAGGGCTATGCGGCCTCGATAGCCGAGCTTCTCAGGCTGGCCCTGGAACGCACCGACCGGCCCCGGCGCGATGCGGCTATCCTCATGCATGCCGACTTCGCCCACGACGCAGCGTCACTGCCCGAGCTAGTCAAGCAGATCGAGAGCGGCGCAGACCTGGTGGTGGCCGAGGCCGAATTGCGCGGCACGCCGGGCCGGGCCCACCGGCTGGTGCGGCGTGCCGCTCCACTGTTGCTGGGCCGCCGGGTGCGGGTCCCCGGGGTACGCGACCTTGTCAGCGGGTTCGTTGCGTTCCGGCTGGTCACGCTGCGGGATGCCTTCAAGGATCGGCCAACCGGGGCCTTGCTGGGGTCGGAGGGCTGGGCAGCAAACGCGGAACTGCTGGGGCTGGCAGCCAGGCATGCGCGCCGGATCGAGCGGGTGCGCTCCGTGGAACGGATGGACCGGAGGGAGCGTGCGTCACGCACCTCACCCTGGGCCACCGCGCTCTCGCTCTGGCGCTCGCGCCGGGACATCAAGCTGCCGCCCCGCACCCGGCATTCCTCGAATGACCCGCCGGTGACTTCGCTGCCGGCGACCTGAAGCTTGCCAAACGCGCCCGGCCAGGAGGCCGGGCGCGTTGGCGCTCCAGGGAAACGTCAGTTCAGGCTGGCTTGCCGGTGATGGTTTCCCGCACCCGCGCCGCAGTGTCGGGGGCCACCACCTTGAGAATCAGGTAGAAGACAAATCCCCAGAAGGCCCACACCAGAATGGTCCCGATTATCGAAAGCACACCGCCGAGCAGCGAGAACAGGAGCTTCATCGCCAGCACGCCCACTACGGCAAACACCGAGAAGCCCAGAATGGTCCGGATCATTTACTTTTCCCCCTGAAGTGGCCGGTCGCATCGCCGTACGGAGGCACGTTCCAGATAGTTTCGTCCAGGAGGCAAGTGGCGATCAGTTACGATGTTATCGTCGTTGGCGGCGGCGTGGTAGGCGCTGCCGCGGCCCGGGAACTCGCGCGGGACGGGCGGCGGGTTGCGGTCCTGGATCCGGATGATGAACGGGGCCAGGCCTGGCGCGCTGCAGCGGGGATGCTGGCACCCCAGATCGAGGCGGCGGAGAGCGATGCTCTCCACGAGCTTGGCGTGGCCGGCCGTGACCGTTACAGCGAACTGGCCCCCGAACTGCTGGCCGACACCGGGATCGACATAGGCCTCTGGCGCGAGGGCATCGCGCAGGTGGCAACCGATGGTGCGCAAGCCGAGACCTTGCGGGCCCGGGTAGCGCAGCAGCGGCAGCAGGGACAGGTGATTGACTGGCTCGATGCCGATGAGGCGCGGAACCGCTGGCCCTGGGTCCGGGAACTGGCCGGGGCGCTCTGGGCCCCCATGGATGGGGCACTCGACCCGCGGGCCCTTGTGCATGCGCTGCTGACAGACGCGCGAAATCACGGCGCGACCACGATACGCACGGAAGTGGCAGCGGTCACGCGTACGGGAGACAGGATCACCGGGGTGAGCGCCGACGACACCTACTCGGCCGATGACGTGATAATCGCGGCGGGCGCGTGGTCGGGACGCATTCGGGGGCTTCCGCGGCCGCTTTCCGTGGAGCCAGTTCGGGGGCAGATGGCAGCCCTGCCGTGGCCGGCGGAAATGCCACGCACAATTCTCTATTCGGAAGACTGCTATGTGGTGGCACGCGGCGATGAGGCAATTGTCGGCTCCACCATGGAGTACACCGGCTTCGATGCCTCCGTCAGTGACGAGGGACAGCAACGCATCTGGGCCGCCATCCGGAATCTCAGTCCCCCGATAGGCGCCGCCCGGGCGCACCGCACCTGGGCGGGGCTCCGGCCGGTGACGCCCGACGGTCTGCCCATTGTGGGAGCGGCGCCCGGTGTTGCGGGGCTGTGGTATGCCACCGGCCACGGCCGGAACGGCGTGCTCCTCGCGGGCATCACCGCGCAACTGTTGCAGCAGATGCTCCGGGGAGAGCCGGTCCATGAGCATGTGGCAGCGATGAACCCGAGCCGGCTCTGGAAATGGTGATGCTCAAGCCAGTCCTGTTTTCAGTCTCGGCGCTGCTCCTGGCGGCGCCATCGGCCCTTGCGGCACAAACCGGCCCGGTCGCCGCGGAGCGCCTTGCGTGGGGCGAGTGGCTAGCCAACGCACCAACTTCGCCCTACCTGGCGGTGGCGCAGCAATCGATTGGTGCGGGCGTGACGATAGGTCCTGACAGCGCCGACCTGCCGCTCGAGGGAGTGGAGTTCCATCGCGTGTCGGCCTCGGGAACGGTGTCGCTTGCCGGTCCGGGTGGGAGAGTGCCGCTGCCGCGGGGCCGGGCCGTGAGCCTGGGCCGCTACCGGCTGGTGGCAGGCGGCCCTGCCAGACGCGCCGTCATCACCGTGTTCGACACCGCACGTGCCCGGGGTGCACCGTCCTGGTACGACATCGATCCATCGGCGAGCTTCACCGGATCGCTTCGGCCCCCGGACGCTCCCTCGACCACCCGGCTGCTGGCTCCCGATGGCGTGGAGGTCGAGGCGTCGCTGGCCGGCACCGTGATGGTCCCGGTGGGCGACACGGCCGTTCAGCTCACCGTCATGCGGATCCCCGATCCGGGGAGCGGCGAAGCCACACTCGAGATCTTCTTCCGCGACTCGACCAACGACAAGGGCAGCTACCCTGCCGGTAGATTTGTGGAGTTGGTGCCTCTGGCCAACGGCCGCTACCGCCTCGACTTCAATCGCGCCCGCAACCCTTTCTGTGCCTACAGCTCGGCCTACGCCTGCCCGGTGCCGTGGCGGGGCAATGCCCTGCCGGTCGCGCTGGAGGTGGGCGAGCGGTACAGCGCGGTCAAGTGACGGGACTGCTGCTTTTGGCCGCCCTGGCGGCAACCCCATCCGGCGATTCGGCCCTGGCTGGGCCATGGCGCGCCGCACTTGAGATCGAGGGCGGCACGCTCCCTTTCTCGATGATTGTGGATACCAGCGGCGACAGGCTGAGCGGCCGCCTGTGCAATGCCGGAAGCTGCGAGAGCTTCTCCGGCATCGTGCCTCTGGGAGATTCGGTGACCTTCGAGATGGCCGACTTCGCTGCGGTCATCCGCGCCACGTGGTCGGGTGACTCCCTGGTGGGCACCTACAGCAACGTGGGGAATCGGGGACCTCGGGTCATTCCCTTCCATGCCGCGCGCGGCAGCTGGCCCGAAGCGGGGGCACCGGGAGCGCTTGCCGGGAGCTGGGATGCCGAGTTCGTCAGCGCCGGCCGCACCAGCCCCCGCGTGCTGGTCTTCCGGGACGGCGCCCATGGCATGGAGGGAACCATTCTGTCCAGCACTGGCGACTACGGCACATTCAGTGGCCATGGCGCCGCAGATTCGTTCGCGCTGGCGCACTTCGATGGATCCTACGTCTACCTCGTAACCGGCGCACTCGATGGCGACACGCTGCGGGGCGTCTTCCATGCCGGACTTCGCACCCGGACGCCGTTCACGGCTGTGCGCTCGACCGGCAACCAGCACCTTCGCGACCTCACCAGCCTGACACTGGCGGACACGTCGGCGCCATTCACGTTCAGCTTCCCAGACGCGTCGGGCGGCCTGGTGTCGAGCACCGACCCGCGCTTCCAGGACAGGGTCCTGCTGGTCGATATCTTCGGCACGTGGTGCCCGACCTGCCACGGCGCCGCCCCGGTGCTGGTGCAGCTCTGGCACGACTACCACGAAAGAGGCCTCGAGATCGTGGGGCTGGCGTACGAGGTGTCGGGAGACACCGCGGTTGATGGTGCCCTGGTGCGCCGCTACCGCGAGAAGTTCGCCATCCCCTTCTCCCTGCTGCTGGCAGGCGTCAATCTTGTGGAAGAGACCGCCGCCACATTGCCTCAGCTGGAGGGCTTCACGTCGTACCCGACAACGCTTTTCATCGGCCGGGACGGACGAGTGCGTGAGGTGTATGCCGGCTTCTATGGACCGGCGGCAGGTGCGATCCACGAGCGGCAGGTGCGCGAGTTCCGGGACATCATCGAGCGATTGCTGGAGGAGTGATGCGCCACTGGCTTGTGATTCTGGTGTGCCTGATGCTGGCGCCGCGCCTGGCGTCGTCGCAGGTGCCCATCGACACTGCCCGAGGCTGGTCGTTCACCTTCGCCGGCAACGCGGGGGCGTTCTACGTCCTCGAGCTGGAGTCGGATGACGGCACCGTGGCATCACCGGGGGCAGTGGTTGGCGTCGGGCGGAGGGGCAGCGCGGTCCGCTCGGGCTACCTGCCGTCCTTCGCCGTGCTCGAGGCTCGCGGCATGGAAGGCAGCACCGCGCTGTCGGTGCACTTTGGCATGGCGCCCGTGGTGCAGACCGCCGGCGGCCACGACGATTCCGACGGGCTGGGCGCCCGGGTGGACCTCCGGCAGGCGTACCTCACGGTCGGCGGCGCCTGGGGCGAAGTGCTGGCGGGACGCGAGGTCGGGGTCTTCTTCAAGCAGAGCATGCTGGACGACATGACGCTTTTCGGCACCGGCGCGGTGGGAGGGATAACCGGCAATCCCGGCGGCACCTCACTGGGACACGGCGGGTTCGGCTACATCTTTCCCGGGTTCAATGCCCAGATCGCGTATCACAGCCCTGGCAATCGCGAGTTCCAGTACTCTGCGGCGATCTTCGATCCCAGCGTCAACAACGGCTTCGACGAACTCCTGCTTCCCCGATTCGAGGCGGAAGCGTCGTGGGAACGCAATGGCGTCGTGCTTTGGGGCAGCGGCCTGGCGCAGCACCAGCGTGATACCCGGCTCGACGCCGCTGCCACGGCCTGGGGCCTGAACGCAGGTGCGCGCATCAGCCGGCGAGGAGTTTCGCTCTCGGCACAGGGATACTGGGGCAAGGGAATCGGCACGACGCTGATGTTCCAGGATGGCCGCACGTCCGACACTGCCAGCACCAACCTCAGGACCAGTTTCGGATACATGGGCCAGGTCACGTGGCGCGGGGGCGAGAATCCCCTTACTGTGGGCGCCAGTTACGGTGCCAGCTATCTCGAGAACGCCTTCGGCGAGGCACCCTTCCGCACCATAAACCGCGCCGCGACCCTGGGCGGGTACCTGCAGGCAACGCCGTCGCTCAAGGTAGTGGGCGAAGTGACCCAGGCATGGAGTTCCAGCGCTCTTGCCGGCACAACGGCCAATCGCGCGCTGGCGGTTGCCACCGGCCTCATGCTCTTCTTCTAGCCTCCCGCGAACCCCCCAAAGCGACTAACTTTCGGTCCCTGAACCCCGACAGCGACGACCGAAGGATCTGTCTTGGCCGCACCACTGGTTCAACTCACCCGCAGTCCCGCCACCACCGCCGGCACCATCCCGAGTGCACCGCCGGTTCGGAAGCCGTCGTGGCTCAAGGTCAGGACTCCGGGCGGTGGCAACTATGTGCAGATCAGGGGAATGATGCGCGAGCTGGGCCTCCACACTGTGTGCGAGGAGGCCCGGTGCCCCAACATCGGCGAGTGCTGGGAGCACAAGGCGGCAACTTTCATGATCCTGGGCGACGTCTGCACCAGGAACTGCACCTACTGCGCGGTGTCGCATGGAACGCCCAGGGCATTCGATCCGCTGGAACCGGTGAGGCTGGCGGAAGCAGTGGCGCGGATGGGCCTGGAGCATGTGGTCATCACTTCGGTGGATCGCGACGACCTCGAGAACGGTGGCGCAGAGGCCTTTGCCGGCTGCGTAACCGAAATCAGGCGGCGGCTGCCCGAGACCTCCGTGGAAGTGCTGATTCCGGACCTCAAGGGGTCGGAGCGCGCGCTCGCAATCGTGATGGATGCGAAGCCGGCCATCCTTAACCACAACCTCGAGACGGCCGAGCGGCTGTACCGCCTGGCACGCCCAGGCGGGCGCTATCACCGTGCGCTCACGGTACTGGCGAGTGCCCGCCGCCTCGGCGGCCCTGATGCGCTCACCAAGAGCGGCATCATCCTGGGCATGGGCGAGGAGTGGGACGAGA
>CAMLHP010000066.1 GCA_946479805.1 uncultured Gemmatimonadota bacterium | reverse complement strand
AGTGCAGGAGTGCAGGAGTGCAGGAGTGTGGGAGTCCAGGGCAGTGTGGCGCCACTGGTAATCAGCGAAGCGGAATAGTCCAGGCGCCATGCACACGGGGACCCCGGAGAGACCGGCACCGACAGGCCGGATCCGCTCCGGGGTCGCTCGTGCTGGCTCATGTGGTATACTGGGTTGAAAGGCTCCTGTGGCTTATCTCACTGTGGAAGATTCGAGTGCAACCCTCCTGCCCTCCGAGGTGTCCGGGAAGAATGGCAACCGATACCCTCGTCTCACGTTTCAGCTTCTCCTCCCTGCTGGCGGCGCTGCTCGCAGGCTGCGCCGGCACCGATGCCGTCCCGCTCGCCGGGGCTGATCCCCGCATGGCGGTCGGCGTGGAGCCGGGACGCGGTTTATGTCCGCGAGGAAGATGAAACGGGACTGCCGAGGGTGGTGCGGTATCGGATTGTGCGGCCATAGAATTGCGGGACTGCGACGGCGCGAACCAACGGCAAAGGCGTGAAAAGGACTGGAGGTCTTGATGCGGCGATGGGTGGCTGGTTCGATGGTGCTGCTGGCTGCGTGCTCCGATTCGAAGGCCGGCGTCGGCTACACCGCGGACACCTCCGCCACCGGAGTGGTCACGGTCAGCAACGCGACTCCCGTCGAGTGGACCGACACCAGCGGGCAATGGAAGCTCGTCGAGATCGCAAGGCTGGAAAGCTCAGACGACACTGCGAGTGCCATTGTCTCGCCCCAGCACGTCGCACTCGACGCCGAGGGGAGGCTATTGGTGGTGGAACAGGCCCCGCTGTCGCTGCGGATGCTGAGGCCGGACGGCACGTTGATTCGGACGATTGGCCGGGAGGGCGAGGGCCCCGGCGAGTACCGGAGCCCGATCCCGGTGGCATTCGGCCCGTACATCGCCGTGGACGACCCCAGGCTGTCTCGGCTCACCGTTTTCGACACGTCGGGCACAGTCCTCGGCACGTTTCCGGCACCATGCTGCCACTATGCGAGTGTCTACAGTGATGACAGCGGCCGGGTGTATGCGCGCACCTCGCATGATGCGGACTCCACCGCATCAGCTGCGGTGGTGCGGATCGATTCTCGCTCCGGGGCAAGCGATACCGTCATGCTTCCGCGTATCGGCCCGCCGCAACGGCTCTGGCGGTTCGAGATCGAGGGCGGCCGCATGAGCTACTCGATTCCGTTCCAGCCATACGACGTAACCGGCATCACCCCGGCCGGCACGGTGCTGCGGGGCTGGACGGGGCGCTACGAGTATCTGGAACGCAGCTTCGACGGTGACTCGATTCGAGTTGTCCGCCGGGAATGGGTGCCGGTGGAGCGACCGGAAGCGGAGCGTCGTGAACGGTATGACGAGATGACGGAGCAGTTGCGCAATCAGGTGGGCGAGGCAACGGTCAGCCAGGTAATGAGCTTCTCGGACATTCCTGCCGAGGCGGAACCGATGCCGGGCCTTAGTGCCGACGCCGATGGCAATGTGTGGGTGCCGCTTTACGTGCCCGGCGCCGAGACCCGGAGCTACGACGTGTTCTCACCGGAAGGGGTCTGGCGAGGGACATTGCATACTCCGTGGGCGCGTGATGAGTACCCATCATGGGGCCCGAATGGCCAGGTGGTGACGCAGGGTATGACGGAGAAGGGGTATCAGTACATCAGGGTGTGGCGGGTGGAGAGGTAAGGACGCGCGACAGCGGACGTGCCACTGCGTGAACGGAACTGCAAAGGCGTGAACCGATGTCGTGCGTGGCGTTCGGCGTGCCCTGATAGCAGGCGCCAGTTGATCCAAACCTGTGAAAGTTGCCCGTAATGAGCGTGTCTTCCTTGCACCTCTCTCCGCCGCCCTCTTCAGCTGCGATTGGTGTGCCACCGACGAGCAATGCTCCGAGCGAGCAGGCTGCAGCCAACTTATGCCTGGAGATGCAGTACCGCATGGTGCCTCCGCTTCTTGGGGTGAAGTAGACCTCTCCAACTTGTTGACTGGATCCGGTCCCCGCCATGCAGGATCCCGTCGCAGGTGACACGGGAATGCAGGTCCCAGTCCGTATCTTCTGACTGAATCGCCCCGGGTCTTCCGGAGTCTCGGCTGTAGGCGTGCCCCTCCTCGAGGATGAGACCTGTGAACTGCCAGCCTGGAGATCGTCCGCCGATGCGCTTGACGACACGGAGGGAAGAGCCTCCGACTCTGTGAGCATGCCCCGCCGTGCAGGTCACAGGTCAACTGTCAAATTCTTGACTAGGGAAAGTCCTAGTGGGCAGAAGCTCAGGGATGTGTTATCGTGGCGGCTCCACAATTTCAGGGGGCGACACGTGCCGAGCAGTGGCTCTCAGCCGCGCGGACGATCGCTCCGCTCAGGGTGACGCCCCTCGAAGCTCCCATTGAAGCGCAATTGACCATCTGCCTTCATATTGCCCAAAGGGCCATCGCGCCGCCGCGTCCCTCGGGCCCCGCGGCGCATCCTGACCCTGTAACCCAGACAGCTGCCACCCCCGTGACGGGAGCGCCGATGCACGCCGGACGCCCGCTGACCACCATCTCCTTGATGTTGGCCCTCTCCCTCGCCGCCTGCAAGGACGGCCAGGGCGACGAGACTTCCGCCGATTCCACCGCCGCTTCCAGCACTTCCACGCTCTCACTGCCGGTTGTGGGCGACACGGTCCAGCAGGCCGACCTGGTTCTCACCGTCGCCACCCGGGGTCAGGTTCGCTCCGGCGCTGTCGCTCGGCTCCGCGCCGAGGCCACGGGCACGGTTGCGAGCATTCCGGTGCGCCCCGGCCAGCGGGTGAGCAAGGGCCAGCTCCTGGTGGCGCTCGACCCCAAGCCCTTTGATCTCGATGTAGCAGCCGCGGATGCCGCCGTGCATGAAGCGCAGGCCCGCTACGAGGGCGTCATCATCCCCGACTCCGTTGTGTCGGGCGTGGCGCCCAGCGCAGAGCGCCGCGCTGCCGTGTCGGCCAGCTCCGGGCTGGAGACCGCCCGCATCGCGCTCGACCAGGCCCGGCTGGCCCGTGAACGGGCCGAGATCCGCGCGCCATTCAGTGGCGTGGTTGACCGGATCGAGGTGGCCCCCGGCACCCGCGTCAGCTCCGGCGATGCGATAGCCACTGTCGTTGACGTGGACGATCTCCAGATCGAGGCCTCGGTGCTGGAGCACGACCTCCCGCTCATCCGCTCTGGCGGCACCGCGCTCATCACTTCCGCAGCCGCGCCCGGTCGCGAGATAACTGGCCGAGTAGCCGCTGTGCTGCCGCTGGTGGATACCGTGACCCGCGCGGGCCGGGCGCTGGTGCGCTTCCGCAGCAACGGCGTCCTCCGACCCGGCATGTCTGCGGAGGTGCGGCTCGAGTCCACTCGGCTCGACGACCGGATCATGGTGCCTGCCAGCGCGGTGGTGGAACGCGACGGCCGGCCCCTGGTGTTCGTGGTGAAGGGCGGCCGCGCCCAGTGGGTGTACATCAACCCCGGCCGCAGCAACGGACGCGAGACCGAAGTGCTCCCCGACTCCTCCAGCAACCAGATCCCCGTCGCAGTGGGCGACACGGTGCTGGTTGAGGGCCACCTGACGCTGACCCACGATGCGCCGGTGAAGGTAGTTATGAGTCGAGAGTCAAGAGGCGAGAGTTAGGAGTTAAGAGACTCTAAACTCTCAACTCTTAACTCTAAACTCTCATCCCCCGTCCATGTCCCTTTCGGCCTACTCCATCTCCCGCCCCGTCACCACCGTCGCCGCGACCATCGCCGTGGTGCTGCTTGGCGCTGTGTCGCTCACCCGGCTGCCGGTATCGCTGCTGCCCGACGTGACGCTGCCGGTGCTGACAGTGCGCACCGCTTATCCCGGAGCCGCGGCCACAGAGGTGTCGCGCTTCGTGGCGGAGCCGCTGGAGCAGGCGCTCTCGGCGACACCCAACCTGCTCGAGCTCCGCTCGGTGAGCCGGAACGGCGAAGCCACCACCACCGCGCACTTCGCGTGGGGCACCGACATGGCGAGCACGGTGCTCCGGGTGCGGGAGCAGCTCGACAACGCGCGAGAGGCGCTGCCCGAAGGGGCTGAACGCCCCACCCTCCTCACCAGCGATCCAGGCGAGCGCCCGATAGCAGTACTGGCGCTCACGGGAGAGGGCGACCTCCGCTCGCTCGCCCGCACAGCGCTCGATGTGCACAGCCGGAGGCTGGAGCAACTCGACGGCGTGGCCAGCGTTGCGGTGGTGGGCGCGCCGGAGGACGAGATCCGGGTGGATGTGGATCCCGAGCGGATGCGGTCGCTCGGACTGTCGCCCGAGGATATCGCCACCGCCATCCGCTCCGCCAACCAGAGCGCGCCCGGAGGGACCATCCGGCGGGGGCAGTTCCGCTTCTCGGTGCGGGCACTGACCGAGTTCACCAGCCCCGAGCAGGTGGGCGCCACCCCCATCGGGCCCGCAGGCAGCGGGGTCCAACTGGCCGATGTGGCGACGGTGTATCTGGGCTCCGCCGACCCGCGCACCCTGACCCGCCTGGATGGCACCCCGGCGGTGGGCCTGGTGGTGTACAAGGACGCCGGCAGCAACACGGTGCAGGTCACCGATGGCATCATGGAAGCCATCGACGCACTCGAATCAGAGTTCCCCCAGTTCACCATGACACTGGTGGCGGCCCAGGCCGACTTCGTGACCGCGGCACTGGGCAACCTGATCCAGGAAATTGTGCTGGGCGGAATCCTGTCGCTGATGGTTATCCTGCTCTTCCTCCGCGACTGGCGCAGTTCGCTCGCCATCGGCCTCATCGTTCCGCTATCGGTTCTCGTGGCGCTGGTGATTCTCCAGATGCTCGACGTGAGCATCAACATCCTGTCGCTGGGCGGGCTGGCTCTGGGTGTCGGCCTGCTGGTGGACAACGCCATCGTGGTGGCGGAGGCCACCGGCAGGCTCCGGGAGCAGGGAATGCCGGTGGTCGATGCCGCACGCCAGGCCTGCTCGGAAGTTGCGGGTCCGCTCATTGCAGGCACGCTCACAACGCTGCTGGTGTTCGGTCCGATCGTGTTCGTGCGCGGCCTCGCCGCGGCACTCTTTCGCGACCTCTCGCTCAGCGTGGTGACATCGCTGGCCGCATCGCTGGTGCTGGCGCTGACGCTGATGCCGGTGATGATCATAGGCGGCTCGGCGGCTCGGCGGCTCGGCGGATTGCCAGGTCGGCAAGACGACACTGCTTCCGTCCCGCATGCCGGAGATGAGCTTGGTCGGCGGCTCTCCGCATGGTACGACAGGGGCATGCGCTGGTCGCTGGCGCATCCGCGGGAGGTGTTCGGTATCGCGCTCGCCGCTGTGCTGACCACCGGCATCGTCGCCTGGCGGCTTCCGCGCGAGATCCTGCCCCAGGTGGACGAGGGCACGGTGGTCGCGGAACTGCGGCTTCCCGAGGGTACCTCCATCGAGACCACCGCCGAGCAGGCCGGGCGCATCGAACGTGCCGCACGCGACCTCGGCGCCAACGATGTCTACTCCCGCGTCGGGCTCGCCACCGACGAGGAAGTCCTCTCGGGCGCCGACCCCGGCACCTCGGCCACGGCGCAGATTCTCATGCCCGTGCCCGACGGCGCCTCCGCCGATCGCTTTGCCGAGGGCCTGCGCGCCGCGGTACCCGACCTCGCGAGCGGCGCGCTGGCGCTCGACCTCGCGGGGCAGTCGGAATTCGGCAGCCTCATCGGCCGCGAAGGCCGGCTGGTGCGGGTGGAGATCTCGGCGCCTCGCGCTGACGATGCCGAGAGCTTCGCTGGAATCGTTCGCGGGATGATGGATTCCCTGCCGCGACTGGCGGATGTGCGCGATGCGTACGCCGGCACCCAGCCACTGGTGGAGATCGCCCTGGAGCGCACACGAATCGCCGAGAGAGGAATCTCGGTGGACGCAGTGGCCGACGCCCTGGCCGGCGGGCTGGGTGGTGTAGAGGCTAGCGAGCTGCGCGAGACCGACAGGCGGACTCCCATCAGGGTGCGGCTCGCAGGAAGCGCCAACGAGAACCTGGAGGCCGCGCTCAGGACACCGGTGGACGGAATCCCGGTGGGGCAGCTGGTGTCGGTGAACGAAACCAGGGCGCCGGTGGAAGTGGTGCGGGTGGGCCAGCGGCCGGTGGCGGTGGTGGAGGCGGTGGTGGACGCGGGCGGCACCGCGCGGGCCTCGCGCGACGTGCGGCAGGCGCTGGAACGACTCGACCTGCCCGCCGGCATGCGCTGGGAAGTGACCGGCGCAGACGAGGAACAGCAGCGCACCACCCGTGAACTGTTGCTCGTGGCCGTGCTTTCGGTGGCGCTGGTGTTCCTGGTGCTGGCGGGCGAGTTCAGCAGCTTCAGCACGCCGCTGGTGGTCATGCTCACTGTGCCGCTCGCGGGAGCCGGCGGGATCCTGCTGCTCTGGCTC
Organism: uncultured Gemmatimonadota bacterium; assembly: GCA_946479805.1. Next base: position 4,481 of record CAMLHP010000066.1, on the reverse strand, counting down.
ACCGGCCAGAGCCTGAATGCGGTGTCGCTCATCGGCATCATCGTGATGATCGGCATTGCCGACAACGACGCGGTGGTGAAGCTCGACGCCATCCGGAGGTTCCGGGCCGCGGGTCACGGGATCGACGAGTCGGTCATCCTGGGTGGCCACCAGCGGCTCCGCGCCATCGCCATGACCTCGCTCACCACGGTGACCGGCGTGCTGCCGCTGGTGTTCGGGATGGGCAGCGGCGGTGAGCTGTACCAGCCGCTCGCTGCCGGCGTCATCGGCGGCTCAGTGAGCGCTACACTGGTGACGTTCTTCCTGCTGCCGACGGCGTATGCGGTGGTGGAGCGCAGGGCGTCGAGACGAAAGGGCGGACAGGCGGTCAAGGCGGTAAGGCGGTAGGGCGGTAAGGCGGTAAGGCTAGGTCGAATGGAAGGATTGGTTGATGATCAGATGGGCGACGGAACGGCCGGCCGTTGTGTGGGCCAGCAGTGTGGCGCTGCTGCTGGCCGGAGGCGTGGCGTTCACCCGCCTGCCGCTGGCCACGCGTGGCCAGGTGGAGCTGCCGACGCTGAATGTCTCGGCCGAGTGGCCCGGTGCGGCCGCCGAGCTGGTCGAGATGTATCTCACCTCGCCCATCGAGGCCGCGATCCAGCCGGTGCGCGGCGTCAAGTCATCCGAAAGCACGTCGTTCGAGGGCAGCGCCCAGATCCGGGTGGAGCTGGAAGAAGGCACCGATGTGCAGCTGGCCCGGCTCAACATCCTCGAGCGGATGGAAGTGCTTCGGCCCGAGCTGCCTGCTGGCTCCAGCGGCCCCACCGTTTCCAATTACGTCCCTGACGGGCTCGAGGAAGAGCCACTGCTTCGGTTCATCGTCTCGGGGCCGTACACACCGGGTGCCCTCAAGGACATCACCGACGAGCAGCTCGTGCCGCGCATCTCGGCCGCGAAGGGTGTAGCGGGCGTCATGGCCTACGGTGGGGCGAGCATCGGGATCTCGGTGGCTTACGATGGCGACCGGTTGCGGGCGCTCGACATTGCACCCGAGGCCCTGCGGGTGGCGATCACCAACTCCCGGCTGGTTCGCGGCGTCGGGGAGCACCATGAGGGCGCGCTTCAGCTGGCGGTGCGGATCGAGGACCAGCCCGCAGTGCTGGCCGAGCTCGATTACCTGCCAGTGACCGGGCCAGGCGGCCTGGTGCACCGGCTGGGAGACCTGGCCACCATCCGGCCCGAAGAGGACGACCGGGGCTACTTCTACCGGATGAACGGCAGGACTGCCGTGGGACTGTTCGTGTCACGCCTGGCCGGCGCTGATGCGATCAAGACCGCGGCGCGGGTGCGTGACGTTGTGAACGAGGTCGAGGCGGAGCTGCCAGCCGGTGTGCAGGTGCAGCTGCAGAGCGATGAGAGCGTGGACCTCGCGAAGCAGCTCAGGGAGCTGGTGATTCGCGGCTCCATCGCCTTCGTGGCGGTGCTGCTGGTGCTGGCGCTGAGCCTCCGCAACCTGCGTTCGGTGGGGCTGGTCATGGGAAGCGTCGCGGTGGCCATCGCCGGCACCGCGCTCGGGCTCTACCTGCTCGACATCCCCGCCAACCTGCTGACTCTCGCCGGCCTGGGAATGGGCATCGGCATCCTGGTGCAGAATGGCCTGGTGGTGGTGCAGCAGATGCGCGAGACACCCGACACCGTCAGCGGCCGGGCCGCCGCGAGCCGGCGGATTCTCCCCGCCGTCGTTGGCGCGACGCTCACAACGGCCGTGGTGCTCTTCCCCTTCCTCTACCTGCAGGGCAATGCCCGCGCGACGTTCATCCCATTCGCCGCTGCCTTCGCACTGGCGCTCGCATGGTCGATTGTCGCTTCGGTGGTGATGATCCCGGCGCTGGGCGAGGGCCACGGCATGCACCAGTCCGGATGGCCCCGCAGCCGGCGGCTCTACGAACGCATTGTGCAGGAACTCGCGCGCTGGCGCTGGATGACGCTGGTGTTCGCCGCCGCCTTCGTGGGGCTGATGGCATGGGGGTTCGTCAGGAAGGTTCCCAAGTCCAGCTTCGGTGCCTTCTTCTACGGGCAGCGCACTGTCCTCTCGGCGCGACTCTCGTTCCCGCGCGGCTCCGACCCGGCGAGCCTGGACCGCGGCATGCGCGAGTTCGAGGCCCTGGTGGTGGGGACGCCGGGGGTGGAGCACGTGGAGACCCGCGGGTCGCCCGACGGCGCCTACATGCAGGTGGTGTTCGAGCAGGAAGCCGGGCTGGGACCGTTGCCGTACGAGTTACAGGAAGCACTGACCCAGCGCGCGCTGCTCATTGGAGGCGCGAGTGTCTCGGTGCAGGGCCGGGGGCCGGGCTTCTACGGTGGCAGCGGAGGTGGTGGGGTCTCGAACTACCGGATCAAGCTGCTGGGCTACTCGTTCGACGGCGTGGAGCAGCTGGCAATGGACCTCAAGCGCCGGCTGGAACGCATTCCCCGAGTCCGTGACGTGGACATCAACGCCGGCAGCTTCTACTCCCGCGAGCGCGCGGTGTCAGTGGTGCTGGAACCCGATCGCGCGGCACTGGCGCGCTACGGACTCACGTCGCAGGACTTCGGTCAGGCGGTATCGCGCGAGGTGCGCGGCGCGGTTGGTGCGCAGGTTATCGAAGTTGGTGGTGAGGAAACCAGCGTCATGCTGAAGCGCCGGGGAGCGCGAGACCGGACTTTGGCCCAGCTGGAGGAGGCGATGCTGCCAAGCCCGCTTGGATCACCGGTGCGCCTGGGCGACGTGGCGACCGTCAGCGAGGTCGAGGGGCTCTCTTCGATCAACCGGGAAGACCAGCAATACGTGAGAATCGTAGGCTACGAGTTCCGGGGGCCGCCCAAGCTGGCGCAGCGCACCCATGACGGCTTCATGGAGACCATCAGCGTGCCGCCCGGGTACTGGGTGGGAGATCAGGTCTTCGAGTGGGAGCGGGACGACAGCACCAAGGGGCTGTGGCTGGTGTTCGGAGTAGGGGTGATACTGGTGGTGCTGGCGGTGGCCATGGTCTTCGACTCGGTATGGGCGGCAGCCATCGTCTTCCTCAGCCTCCCGGTGTCACTGGGTGGGGTCGTAGCGGCGTTCTGGATTGCGGAAGAAGCCTTCGCGCGGGAGGCAGCGGTCGGCGTTATCCTGGTGGTCGGGCTCGCGGTGAACCAGGCGATTCTGCTGGTGGACGCGGCGCTGGAGAAAAGGCGGCTCGGCGGCTCGGCGGCTCGGCGGCTCGGCGTTCGGGAAGTTGTCGCGGCTGCGGGAGAGCGGTCGGGGATGATCGTACTGGTGACGTTCACCACTTTGGCCAGCCTGCTGCCACTTGCCGTGGGGACCGACTCAGCGAGTCTCTTCGGCGCCATCGCGCTGGCGACGGTGGGTGGGACGGTGGCCGGGACGCTGGGAGCGATGTTCGTGGTGCCGGCGATGGTCGGCGGCGGGCGCGGTCGACGGTAGCTGCAGTCAAAGTCGCAGCTCCTGCGGTTGCAATAGTTGGTGAGGAGAAGCCATGAAGCCGGTTCTCACATCGAGTTACGATCTCCCAGCCTGGGTCCGCGACACCGTCGACTGGGCTGCGACATACGTCGGCGACGCCGAGCGTATGGCGCTGGCTGTCGAGCTGGCGCGGCAGAATGTAGAAAACCGGACCGGCGGTCCGTTCGGGGCGGCCATCTACGAGCGGGAGAGCGGGCGGCTGGTGTCGGTGGGGGTCAACCTGGTGGTGCCGGCCAACGACTGCGCCCTGCACGCCGAGATGGTGGCGTTCTCCCTGGCGGGGCGGCGGCTGGAATCGTTTACCCTCCACGCCCCCGGACTGCCGGAGCACGAACTGTTCACCTCCTGCGAGCCCTGCGCGATGTGCATGGGCGCGGCGCTGTGGAGCGGCGTGCGGCGGGTGACCTTCGCCGCCCGCGGCACCGATGCCCGGGAGCTGGGTTTCGAGGAGGGCCCGGTTTCACCGGAGGACCACCGCTACCTGGCCGCCAGGGGGGTCATGTTCGAAGCCGGGCCGCTCCGGGCCGAGGCCAGGGCAGTGCTCAGCCTTTATAAGGAAAGGGAAGGGGTGATGTACAACGGGTAGAAGAGGTAGAAGAGGTAGAGGAGGTAGAAGTGGTAGAGGAGGTAGAAGTGGTAGAGGAGGTAGAAGTGGTAGAGGAGGTAGAAGTGGTAGAAGGGGGGGCTGCGCGGTGTGATTCATGTCACTACACGAAACGTTGACCCTGCCTAGATTGGGTCCCAGCAGTAGAGAAGAGGCGCGTTCGGCAGCCGGCTGGGGAGCCGGCCAGTCGAGCGCGTTGACCCGAGGGGGATCCAGATATATGCGCAAGTTGATGGTTCTGGGCATGCTTGCCCTGGTGACGGTGGGCTGCGCGGACAAGAAGCAGCTGGACGCAGCGCTCGCCGAGAACACCCGTGTGCAGGCGGAGAAGGACAGCCTTCTGAACGAAGTGCTGTACAACGCCGAGATGGTGAGCTCGATCAACGCCGA
>CAMLHP010000065.1 GCA_946479805.1 uncultured Gemmatimonadota bacterium | reverse complement strand
TCTGGTCCCAGCGCACCACCCGGGAGATGTGGTCACTGGTGACGCCCATCAATCCAGGCGCACCGCCACCGGCACTTGCCCCGCAGGCAGCCAACTTCAATGGCTACGGCCTGGGCTTCTTCGTGCGGGACTACCGGGGCGAGAAGGCCATCACCCATACAGGCGGGCTGCCGGGCTACCTCTCACGGGTCATCATGATCCCGCGGCTCAAGGCCGGCGTGGCGGTGCTGGGAAACGCCGAGGCATATGCCTTCGAGGCCATCGCATGGCAGGCGATCGACGCGCTGATAGATGCGCCAGAGCACGACTGGGAGGATGCCTATGCGTGGCTGGCGGCGCGGAGCGACTCCATGAACGCGGCATCGATGGCTCAGTCGGCGCAGAGCCGCGACGCGAAGAGCCGCCCGGCGCGGCCGCTATCAGCTTATTCCGGTACCTGGCGGGATCGGTGGTATGGCGATGTGGCGCTGGAGGATGCGAACGGCAAGCTGGTGATCAGGATGGTGCAGACGCCCTCGATGGTGGGCGACCTGGAGCACTGGCAGTATGAGACCTTCAAGGTGCGCTGGCGCGACCGGACCCTCAGGGCCGACGCGTTCATCACCTTCCAGCTCGACGCCGAAGGGAAACCGGTACGGGCGACGATGGAGCCGGAGTCGCCGGCGGTGGATTTTTCGTTTGATTTCCAGGATTTGAGGCTGGAGAGAGCTGAGAGCTGAGAGCTGAGAGCTGAGGGCTAGGAGCTAAGAGCTAAGAGAAGCACTCTCAGCTCTCAGCTCTCGACTCTCACGGCGCCAGCCGCTCCACCACCCACCGTTCGCCGTCCCTCCGGTAGCGCAGCCGGTCGTGGAGGCGGTCTGGCCGCCCCTGCCAGAACTCGACCTCGCGCGGGATGACGCGGTAGCCGCCCCAGGTGGGTGGCAGGGGAACGTGGCCGCCGGAGAATCGGGCGGTGACTTCCTGGAGGCGCGCTTCCAGTGCCGCGCGGTCGGCGATCACCGCGCTCTGCTCCGAAGTCCACGCCCCCAGCTGGCTGCCTCGGGGACGGGTGGCGAAGTATTCGGCGACGGCCGCCTCCGGCAATTGCTCCACCGCGCCTCGCACTCGCACCTGGCGCTCGAGTTCGTACCACCAGAACACCAGCGCGGCGTCGGCGTGGGTGCCGAGCTCGCGGGCCTTGACGCTGCGGTGATCGGTGAAGAATACGAATCCCCGATCGTCAACGCCCTTGAGCAGCACCATGCGGGCATCGGGGCGGCCCTCGTCGTCCACGGTTGCGAGGGTCATCGCGTTGGCTTCGGGTGCGCCGGCGGCGTGCGCCTCCTCGAACCATTTGCGGAACTGGTCGAAGGGTGAGGCCAGCAGGTCGACTTCACTGAGCGCCCCGCGCTGGTACTGCCGGCGGAGGGGGCGGGGGTCGAGGGACATGGGGGAAATATAGGTCCACAGATGAAGCCGATGGGATCCACAGATGAAATCGATGCATAACGATGAAGCTGATGACCGGGAGTGCACCCAACCATCAGCCTCATCGCTTTACATCTGTTTCATCGGTGGCCCTATAGCCCCGGCCTCAGACTGTACACCGCCGACAGCAGCGCACCAGCAATAAGCAGCACTACCGCGCCGAACACCAGGATTAGCGTGGGCTCCAGAAGCGACACCGCCGTCCGGATGGCACGGTCGGCCTGGCTGTCGGCCAGCCGGGCCCCATGCAGGAGCATCGGGCCAAGCTGTCCGCTCGAGTCACCCACGGCGCTGAGTTGCTGGGCCACGGGCGCCAGCACCTGGTGCTTCTCCAGTGCGCGCGCGACCCGGGCACCTTCGATGACGTCGCGCCGGGCGCGGCCGAAGCGCTCTGCCACTTCCAGATCTCCGCACGCCTCGCGTCCGGCATCCAGCGCGGCGAGCACCGGCAGCCCCGCCGAGAGCATCCCACCCATCACCCGACAGGCACGAGCCGAAGCCAGCAGGTGCCGCAGGGGTCCCAGCACTGGAGCTCGCAGCAGCCAGTGGTGCAGGGCGAGGCGACCATCGGCGCTGCGTGCCCAGATAACGCCCGCGCCCGCCGTCGCGATCGCGCCTGCGAGCAGCAGCAGCGCATGCGCGCGCAGGAACCCGCTTAGGCCCAGGAGGGCCCGGGTGCCGCGCGGCAGCGTGCCGCCAAACTGCTCCAGCATGGTCGAGAACCGGGGAAGCACCACGGTCACCAGCACCAGGACCGACGCGGTGCCTGCCACAAGCAGCAGCGCGGGATACGCCAGCGCCTGCCGCGTCCGGCCTGCCAGCTCGGCGTCATGCTCCATCTGTTCCGCAATCTGCTCCAGCGCCGCCGGCAGGGCTCCCGCCATCTCACCTGCCCGCACCATGCCCAGCACCACGGCTGGCACTACACCCTCCTCGTCATCCAGTGCGCTTGAAAGCGACGCCCCCTGACGCAGGCCGTCGCGGGCACGCTCAACAACGCCTTGGAGTCGCCCGCGCGTCAGTGCCACGGACGTGCCGAGTGCCTGCTCCAATGGAAGCCCGGTTGTTACCAGCGATGCGAGGTTGCGGAAGAGGATACTCAGTTCGCGCCGCGATGCGGCCCGACCACGTGTGCGCACAGGTGCGGCGTCTATCTCGACCGCGCTGAGCCCCAGCGCGCCCAGCATGGACGTGACCTCTGCGGCGGTCTCGGCCCGGAGAGTGCCACGATGCAGGCGTCCGTCGCGCGAAACCGCCACATACGCGAACGCTGATGTGGTCACTGCCCTCGCCACGACATGATGTCGGCATCCTCACCCTCACCGCCCGCCTGGCCGTCACGCCCCAGCGTGTACAGGTCGAAGGTGGCCGGACTCGAATCTCCCGGGCTGCGATAGAGGTACGGCCGGTCCCACGGATCCAGAGGCAGTTCGCGGCGGAGGTAGGGACCGCGCCAGCCGCGCGCAGCCGGGTTGCCGTCGGGGCGGCGCATGAGTGCGCCCAGACCCTGTGCAGTGGATGGGTAGTAGTCGTTGTCCAATCGGTAGGCATCCAGCGCCAGGCTGAAGGTCTCGATCTGGGCCCGCGCCGCTGTGGACCTGGCGTCGCTGACGTTCCGGAACACCATGGGAGACACGATGGCGGCGAGGACCGCGATCACGGCAATCACCACCAGCATTTCGATGAGGGTGAATCCCCCTCTAGCCTTGCAGCACACGCACCACCTCCTCGGCCGTGGTGATCCCCGCCTGCACCTTGCGCCATCCGTCTTCTCGCATCGAGAGCATTCCATCCTGCCTGGCTCTTGCTACCATGTCGGCGCGGCTGGCGCCTCCGAGCAGAGCTGAGCGAAGCGTGTCGGTCATGTGGAGCAGCTCGAAGACACCCACGCGCCCCCGATAGCCTGTCTGGCGGCAGTGGTCGCAGCCGCGGCCCCGAGTGTACGCCGGAGGCCGTGCCGCGTCGCTGGACAGCCAGGCGAGAGCTGCGGCATCGGGTTCGTACTCGTCGAAACAAGCCGTGCAGGTTCGGCGCACCAGTCGCTGCGCCAGCACGCCCTCCACGGTGGCGGCGATCATGTAGGGCTCGACGCTCAGGTCGGCGAGACGCGTGAGCGCCGCGACCGCATCGTTGGTATGCAGGGTGGACAGCACCAGATGTCCGGTCATTGCGGCCTGCACCGCCACTGCCGCGGTTTCCCGGTCCCGCATCTCGCCCACCATGAGGACATCGGGGTCCTGCCTCAGCAGATGTCGCAGGGCCGATGCGAAAGTGACGCCGGTGCCGGCATGCACCGGCATCTGGGTCACTCCATCCAGATGATACTCCACCGGGTCCTCGACCGTGATCACCTTCTCGGCCGAGTGGTCCCGCAAGCCCAGCGCGGCGTAGAGGGTGGTAGTCTTGCCGCTGCCTGTTGGGCCGGTCACCAGCACGATCCCGTGCGACCGTCGCGCCAGGCCGCTGAACGTGGCGAGGAGTTCCGGCGCGAAGCCGAGGCCATCGAGTGAGACGCGGCCCCCACCCCGGTCCAGCAGGCGCAGCGCCACCGATTCGCCGAACAGTGTGGGGATGGTGGAGACCCTTAGGTCGAGTTCACGGGATTCCAGCCGGACGCGGATGCGACCGTCCTGGGGGCGGCGTCGTTCGGAGATGTCGAGTTCGGCCAGCAGCTTGAGGCGCGAAACTACGGCTGCCTGGAGGCGAACCGGAGGAGAGGGAAGTTCCTGCAGGACGCCATCTACCCTGGCGCGGACCCGGAGCCCCTGCCGGGTGGCCTCGAGGTGGAGGTCGCTCGCGCCGACCGCGTGGGCGTCGCGGATCAGCAGGTTGACGAACCGGATGACGGGCGGCTGCGCGGCGAGGTCACGGGCATCGGCCAGCAGCGTGGAGGAGTCATCTCCTGCCTGCTCCGCCGGGTCGTCGAGGTCCCGCACCAGCTCGACCACCGATTCCTGCGCCGAGAAGTGGCGACGAATAGCTTCCCGGAGTACCGCCTCTTCCACCGGGACCAACTCCACCGCCGCGTGAAATGTTCGGCAGAGGTCTTCGTGAGCCTCGGCGTGTGGTTCGCCGGCCTGGGCCACGCGGAGCCGGTCGTCCTGCAGTGTGAGGGGCAGCATCCGGTAGTACTCGAGGTACTCGGCGCTGAAGAGCTCGTGAACCGGGAGCTCGGATTCGAGGAGGGCAGAGGTCATGAGGCCGAGGTTCGATATGCTGACAATCTAAGCTCGATTCCACGCTGCTGGGATATCGGCACGGGCCTGGTGATAGCGGCGGCCGAGAACTGCCTTGCGCATCGCTGTTTGTCTTCCTACATAGGGATACCAACGGTTTCAAATCGTAGCTGCATCGTCAACCTCGCCACCGTCCGCTCAGTGGCGATCTGTGCCCGGTCTCCCCCTGCCCGGAGCGTTCGATGCCTTGTCTCGCCCGCCTGTGCCCGGCCTGGCCCTGTCTTCGTGCATCCGTGCCATTGATACTGGCGTTCCTGGCGCTGGTGGCTGCGCCTCGCCTGCTCTCGGCGCAGGGCGAAGGCCTCGGCCAGGGCGTTGGCGGCGGGATGATGCCCATGGGTGGCGGCAACCAGCAGTGGAACATCATGGTCACGCCCCAGTCGTACTTCACGTCGCGCGCGGACAACACGGTACGAGGCCGTGCGAGGATTACCGACATCGCTGACTACCGCAATGGGCGATACGTGGGAGTACGACTATGACGGTCGGGGGCGACTCGATGGCTTTGGGGTCAGCGCGGCCGGCGCACAGCGGATGCAGCACGAAACCATCTTCAAGCCGCATCTTGCCCTGGAGTCGGCGACGACATCCTTCATCACATCGCCAGCGAGCTCCTATGTGGGGGGTGCGCTGGGCCGGGAGCTCCCGACCACGGATGGGCACACCACACTCGCATGGTCCTGGGCGTACCAGAACGGACAGGGGCAATCGACCGTCACATTGGTTGATTCGGCGACGTATGATGGCTGGAATCGCCTGGCCAAGTGGCGCGGGGTCACGAACGGGGTGCTGGTTGCTTCGGAAGACTACCTGTTCGACCGTATGGGCAACGTGAGCGTTGCCGCCGACGATGCGACATTCGACCCGACGACCGAGCGGCTGGTCAGCCGGCAGACGGCGGCTGGCCGGGACACCTTGCTCTATGATCGCGCCGGAAACCTGGCTGCGTGGCTGGAGGCCGATGGCACTGAGGTACTACACCTACAACGCCCTGAACCAGCTCACGCGCGTCGTGTATAACGACACATTGGTTGGAGAGTATGCCTATGACGTGCTTGGGCGGCGCATCGCCAGGCACGTGCCGTTTGCCGCCTCCGGTGGTGGGGTCACCAATATCGACTTCGCGTACCACGGCGATCATATCGCCTACGAGCGGACGCCTGCCGGCACCATGACAATGAAGTACACGTACGGCCCCGGCATCGACAATCTCGTGGCGCTGCGTGATGGAGCTGGCACACACTATTACGTGGCGACGGATCGTATCGGCAGCATCCGGACGGTCGCGAAGCGCGACGGTACGTGGATGATGTCCCAGCGCTTCGGGCCGTATGGCGAGCGCATCGCGAGGGATTCCAGCTCATCCTTCATCATTGGCTGGAATCTTCGGTTCGGCTGGGGTGGCCGCGAGCATGATGCGGAAACCGGATTCACATTCCACCGGGCCCGGTACTACAGCCCCCTGCTTCGGCGGTTTGTGCAGGAGGATCCTCTCGGGCTCGAGGGCGGTCCGAATCCGTATCAATACGGCGATGGAGCTCCGCTGGATCGGAGAGACCCATTCGGTCTCGAATCGTGCTACGATCTGTATCGCCACACATGGCTGGAGGAGAAGTATTCCGGCAAACGAGTTCCGGGCAGCGATCAATACGTCTGGATTGGTTCTTACTGCACCGGCTCACCGGAAGACGACCTCAGCGCCGATGAGCCGAGTGGAGGAGGAGGTGGAGGAGGTTACAACCCTATGGCGCCTCGAGCCCCAACGGCTCCGCCGCCTGAGCCTAGCGATCCTGATCCGTGCAACCAGATACGCGAAGCACCTGGATTCGCTCAGACAGTATCCCAGTTACGTGCAGCGCAGACTGGCTGGTTTTTGTCAGGCGGCATGCTGCTCGAAGTTGGGGTGGCCACCGATATGCAGCTGAGAATGCTGGAGCCAATGCGACTCGGTGAACCTCCCGGTATGCCAGTAGTCGTCGGCGGGGACAGACAGGGTTCGGTTCGCACCACGTGGCAACGTGTTGGCGGCGTCAACCTTTTAGATCCCTTGCTTCCTGCTGGAGACGTGATGGTGGTTCATATGCACATCGCCAATGCTACCTTGAGCCCAGCCGACACCGATGCAGTCGGTTCGACGGCGTTTGGCGAACATGCGCGCGTCCGCGGAATCGTGGCCGTCTTGGGTAACGAGTTTTCTGTGCTGCTAGACACCATGAGGAAGCCGAAGCTATGCGATCTTGGACACTAGCGCTCGGCCTGTCGCTCCTTGTGTCGCAAGCGTGTGGTACAGCCAGGCTTGCGACTGTGACACCGCAGTGTGACGACAGCGCTGTCGTCAGCCCCGCGGGGGCTAGATATGCACCTACGCAGGCGACATCGCTCGACGGCTCGTACGACGTAATGGCATGGCTTGTTGGTGGAGAGGTATCCTCGAGTGAAGGGGTCGCCCGAGGTCGCTTGATATTGTCTCAGCCGACGGAAGAGGATTCAGCCCTCTCCGTGAATGCGCTCGGGAACCGCACGATTGTGCCTGTCGGAGGTACGGATCTCAATCTAGGTCGCCTGTTCGGCGTGGAGTTCCCGATCCGCAAGTGGCGACACAATCCTGCGCTCTCGCCCGTGTTCGGCGGATATGTCGAGAAGGATTCGGCGTTCAACATTGCGCTTGCATTCGGTCTTCATTACTCCCTAGGCCTTTCTATCCGCGAGGTAGGGGACCGAAGTATTTCGGGAACGTGGAATGCGACTTGGGAGATCGGTGAGGAGTCCAAGCGTGCATATGGGGCGTTCTGTGGCAAGCGTGTGCCGTAGAGGCAGACAGTTGGTCTGGCGGGCGCTCTTAATTGGCGCCGCTAGCTCGGTGCTCCTTGGAGGTCGCATTCACGCACAGGCGCGACTCAGCCAAAGGGCCTGGGCACTCCACCAGGCGGCAGATTCGCTCGAGGCAGCTGGGGCGCTTGGCTTGGCTCGCGCCCTGGTTAAGTCCGCGCTTGCCGAGCAACCCAACCATCCGCATCTGCTCTATGATCTCGGAAGATTGCAGCTTTTGCTCGGGCAGACCGACTCAGCAATCTCGGTGCTTGGCCGTTCCCTGGCGCTCGATTCGACCAATGTGGCCGCCTGGTCCGATTACGGCGCCGCGGTCACGGCTGGGGGCAGACATGAGGATGCGATATCCGCGTTCCGGTCAGCGCTCGAGCTGGAGCCGGGCGACGGAACCGTTCTCATCAATTTGGCGCGCACGCTGTTGCTTCTCGGCCGTGATGGCGAGGCAGGGATGGCTATTGCAGGGCTGAAGGCCAGTGCCATTGCCACCCCAGCGGAGATGTATCAGGGCGGGGAGCTTCTGCTAACATACGGCCGGCTCGCCGAGGCGCTCACGCTCTACGACCTGGTCGCTGTGCGTGCGCCCCAGATCCCCAACGGTCACTTGCGTCGTGCCGATGTCCTGATGCAGCTCGGCCGCCACGCCGAGGCTATCGGCGCCTTCGAGCGAGTGCTTCAGCTGGTGCCGGAGCTGGCGGAAGCCTGGGGCGGGCTGGGCCAGTCGCAACTTGACCTTTCCCCCACTTAAGGCCAGCATGTAATCGGAGGATCGGTTTGAGGAGCTCCCCTCCTCGGGGGTGCAGCTGGCGGCAGCCTTCGGCCGGAGCGCGCTGTTCCAGGCCGCGACGGGGGCGCAGCATCTTGGCGACTTCTACCTCGTCTCGGAAGTCAGGACGCTCAGCTCCCCCAATCCACCGATGACACGGATCTAAGATGATGACGCTGATGCTTGGCCGTTCTGCCAGCAGTCAGCGTCATCATCTTGCATCCGCGTCATCTGCGGATTAAGAAACCTTCACCCTCCCTTCACCGCCCCCCCAACACCCCTGCCGTAGCCTTCCATCCGGTCAACTCCCGGAGAACTGGATGGCTACTCGTCTGCTCGCAGCTGCAACCGCAGCCCTTTTTCTCTCCGCCTGCGGCGGCGGGGATGCCCCTCCTGACCAGGCCGGCAGCCAGCCTGACGCCCGGGCGTCCGTGCCTGCGGGCCCCGGATTCACCGATCCCCGGGGAGAAATCTTCGTCGTCAAGGGCTGCCCCCAGTGCCATTCCATCTCCGCACTCGGCGTCAAGTCACCGGCTGAAGTCGGCCCTGACCTGACCCTCGCATACGAGGACGTCCAGACCCGCTTCAACATGGAGCTCGACGACTTCCTCGAGAACCCCACCGGCACCATGGCGGTGGTGCTCAGCGCCCAGATCCAGCTGAGCCCCGCCGAGCGCGATTCAATCCACGACATCCTGGAAGACATCCACCACGAGGCGGTAGGCGACCATGACAACGACGACGACTGAACAGCGCACCATGCGCAACCTGCTGCGGGCCGGCGCACTGCTGGCCGGCGCGCTGCTGCTCGCCTCCTGCGCGCCCAAGGGGCCGGGCGATGGTGACGCGCCGATGGCGGGAGCCCGCGACGCGGCGCTCCGCACCTTCGTGGCGCCGGGGCAGCTAGACGAGTACTACCTGTTCTACAGCGGCGGACATTCGGGCCAGGTGTACGTGGCCGGCGTGCCGTCCATGCGCCACATCGCCACCATCCCGGTCTTCGCGCCCTATCCCGCCATCGGCTACGGCTTTGACGAAGAGAGCAAGGCCATGCTGGGCGACTACACCTGGGGCGACGTGCACCACCCCTCCATGTCGCGCACCAATGGCGACTACGACGGCCGCTGGCTCTTCGTCAACGACAACGCCAACAACCGGCTTGCCCGGATCGATCTGCGCGACTTCAAGACCCGCCAGATCTTCGGGCCCATTCCCAACTCGAGCGGCAACCACGGCTCGGCGTTCCTCACCGAGAACAGCGAGTACGCGCTGGTGGCAAGCAGGTTCTCCATCCCTCTCCCGCGCGGCAAGTACACGCCGCTCAGCGAGTACGCGACCGAGTACAAGGGCATGGTCTCGGGAGTGAAGATCGATTCCGCCACCGGCACCATGTCGCTCGGCTGGCAGATAGTCACCCCGCCGTTCAACTGGGACCTCGCCTCCACCGGCAAGGAAAGCTCGCGCGACTGGGCGGTCTGGAGCTCCTACAACACCGAGCGTGCGACCGGCCGGCTGGAAGTGACCGCCAGCCAGCGGGACCGCGACTACCTCGCCTTCGTCAACTGGCGCAAGGCGGAGGAGGCCGCCAACGCGGGCAAGGGCAGGATCGTCGACGGGGTGAGGATGCTCGACCCGGCGGAAATTCCCGGGATGATGTACCTGGTTCCTCTGGCCAAGAGCCCCCACGGCGCCGACTTCTCGCCCGACGGCAGGTACGTAGTGGGCGGCGGCAAGCTGGCTCCCTACGTCACGGTGTACGACTTCGAGAAGTTCCTGGCCGCTGTCGAGTCGGGCCAGACCGTTGGTGAAGAGGATGGGATTCCCGTGCTCCGGTTCGAGGACATCCGGGTGGCCGAAGTGCCGGTTGGCCTGGGCCCGCTCCACACCCAGTTCGACGACCAGGGCTACGCCTATACCTCGCTGTTCATCGAGTCGGTGATCACCAAGTGGAAGATGGGGCCGTTCGACGGCAACGACTCGGCGCTGGTGACCGCCAAGATGCCGGTTCACTTCTCGGTGGGACACCTGGTCACCGCCCACGGCGATGCCCGTCATCCCCACGGCAAGTACCTGATCTCGCTCAACAAGCTCTCCAAGGGCCGACACTTGAACGTAGGTCCATCACAGCCGGAGTCCAGCCAGCTGATCGACATCACCGGCGACGGGATGACCATGCTCTACGAGGCATTCACCGAGCCCGAGCCCCACTTCGCCCAGCTGGTGAAGGCCGACCTGATCAACCCGATCGAGGTGTACCCCAAGGAGGAGAACAAGCACCCCGACGCAATTTGGCGGGCCGCCGACGCGAAAATCACCCGGAGCGGCAACAGAGTCGACGTCAGGCTCTTCTCGATCCGGTCCTACTTCGCACCCGACGCCATCGAGGTGCAGCAGGGTGACTCGGTGATCATTCACGTGACCAACGCCGAGCAGGAACGCGACATGCTGCACGGCTTCGGCATCGCCGGCTACGACGTCAACGTGGTGATGGATCCGGGCGAGACCAAGACGGTCCGGCTCCGGGCCGACAAGCCGGGTGTGTTCCCGTTCTACTGCACCAACTTCTGCTCGGCGATGCACCAGGAGATGGCGGG
>CAMLHP010000064.1 GCA_946479805.1 uncultured Gemmatimonadota bacterium | reverse complement strand
TACCGCTTCTCGAGAACAGTGATGGCGTTGGGCGACAGCGAGAGCGGCTCTCTGGGCGTGGACTTCATGCGGAATCTCCTGGGCCTGCTCGAATGAGACGCGAACGGTGCACCTGCCGGCGCACCGGGACGGATCAATCCATGAAACTCGGCTGCGTTGGGTGCCCTGCTTGTCTAAACGCCGGACCGGCCAGTCCGGGTTCCGCTCGCCGTGGGGAACAGCGAACGGAGGCTCAAGCTAGGACGAACGAATGATCGGCACAAGCCGCGCCGAAGTGGCGCAACGGCGCGGCTTTTCGATTTGCACATCACAAATCTGTCACGAGTCACGAGTCACGAGTCTCAAGTCACAAGTCCTGTGACTCGAGACTCGAGCCTCGCGACTCTACCGCGCCGCCGGAAACTGCATCTGGGTCCAAACCGGCACCGCCGCGCCATCCTTTTCCGCCGGTTCCCAGGTCATGCCCCGGGCCACGGCTCGCGCCGCGGAGTCGAACGCAGCACTGCCGGACGACCTGAGCGGAAGCACGTCGCCGGTTTGGCCGGCATCAGTGACCCGGATCCAGAAGGCGGCGCTGACGACGCTTGCCGGAACGCCCTCAGGCACACTCACCAGCGGTGACGTCAGCGGCCGGGGCCGGGTATCAAAGCATTCGCGTGCTTCGTACGAGGCCCCGGGCAGGCAGGGGTCGGCGACACGGCCCTCTTCTTCAGGCTCGTCGGGTGTATCGGGGGCGCGGCGGGCGGACGGCGCGGCGGCCTGCTGCTGGGCGGCAGGCGCCTGCCCCAGCGGGGTCAGCGCCGGCGTCAGCAGCAGGGTGTCGCCCTTTCGCACCGTCACGGTGTCCGCAAAGAAATTGTGGCGCGGCGCCGAAATCGCGACGACCCGCCGTCCCACCGGCACCCGGGTCACCGCGCTACTGGCAGGCTGCTCGTCGATAAGCACGCGTGAGCCGACCGGGAGATTACGGAGCCGGATCGCGCCGGAATCGCGTGGTGCCGGGGCGGCTGCACCTGCCGGCGCGGGGGTGCGGGACTGAGCGTCCGTGCTGGGCGAAGCGCCCGGAGCCGAGCCGTCGGCACCACCTGCACCGCCGGAACCGGTATCGGAGCCGCTGGCCGCCACCTGACCCGAGTCCGCAGCAGCAGTGGTGGCCGAGGCGTCGGCCTGTGCGCGTGTCCTGGCGTAAACGCCGGCTGCAGCCAGCACCACTATCAGCCCCAGCGCCCAGGGCCACACCGCGGGCGACTTCTGCGCCATGACCGCCGATCGATTGGCGACCCGGCGGTGGGGCTGGGGAGCCGGCGCCCTGCCGGGTTCCGGGTGTGGTGACAAGCCGGCAGCGCCAGCCGCGAGTGCTGCCGAGGATGGTGCTGCCAATGCCGCTGCGGACGCCGCGGCGGGACTGGTGCTGGTGGCAGTCGAGCTTCCACTGCTCCGCTTGCCGGGCGCCGCGGCGGTCAGCGTTGCCACCAGGTCGTGCCCGTTCTGGTAGCGCTCCGACGGGTCCTTGGACATCAGCCGGCTGATGGCCCGATACAGGCTGCGCGCCTCGTCCGACTGCAGCGTAACCACTGGCACCGGCTCGGTCAGGTGCTTGTAGCCGATCGCGAAGGCGTCTTCCCCGTCGTAGGGCACCTGGCCGGTGAGGCACTGGAACGCGACCACACCCAGGCTGTAGAGGTCGCTCCTGCCGTCGGTGGACTGGGCACGGGCCTGCTCCGGCGACATGTAGTGGGGAGTTCCGATCGAGAGGCCGGTGCCCGTGAGCCGGCTGCCGCCGATGGCCTTGGCGATGCCGAAATCGGCCAGGAGGCTCTGGCCAAACTCGTCGAACATGATGTTGTCGGGCTTTATGTCGCGGTGCACCACCCCGCGGTCCGAGGCGTATGCCAGGGCACCACCGGCCTCGATCAGCAGCTTCCTCAGTTCAGCGGGGGGCAGCTTGCCCCGTGCCCTCAGGCGACCGGCGAGAGTGCCGCCCCGCAGGTACTTCATCACGAAGAAGCTCACCCGCCCGTTCCGGCCTACCCGGTAGATCGGGATGATGTTGGGATGCTCGAGCTGGGCTGAGGTGCGGGCCTCGCGCTGGAACCGCTCCACGAATTCAGAGTCGAACGCGAGCGACATCGGGAGCACCTTGATGGCAACTTCCCGGTCGAGCTCCAGTTCCCGGGCCCGGTACACCAGGGCCATCCCGCCCCGGCCCAGCTCCTCGAGGATCTCGTACTCGGCCTCGAGGGCGGCGCGCACGACGTCGATGTCCGTGACCTCTCCGGACGCAACCGCCTTGGCTGGCGTGGTTCCCAGCTGATCGGCGCCGCAGGCGGAGCAATAACGGGAGGAATCGGGCAGTTCGCTTCCACAACGGACACACAGCATGGCGACGAAGCTAGGCGACTGCTCGAGAGGCCGTCAAGCGGAACGCGGCATTGCATCGCGCGGCGCCCCGCGCAGCATGCCGCATCGCGAAATGCCAGACCGCGGTAAGTCCATGCGCTGCTTGCGCCTCGCGCGAAGGGCCGGAGATGTGCCAGCGTTCGCAACCGGCTGGCACACCAAGTGCAAATCGGGCTGGCAACCTGTTCAGGAGTCCTGGGTGGTTCCAACCCACACGGTGCAGTTTGGCCAGCAGAAGCTGCGCACCGCGCTGAAGCACGCGTCGCACTGCGAGGCGCATCTGGGTTACGGCTTCGTACTGCATGCACGCCGGCGGGGGCGCCGCACCGTGCTGGGAATCATTACACCCTCAGGCGAGAGCCTGGCGCTAACGCCGCGCCTGCTCAGCGGACTCGCCCGCCGCCCGCTCTGGCTGTTTGGCACCGCGAGAGTCGCACTCGAGAGCGGCGAAACCATCCGCCTGCCCCGCGAAGCAGATGTGGGCGACACCCCGCTCACCACAGTGCTCATGCACGTCGAGGGGTTGCATCAGTATGCGCCCGGAGCCCAGCGCGTGGTGGAAGTGGAAGCAACCGTGATAGCCAACGCCCTGATACAGCCGCTGGTGGTGCTGACGACGGACCGGCCGGCTTCCTGGCCACTCTGAGTCGCGAGTCTCAAGTCACGAGTCGCAAGTCTCGAGACTCGTGACTCGTGACTCGTGACTCTACCTCCCCACGATCTCGAACGGCGTGGCCCGCACCGCCTCATTCCCTTCGGCGTCGGTGATCCTGACTTCCATGCGGTAGGACCCGGGGCTCAGCCGCTCGGTGGAAACCCCACGCTCGGTTCCTGCCTCGATTCCGGCCTCCTCCTCGAATTCGAACTTGACTGCGGTTCCGCCGCCACCGAACAGCCGTCGCAGGAAGCCTCCGCTGGTCTTGCCCTTTCGTACCGCGACCTCGGTCGTGTAGGGAGTCCCCGGCGCGAGGCCCCCGGTCTCGTAGTACACCAGGATGACCTCGCCCCGATGGAAGCGCCGGAGCGGACTGAAGTACACCGTGTCGCCCGATTCGGGCCTGACCCAGGCAACGCTCCCCTGCGCTGTTCCGAGGGCGATGTCGCTCAGGGTGGGACCGCTGCCCTCGAGCGGTGCAACCTCGACCGTGTCGGTCGGCGTGACAAACCCGGCGTCGGCCGCCTGTTCCACGGAAAGCCTGTAGGTCAGCTTGCCTGGCACAGTGGGAACGTCGATGCGGCCCAGCAGGTGTTCCCGCGCCGGCACCGCTGCGGATGCCAGGTAGCCCCGGGTGGTGTCCAGGGAGGCCACCACCCTGCCCAGGGAATCCATCGCAACGAACCGGACCCTTACCGAGTAGAGCAGGCCTCGCGGCACCTTCACCGGCCGCAGGTCTTCGCCTTCAATCGCATACGTCAGCTGGACCAGCGGCTGTCCGTTTCTGCGTCCCACTGCCAGCACGTCGGTCCGCACGCCCAGCTCGCGGTTGAACGTGAGGGTGTAGCTGTCGGTGGTGGTGCCGAGCTCGATGCTGCGGCGTCCCACCCGTCGTTCCTCGTTGCGGAACCGTTCGGCACTCACGTCGCCCGAGGTCATGAGCCGGGAGTACATGGGCGACAGCCGCTCGCGAGAGGTCATCAGCGCCGCGGCGGTGCTGTTGAACGACACCTCGCCCCCGGCGCCCAGCAGGACGGCCTGGTCGAACCCGAGGAGGTCGAACAGGCTCTCCACCAGCTTGTAGTCCTGGACATCCTCCTGGGCGATGAAATGGAAGACGAGATCGCCATCCGGGCGGCTGTAGCGCCACGATTCGTTGGGATCGAGGTCTGGCGCGCTGTGGGAGGCCCTGGCCGAGGGTTCGCCGTGGCGGATGTAGATGGTGCCCCGGTCGTCGAAGTCCTTGCTGCCGGACCGGTACCGCTCAATGATGCCGTAGTGCCGCTTTGTGGATACCAGCGCGAAGTTCTGCCGGGCGTAGAAAAAGCGCCGGAAGTGCTCGGCCAGGCGGGTGCCGTCGGGCCGGAGGTCCCGTCGGTCCCGCCTGGACCAGAAGTTCATCAGGAAAACAGCACGGGCGTCCCCCGCCGCCGCGTCGAAGTCGGCCAGTACGCTGTCGGCAGCGAGCAGGGCGATGTCCTTGCGGTATGCCGCAACCACGGCAGAATCGCTCGAGGTGGAGCCCTGGTAGTACGCGACCTGCCCGGCAACGTCTCCGGTCATCAGCCTGGTGCGCGCCAGCTCGTACAGCCCCATGGCCCGGTCCGGGGCCTGGGCGATGTATTGCCTGAAGGCCGCCAGCGCGCTGTCCGGATCGCCCGCCTCGCGCTCGACCCGGCCCCGGACCAGCAGCACACTGGGATCGGCCCCGGCCGGAGTCGCCGCTGCCCGCCGAAGCGCGTCCAGCGCCACATCGAGCTTGATATTGACCTTCTGCACCAGCGCCGTATTACCGAGTTCCACCAGGCCGCGCACGAATCCGGGATCCACTTCCGCTGAACGGGCGAAGGCAGCCGCCGACCGGCTGAGCGCATCCTTTCCCACCATGGCCTGCAACCCGGCTACGGCAGAAACCCTGGAATCGCCCACGCCATATTCAGCCAGCCCCATTCCGTACCAGGGATACGGCCAGTCGGGCTGGAGGTCGATGGCCCATTGGAACTCGGATGCTGCGTCATCGAAATGGGACTTGCCGCCCAGTTCGCCCAGCCTGAGCGCCACGAACCCGAGCCGGAGGTGGAGCATGATGTTGTTCCGGTCGGTACGTGCCTGCTCGATCATCACGCGTTCCATCCGGAGCAGGGGGATGGAATCAGGCTGGGCATCGAGCGAATCACGAAAACGTTCCAGCCCGGCGCGTGCGTCGAGCGCCTGGGCCGCGGCCTCCCCACCCAGGGTGGGCAGTGCCAGCAGCGCGAGCACGTAGATTCTCAAGCGGTGGCGCATACGGCTATCCGGAAATCGGCAATTGGGGAGACGCGCCACGCCCGGAGTGCTGCACCGCTTCATCGAGCAGCCGGCCACTCACGCAGGAAGGTCGTGACTCCGGAAAGTACCCCGGCGGCGTACCGTCGCTGACCCTCCGGGGATCGGAGCGCCGCCTCCTGCTCAGGAACCATCATGAACAGCCCCTCGGTCAGGATCGCCGGCATCCATGTTGGCCGCACCAGCGCGAGGTCTCCCCGGCCGAAGCCAAGGTCCCGGATTCCCAGTTGCTGCACCAGCGCCGACTGGACGGCGCGCGCCAGTGGGATGCTGCGCGGGTGGTTGTAGAACACGCTGGTGCCGCTGGCAGAGAACGGATTGACGCCGTCCGGGAGCGCATTGTTGTGAATCGAGACGAGGATGTCGGCGTTGAGGCTCTCGGCCAGCCGGGGGCGCTCCCCCAGCGCCACAGCCACGTCAGTGGTTCGCGTCATGACCACCTGGGCACCTTCGCGCTCGAGCATCGGCCTGAGCGCGAGTGCAACAGCCAGATTCGCCTCCGCCTCGCTGAGGCCCGTCGGTCCGGTGGCACCGCCGGGGGGATGTCCCGGATCCAGCAGGATCTTCAGTCCCTTGAGGGGGGCACGCCGGTCGATGTCAGGGGGCCGCCGAATCTCGAGGATCAGGTCGTCATTTTCCCACCGGGTGCGAAACCCCCATACCGGCTCTGCCAATTCGAAGCTGAGCAGCACGCCGCGCGGGTCCGCCTGGCTCCATGTCGCACGCTGCACGATATCCGCGCCCGAGCCATAGCGGATCCAGTTAACGTCTCCCACGCCGCCATAGATGACCACATCCAGGCCGGCCCGATGCTCGATCACCTCGAATGGCGCCCTGACACCCAGCGGAATCCGGACGGCGACACCCTGCAGGGTCTCGGTCATGGTGATCGAACCAACCACCGGCCGCGGCGCTGGCTGCCCCTGCAAGCGGTACGTCTCATTTTCCGGCACCCAGGCTTCCACTCCGGGCGCGAGTTCCAGGCGCACGTCAGGTCCAACCCTGCCCGTCACCCGTGCCCGCGTACCGGAGGGCCAGAACCAGTGATAGGTCCCGCCCGGCACGGCGCGTCCCACTACGATGCCGTCGGTGTGGCCGGTGGCGCCGGGATCGTCGTCCAGCTCCGCGGCGTAGCCCCCGGCAGGCATGCGTGCGAGCGACAGGTCCCAGGATCGCCGCAGCGTGTCAACTCCGAGCACGACTTCAATGCTGACAGCCGACGCGGAATCACCCGCGAGCGCGGCAACCGGAATCACGGCCACGTAGCGATCGCTCCGGATGGTGCGAGTTGGCGCGGCAGTGTCGCGCCCGAAGGCGCGGATTCCCCACGGTACGTCTTCCAGCGAGGACTCCGCCGCGAACGGGATGCGGGAACCATCGGCCAGCAACAGCGACACGGTCGCGCCCGGGCTGGCCCTGAGGCGAAGTTCCAGGGGTTCGTGCCCGGGCATCACCACCGGGCCTGCCGGAGCGAACGAAGTGGTGTCGATCCACGGGCCGCGTGGGGGGGGCGTGTAGCGCCGGGGCCGCCTTGTCAGGAGCACTGACTCGCCTGACTCCCGCGGGGTCGTCGCGCGCAGCACGAACTTCATCACGCTGTCGGACGGCAGTCCGACCCACGCCAGCCAGGCTCCGTTCGGGGCAACCGCCACCGGGGCGCCATTGATTGTGAGCCGGGCGTCGCCGCTCCCGGTGCTGCCGAACATGAAGGTAGAGTCGGCGGCCTGGATCACGGCGCCTTCGGCGGGGTAGACAACCCTGATATCCAGCGCGCCGATCACCGAGTCGACCTCTGGCAGTCGTCCCACCACCAGCGATTCCGCCACCGACAGATCCGGTGCGGCGGCGGCCCGCGGCGCGGGCATGGAGTTCGCGGGGCTCACTGGGGCGGTGGAGCAGGCGCCAAGGACGGCACAAATACCGAGGACGATTGCTGCTGAAGCTCGACCGGAATTCATGAGTTGAAGCTAAGTGTGGGCCAGTGCGGGGCCAATCGCTGGCGTTGACGCTCTGTGGCACGATTCCTATCTTCCGCCAACCCCGGAACCCGTGGTCGAGGAGAGGCGCATCCCCGTGAAGCGATGCCCCACATGCGCCGCCGAGTCCCCGGACGGGCGATGAGCGGCGAAATTCGTATCAGCGTATTCGCCCGCACGGACGTGGGGCGGAGCCGGGAGCACAACGAGGACACCTTCCTCGTGGCCGATCTTTCGAGCGGCCAGGCCACCCTGATGCCGGATGTGAGGGAGCATCGGCTGGGTGAGCGTGGGTCGCTCTTCGTTGTTGCGGACGGCATGGGCGGCGCGGCCGCCGGCGAGCTCGCCAGCTCCATGGCGACCGACCTCATCTGGCAGCACCTGGTCACCACCTGGCGCACCGACGTCGACCTCACCGCCGAGCGATTTGCCTACCGAATGCGCGAGGCCGTCGAGCGGGCCAATGCCGAGATTCATCAGTACGCCCTGGAGCATGCCGAAGTCCGCGGCATGGGGACCACGCTCACACTCGCGGGCATCTTCGGCCCCGAGATCTTCGTGGCCCAGATTGGCGACAGCCGGGCCTACCTCATCCGCGGCAAGCAGACTTTCCAGCTCACCCGGGACCAGTCGCTCACCCAGCGACTGGTCGAGGCTGGCGAGCTTACCGAGGAGGAGGCCGAGGCCAGCGACCGCCGGAACATCATCCTCCAGGCACTGGGCCCCGATTCACTGGTGCGGGTGGACCTCAGCCGCCAGACGCTGCGGCGGGACGACATGCTGGTGCTCTGCTCGGACGGGCTCCACGGCCTGGTGAAGAAGGACGAGATCGGAGACCTCGCCCGCGGCACGCCGGACCTTGCTGCCCTCTGCAGCGGACTCATCGACCTGGCCAACTCCCGGGGCGGCCCCGACAACATCACGGTCGTAGCGGCGCGGGTCAGCGGCGAGGGGCTCGAGCCGCCGGACTCGACCGACGCTGTCGGCTACCAGGCGTTCGAGCTCGATGCCGACAGCCCAACTGAAGAGCTTCCCCTGCCGGTGCTGCCGCCCGCACGGCGCACCGGCTCGCCCCGGACGTTCCTCATCGGCGCGGTGCTGGTCGCGCTGGCGATTCTGATTCTCTCCCTCCTGCTCTGAGCCGCGATGCCCATACGCATCGCAATCCTGAGCGGAGCCCGGCAGGGTGATGTCCTCCTGCTGGCGAAGAATTACCTGACAATCGGACGACACCCGGGATCCGACATCCGACTGGATCCCGAGCGGGACCTCAGGGTCTCCAGCAGGCACGCTGCGATCATCGCGCGCGACGGGATCTGGCTGCTGCGCGACCTCGGCAGCACCAACGGCACCTGGGTGAACAACGCTCCGCTGTCGGGGCAGCATCTGCTCGCCTCGGGCGACATGGTCGAGCTGGGGCGTGGCGGCCCTTCGTTCCGGGTGGACCTGGTTTCAGAGGGAGGCGCCCCGGCCCCTCCGCCGCCGGTGCTGCCGGCCGAGCACGACCTCAGGCCCACGCCGCACGACGGTTCGACGATGTCCTGGCCCGCTATCGACGTCCGCCCCCGCCGCTTCACGCTGCGCAATGCGGTGGCCGTACTGTCGGCGCTCGGGATCTTCCTTGCAGCGCTGGCTGGGTGGCAGGCCATCCGGGATTACTCCTTCGACCGCCAGGGGCAAGCGATCGTCGCCCGGGCCGACAGCATGGCGTCGCGACTGGGCCAGGTCCATGCCGACGATTCCAGGCTGCGCAGTACGCTTGATTCAGCCATTCGCGAGATACGCACGCTGAGGGAATCCGCCGGCGCGGCGGGGAGCGACGGGGAGCAGCTCGACCTGCTCGAGGCCCGGCTCGACAGCATCCAGCGCCGTGTCGCACCATTCCTGGATCAGGGGCCACCACCACCGTGAGCCGCGCAGCAGACCGGCCGCTGGCGAGCCGCCTGGCGTGGATCGGCCTGATTGCCTTTGCCTCCGGCTTTCCCTTCGGCTTCTTCAACGAACTCATACCGGTTTACCTCCGGACCCGGGGCACCTCGCTCGAGGTGATCGGGCTGGCGTCGTGGGCTTCGCTCCCGTGGGCCCTGAAGTTCCTGTGGGCGCCGCTGGTGGACCGGATCCGAACGCGCCGCTGGTGGATCGTTGCCTGCCAGGTGGGGCTGGCGCTGGTGCTGGCGGCATTTGCCGGGCTCCCTCCGTCGGAGTCGGCGCTGTTCGTGCTGCTCTTCGCGCTGGTGGCGCTGTCGGCCACTCAGGACATCGCGGTGGACGCCTACACCATCGAGGTGACGGGCAAGAGCGAACTGGGTCCCGCCAACGGAGTGCGGGTAACGGCGTACCGGCTGGCGATGATTGTCGCCGGCGGTGCGATGGTGGGCCTGTCGGGCAGCCTCGGCTGGCGTACGATCTTCCTGGCCGCCGCCGCGCTCTTCGCGTTGCTGGCGCTGCTCGACACCAGGCTCCCACGAGTGGAACGCGCCAGCGCTGCACGCCAGCCGCTGACCGAGCCGGTTCGGGAACTGCTCGCAGCTCCGGGCATCGCGGCGGTGCTGCTGTTCGTCCTGCTGTTCAAGCTGGGAGACCTGGCACTTACGCCCATGGTCAAGCCGTTCTGGCTCGACAGCGGCTACTCGGTGGAGGCCATCGGATGGCTCCAGACCACGATCGGGCTGGGGGCTTCAATCATCGGAGCGCTGTTGGGAGGGCTGATCACCCAGCGGATGGGTACCTACAAGGCGCTCTGGGTGCTGGGCGGGGTCCAGGCGCTCTCCAATCTCGGCTACTTCACTGCTGCCTCGGCCGGTGCACCTCCAGCACTGATGTATCCCGCGGTTGTCATTGAACAATTCACCGCCGGGCTGGGCACCGCCGCGTTCCTGGCTTTCCTGATGAGCCTCTGCAGCAGGACGCACGCGGCCACCCAGTTCGCGCTGCTGTCGGCGCTCTATCGGGTGGCCGGCATCGGCGCGGGATCGGTATCGGGATTCATGACGGTGCGCTTCGGCTACTCCAGCTACTTCCTGATCACGTTCCTGCTGGCGCTGCCGGGCTTCGCGCTGCTGCCCTGGGTGAAACGGGCGCTTGCTGACAGACGGGCAGACGGATAGACGGATAGACGGATGGGCGGACAGGCGGACAGACGGACAGACGGACAGATGGACAGATGGACAGATGAACAGACGGACAGGCGGACAGACGGACAGCAGGATCGGCGATCAGGCGAATCGGGATCATGACACATCCGTCTACCCGTCTACCCGTCCATCCGTCTGATTGCCAGCCAGCCACCGCGCGACGGCCAGTTGCAGCGGCCGCTGGCGGTGCCACGCCAGCAGCACCGGAGGGCCTGCTGGCACTGCCGCAAGCAGCCGCTCGTGAGCGAAGAGCACCACCAGGTCGGCGGCTGATGCCGCATCCCTGAGCCGGGCGTGGTTCTCGGCGCTGAACCCGGAGCGCTCCTTCCAGGCCCTCGGCTCCGCCAGCGCGAGCACGATTCGCGACCCACCCGGACCCAGAGGAACACCCAGCCGCCCAAGCTCCTGCTCGACGTAGTCGCCCGGGCTCGGAGGATACGGGCCGCCCACGTCGTCGTCCACGGCCACCAGTTCGAACGGGGGC
>CAMLHP010000063.1 GCA_946479805.1 uncultured Gemmatimonadota bacterium | reverse complement strand
GTCACCCGCCGTACCCCACCGCGTAGGCGTAGAGGTTCACGCCCATGCGCAACGCCTCCTCCCGCTTGGCGGGCGGGTCGTCGTGCACTTCGGGATCCTCCCAGCCATCGCCCAGGTCAGTTTCATAGGTGTAGTACACCGCCAGCCGCCCGTCGATGAAAAGCCCCAGCCCCTGAGCCGGCTTTCCGTCGTGCTCGTGCACCTTGGGGATTCCCTGCGGGAAGTCATACACCAGATGGTAGATGGGATGGTCGATGGGCACGTCGACCAGTTCACGATCGGGAAGCAGCCTGGCGAGCTCCCGCCGGATGCTCTGGTCCATGCCGTAGTTGTCATCCACGTGCAGGAAGCCGCCCTGGTTGAGCCAGGTGCGGAGTCGCTCGAGATCCGAATCGCTGAAGCGGACGTTGCCGTGCCCCGTCATGTACAGATAGGGCTCGCTCCACAGCTGGTCGGACGCGAGCGTCACCACCCGCTCCCGGTCGGCAACCTTGAGCGCCGTGCGCTCGGTGATGGCGCGGAGCAGGTTGGGCAGGCTCGAGGGATTGGCGTACCAGTCGCCACCGCCCTCATACTGGAGCCGGGCGATAGTGGCCTCACCGGTGCCGGCGGCCGAGGTCTGACCGCGGGCCGGCACCGCAACCGCGCCCAGTGCCGTGATCAGGACGCCGCACACCAGCGCCATTCCCGGAGTCCGGCGCCGCCTCACGCTCCAAGCTCCATCACGATTCGGTATGCCTCGTTCCTTGCCAGTCCCAGTTCGCTCCCCAGGCGCGCGGCGGTGTCCTTCCTGGAAAGTCCTGACGCCAGCAGCGCTTCCGCGCGGGCCCGGCTGATGGCGGGGTCCGGTGCCGTGACGGCTGTTTCCGGCGCTCCACCCAAGATCACGGTTACCTCGCCCCTGGGTTCCTGGTCGGCGTATGCCGCGGCCAGGGAGCCGGTGGTACCCGTACGGATTTCCTCGTGAATCTTCGTCAACTCGCGGGCGACTGCCGCGCTCCGGTCGGGACCGGTGAGCGCTGCGAGGTCCGTCAGCAGCGCCCCCAACCGTCCGGGCGCCTCGAAGAACACCACCGGCCACGGCTCGGCCGCGGCCCGCTCCAGCAACGCGCGCCGATCCGGGCCCTTCCGGGGTATGAACCCGAGAAAGAGGTATCGGTCCCCCCCCAGGCCCGCGGCCGAGAGCGCTGTCGCAACCGCCGATGGCCCTGGAACAGGGACGACGGCATGTCCAGCATCGCGCACCGCGCTCACCAGCTCGGCCCCGGGATCACTTATGAGGGGAGTGCCCGCGTCACTTACGAGCGCCACGTCGCGTCCTTCGTCCAGGATCTTGAGCAGCGTCTCGATCCGGCTGGCTGGGGAGTGGGCGTGAAAGGAGAGAAGCCGGGGTGAAGCGCCTACGTGCGCCAGCAGCACCCCGGAGCGCCGGGTGTCTTCGGCCGCGACCGTATCAACGGCGCGCAGGACCTCAGCGGCCCGAGCCGTGAGGTCCTGCAGGTTGCCAAGCGGAGTGGCGACGACGTAGAGAGTTGCCATGCCTGACGGGCCGGGCGAGCCCGGCGCCTTATGCGAGATGCTTCTTGATCCGCTCCTCGATGGCCGCCTTGGGCACAGCGCCGACCATGGTATCCACGTGGCGCCCGTCCCGGAAGAACAAGAGGCTGGGGATGGAGCGCACATTGAAGCGGTAGGTGGTGGCCTGGTTCTGGTCCACATCGAGCTTGGTGATCCTCGCCTTGCCGGCGTACTCGCCCGCAAGCTGCTCGAGCAGGGGCGCGATTACCTGGCAGGGGCCGCACCACGTGGCCCAGAAGTCCACCAGCACCAGTCCGGTCGCGCCCTCGACTTCCTGCGCGAAGTTGGCATCGGTCACATGGGTCAGCTGGGTGTTCGTTGCAGTCATCCGATTATTCTCCAAGGCATGCCGGCCAGCCGGCCGGGTGAATCAAGTGATCATGGGAGGTCCACCGCATGGCGGAGGCCCGCATAGCACACATCGGAATCGCGGTTCCGGACCTGGCCGCCGCGTCCGCCTTCTACCGGGACGTCCTGGGGATCACGCCCCACCCGCCGGAACAGGCCGACGGCGCCGACATCCTGTCCTTCCCCTTCGGCGAGTCCGAGGTCGAGTTGCTCGCGCCGCACGATCCCGATGGACCCATCGCCCGCTTCCTGGAGCGCCGCGGGCCCGGAATCCACCACGTCTGCTATCGCGTGGCCGACCTCGACGCAGCGCTCGACCGCTGCCGGGAACTGGGCTATCGGCTGGTTGATGAAACGCCGCGCGCCGGCGCAGGAGGCCGGCGCATAGCGTTCATCCATCCCAGGTCCACCGCCGGCATACTCATCGAGCTCACTGAGAGTTGAACGCCGGAGGGTTCCCGGACTCAGGTGCCGGGCTGGCCGCCCCGCGATGGCGCCTGCGAGCAGTTGGTGCCTGGGCCGCCGATCTTGGCCAGGTCAAGCGACTGCACCACCCAGCGGCGGTTGTCCACCTTCACCGTAGTGAAGGGCGCGATGGCCTCGCAGCCATTCCTGGTGAACTCGACCTGCAGGATCCGGCGATCGCTCGACTCGCCGTCCGGGGTGTTAGAGAGGATGCGATAGGGCAGGTTCCGGAGGTACGCCTGCATCACGATGATGCGGCGTTCGTAGTCGGCTGGCTCGCCGGTGGAGGCCGCCGGCCCCTTGGAGGTGCCCCAGTGCTGCGCCATCTTGACGAGGTCGCTGTCGGCCACCGCCTGCAGGAAGCCCTGCACAGCGGCTTCGGCGCCTGCCTGCGGGCTGGCTGGTGCCTGGGCCATGGACGAGCGCGCGCCGCTCGAACAGGCCATCAGGATCAGCGCGGGAACGACCAGCCAGGTACGCTTGTGCACATTGCTCTCCCGAACAGGGTTCACGTCGGAATAATAACGGGTTGCTGAACCAGCCACCATTTATGCGCCTGTACGTCAACATCGATCACGTGGCCACGGTGCGACAGGCCCGGAAGACTGACGAGCCCGACCCGGTCGAGGCTGCGTCGCTGGCCGAAGCGGGTGGTGCAGACGGGATCACCGTCCACCTGCGCGAGGACCGGCGCCACATCCAGGACGCTGACGTCGAGCGCCTCGCAAGCTCCGTGCGCACCGTGCTCAACCTCGAACTGGCCACCAGCACCGACATTGTGCGCCTTGCATGCCGCCTCCGTCCCTTTCAGGCGACGCTGGTGCCCGAGCGGCGAGAAGAGATCACTACTGAGGGGGGGCTCGACCTCTCCTCGCCCCATCCGCCGCTGCGGGACGCCATCGAGGCGTTGCAGGATGCCGGGATCCGGGTGTCGCTCTTCATCGACCCCGAACTCCACGCCATCGAAGCATCTGCTGCCCTGGGAGTGCCGGCGGTCGAGCTCCACACCGGCAGGTACTCCCATGCGCAGGACCCGGCGTCCCTGGCCGGCCTGGCTGCTGCGACGCTTCATGCGAAGGGGCTGGGCCTGGCGGTGCACGCGGGCCACGGCCTCACCTATCGCAACGTCGAGCCGGTTGCAGCGATCGCTGGCATCGAGGAGCTCAACATTGGCCACAGCATCGTGAGCCGGTCGATATCGGTCGGGATGCAGGCCGCGGTGGAGGAGATGCGCCGCCTGGTGAAGCGCGCGCGTTGACCCTGCCGGGGCGGCTGCCTACTCTACCATCCGTGCGACCACACCCTCTCGCCGAGGCCGCATGAACGCACCGCTGGGATCAGCCGATTTCTTCGCGCTTGAGGCAGGAGAATGCCTTGATCGCCTGGAGACGGTCATCACTGACGGGGACGGGCCCGACGCGTCGGAGATGCTGCGCGCCGCCCGCGCGCTGCGCGGCTCGGCGCTGATGGCGAATCAGACCCCCATCGCGCGGGTGGCGGCCGGGTTCGAGGCGCTGGCGCGCGCGGTGCGCGACCGGGGCCGCGAGTTCGACGCTCCCACCCGCGAACTCGCGGCCCAGGCAGTGGACGAGGCGCGCCAGCTGGTCCGCCGGGTCAAGGAATGGAATGAGGGCGACGCCCAGCGCGCGTCCCGAACCGCCACCAATCTTGAGGCGCTGGCCGGGGGTGCCCTGAGTGATCCGCGAGCCAGGCTGGCGGGCAGCAGCCAGGGAGCAGACGCGGGAGTGCGGGCCTTCGTTGCGCGCGAGGGGGCGCTCATCGCCAGCGCACTGGACCGCGCCGCGCGAGCGCTGGAGGCCACGCCGGAGGCGCGGGAACCGTTGTACGCCGTGCTCCGGCGGATGCAGTCGCTCCGCGGGCTGGCCGAACTGGGAGACCTGTCGCCCCTGCCGGAGGTGCTCGACGGAATCGAGTTCGCAGTGGGCGACCTCACCCGGCTGTTCGCACCTCCCGACGGGGTGCCTTCGCTGCTCGATGCTGCCGCTTCCGCGCTCACGCGCATTGCACGTGATGTGGCGGACAGCGGCACGCCCGCTCGCGATCCGGAGGAAACCCGCCAGTTCACCGCTCTCCTGCTCCGTGCCTTCAGCAGCGAACGGGACGTGGTACCGATAGAAGAGCTGCTCGCGGGCGGGATCGAGACCATCCAGCGGTCATCGGCCCAGCCCCAGTTCGCGCCGCCCGG
This sequence comes from uncultured Gemmatimonadota bacterium, assembly GCA_946479805.1. Next base: position 6,430 of record CAMLHP010000063.1, on the reverse strand, counting down.
CCCGCTGGGCGCGGTGGAACTGGTGAGCCACGGCGAGCATTTCGTGCAGCTGGCGGACCGGCTCCAGTCCACCGACGGGACCACCACGCGCGACCTGCGGCTCTATTCCCTCCTGCCATCACTCCGCGCCGCCGCCGTTCGGGGTCCCGACGCCCTCACGCCGGCGCTGGCTCGCTTCAGCGAGGCCGCCCGCGACGCGATTGCCGATGGCACCGCCCGCACCCACGCCGAAGCGTTCTCCACCCTGCTCCGTACCGCCGGCGAAGCACTCCGCGCTGTCGCTGATGAGGGCCTGAGCGCGTCGCTGGCGGCCCGGCTTGACGAGGTGGCAGGTGCCGTCGAGTCATTGGCGCCGGCCGATGAACGCGCCCGCAGGGCCGAGCCGGTGCCGGCCCGCGCAGCGCCGCCGTCCGTCGAGCCGGACATCGTGGACATCGCAGAACTGGCATACGACGGCCAGCCGGTGATGGAGCCACCGCCGCCGCCGCCTTCCCCGTCGGACATTGTCCCCATCGCCGATCTGGGTCCCGACGGACGGCTCCCGCTGGAGCGCGGGTTCTCGCGCTACCACGCGCTTGTGGGGGGCGCCGCTACGGCAGCCACACCTCACGAGGCGCCGGCGGATGCCGACGCCGCTGTGGTGGACATCTCAGCGCTGTTCTACCGCGGACGCTCGGCGCGGGCGCGGGCTGCGGAAGTCGGTGCTCAGCTCACGCGGCACTTCGAAGGCTCGCATGCCCTCGATGCGGTGGATGACCTGCTGCAGGAATTGCGGGACCTCGTGCCGCTGGCCATGGAAGCCGCCGATTAGCATCACGCCGAGGGGCCGGCGCTGGTGGCCCGCCGTATTGGGGTTGCTGGTGTCGGGGCTGCTGTTGTGGTGGGCGCTTCGTGATGTGGAGTGGTCAGCCGTGGCCGCCGCTCTCGCCGGCGCTTCGCTCTTCCCCATCATTCTCGGCGTTGTGCTCGCGACCGCGACCTTCCTGGTCCGGCTGGAGCGCTGGCGCCTGCTGCTCCGCGCGTCCGATGGCACCGCTTTGCCGAGGGCCCCGCTGTGGCACGCCGTGGCCATCGGGTTCATGGGCAACAACGTGCTGCCCTTCCGGATGGGCGAGCTGATGCGCTGCTACGCGGTCACCCGCCTTGCCGGCGCCCGCTTCACCGCCGCGCTTTCGTCTGTCGCGGTGGAGCGGGTGTTCGATGGACTCACGGTCGTGGCGCTGCTGGTGGTGGGCCTCATGACGGCGGGCCTTCCCTCGGGAGTTGAAATCGCCGGCGTCGCTGTGACCCGGATCGCGACCGTCTCCGGCCTGGTCATGGCGGCAGCGCTGGTGGGCGGGCTGCTCCTGGTGGGATTTCCGCTCCTCGCGGAACGGATGGTGCGGCGGCTGGTGCCGTCAGAATCGCTGGCCGACCGCCTGGTCGGCATCGTGGAAGGAGTTCGCCACGGACTGGGGGTCCTGAGTTCACCCAGCCGGGCCTTTCAGGTGGTGGTGTGGTCACTGGCGATGTGGCTGCTCAACGCCGCCGCCTTCTGGATCATGTTCTCGGCGTTCGGCATCCAGGTGAACTACGGTGGGGCGCTGCTGCTGCAGGGTGTCGTGGTATTCGGCATCGCGGTGCCGTCCACGCCGGGGTATGTCGGCGTGTTCGAGGCGGCGATCAAGGCGGTGCTGCTGGTCTTCGCAATTGATGGCGATCGCGCCATTGCATACGCGGTGACGTACCATGTCACCACCTTCCTGCCCATAGTCGCGCTGGGCGCGTGGTCGCTGCTGAGAACCTCTCTCCACCTGAGCGAGCTCAGCGAGGCTCCGCCAGCATGACAGTCCGGGTGGAACTGAAGGCGCCCTGCAAGGTCAACCTGCTGCTCCGGGTGCTGGCGAGGGAGGAGACCGGATTCCACCAGCTGGAAACGATCTTCGCCCTCACCACCCTGCACGACACGCTGGTGGCAAGTCGCCGGGACCAGGGAGGCGTGTCGATAGAGGTAAGGGGCGCTGATGCAGGGCCCGCTGAAGACAACCTTGCGGTCCGCGCCGCCGCTCTGGTGCTGGAGGCGACGGGCCACCGATTCGGCGTCAATCTGGAACTGACCAAGGCTGTTCCTGCCGGCGCTGGCCTGGGCGGCGGCTCCAGCGATGCCGCCGCTGCGCTGCTGGCCTCCAACCAGCTCGCAGGCAACGCAATACCCCAGCATGAACTGCTTCAGCTCGCCGCGCGGCTGGGATCGGACGTGCCCTTCTTCCTTTCCGGGGCACCGCTGGCGCTGGCATGGGGCCGGGGCGACCGGCTGCTCCGGCTTCCCCCGATTCCTCCCGCTCCCGGATTGCTGCTTCACCCGCCGGTCCCGGTATCCACGGCCGAGGCTTACAGCCTGCTAGCTGCCGACCGCCAGCACGCTCCCCGCCGGGGCGCCCTGGCCCTGGACCTGCAGGCCCTCTCCTCGTGGGGGGACCTCGCACGAATGTCTGGCAATGACTTCGAGTCGTCCGTGTTCGGGAAACGGCCCGACCTGCGCCAGGCCTTCGAGGCCCTGGCCGGCACACGCCCAATGCTCTGCCGCCTCTCGGGCACAGGCTCGTCGCTTGTGGCGCTGTACCGCACCGTGGGCGAGCGTGATGATGCTGTGATGATGCTGGGCAGGAAGCACGGAACCTGCAGCCCGGTGCTGGTGGGGACCGCCGGTACCTGACGGTTAGATTTCAGTATTGGCCCTTCGTCCAACGGCAGGACATCGGACTTTGGATCCGAGAATGGTGGTTCGAATCCACCAGGGCCAATGCAGAACGGGCCGCCCCGCTGGGCGGCCCGTTCTTCGTTCGTGGCTGGCGCTTACTGGGCCGGCGGGATCGCCTCGACCGTCAGGACGATGTCGTTGAAGTCAGAGTCCGCCCCGTCCTCGAAGCTGATGGTCCAGGTCGGGTAGGTACCGGTGGCGCGCAGCGCCGGGTCGCCATCAATGATGCGCGAGTCGATGGTGAAGTCGATGGCAGCGGGATTGGTGAACGGTCCCGGGTAGTTCCAGACCGTGCCCACGGTGGCATAGCACGCATTGGGGGTGAGCGTTACTGCCACGGGCGACGTGATGCGTACCGCGTTGTCTACCGCATCGCAGCTGGTGCTGGTCAGCGTGATCCGGATGGCGTCGCCCTCTTCCAGCGGGAGATCGCAAGGCTCGCCGCCACATTCAAGCGGGGTCTCGACTTCGGTGCCCGGCTCTGTCCCGCAACCAGCCAGCGCAGCCGCGAAAACGACCAGAAAACCGACGCCCAGCATACGTGTCGACATAGAGAGCGAGCTCCTTGTGCGCGCGTGTAAGGTATTGACCTTGAATCGTTTATCGTTGGCCAGCGCGGTGCGCGGTGAAACCTTGCGGCTTCGATCACAATGCCTGGCCTGCAAGAAAAGTACGCAGCTTGAGGGATAACCCGCCGTGATACGTGACACAATGCGACGTCAGGTTCTGGCCAGTTGCCAGTTGTCCGCAAGCTAACTCGCGCAATCGCACCACGTTGACCGATGGCGCCCCGGGTGGTTATTTTGCGCGGCTATATCATGAGTGACCTTTCGTGAGCGATCTCTCGATGGCACGCAGCCAGATGCTCCTGATGAGTGGAACGGCCAACCGTCCGCTCGCGGAGGAAGTTGCCCAGTCCCTCGGGCAGCCCCTCTGTGCCGTGACCATTCGTCGCTTTGCGGACGGCGAGATCTTTGTCAAGATCGATGAGAACGTGCGGGGCCGTGATGTCTACATCATCCAGCCCACCAACCCGCCGGCCGAGAACATGATGGAGCTGCTGCTGCTGATGGATGCGGCGCGGCGCGCCAGTGCGGCCCGGGTCACGGCGGTCATTCCCTACTTCGGGTATGCCCGCCAGGACCGGAAGGACCAGCCGCGGGTCGCCATCAGCGCCAAGCTGATGGCCAACATGGTCTCGATGGCCGGAGCGGACCGGGTGCTGGCCATCGATTTCCACCAGCACCAGCTGCAGGGCTTCTTCGACCTGCCGGTGGATCACTTGTACGCGGCCCCGGTGCTGGTCAACCACTACCGGCAGAAGTCGCTGCGCGACCTGGTGATCGTTGCCCCGGACGTGGGCTCGGCCAAGATGGCCCGCGGCTTCGCCAAGCGGCTCAATGCGTCGCTGGCGATCATCGACAAGCGGCGGCCGTCGGCCAACGTTGCCGAAGTGCTGAATGTCGTGGGCGAGGTCGGGGGGCGCGACTGCATCATCCCCGACGACATGATCGACACCGCCGGGACCATGTCCGAGGCGGTGCGGGCGCTGAAGCGGCTGGGCGCGGAGGACGTGTACTGCTGCGCCACCCATGCCCTGCTCTCGGGCCCGGCGGTCGAGCGGCTCGCCAGCTCGCCGGTGAAGGAAGTTGCCGTTACCAACACGATCGCCATCCCGGAGGAGCGCCGCTTCGAGCAGCTGCGGGTGCTCTCGGTGGGTCCGCTTCTCTCCAAGGCGATCGGATACACTCATAGCGACCAGTCGGTCAGTTCGCTGTTCGACTGAGGCGCGCGAGGCGCCCAGCCTCCCACACGTAGAGGATCGATAAGATGGCCAGTCAACTGAAGCTCGCGGCCGAGAGCCGCTCCACCACCGGCAAGGGTGCGGCGCGCTCCCTCCGTCAGCAGGGCAAGGTCCCGGCAGTGATCTACGGCCATGGCCGGAATCCCGAGTCGCTGGTGCTCGACGCCGCGGCGCTGGGCAAGCTGCTCCAGACCGCCACCGCCGCCTCGGTGCTCGAGGTGACCGTCGGCTCCGCCGCGCCGGTCCAGGCGCTGATCCGCGAGGTCCAGCGCAACCCGGTCCGGCAGCAGGAGATCGTCCATCTCGACCTGTACGAGATCCACGCTGACGAGACCATCACCGTAAGCGTACCGGTTCACATTGTCGGCATCGCCGATGGTGTCCGCAACTTCGGTGGCGTGCTGGACCACGTATTGCGCGAACTCGAGATCGAGTGCCTGCCGCGGGACCTGCCCGAGCACATCGAGGTGGACGTTACGTCGCTCGGTATTGGCGAGGCCATTCACGTCCGGGACATCACCATTCCGGGTGCCGAGATCCTGCAAGACGGCGAGCTGACTGTGGCGACGGTTGTCGCGCCCAGGGCCGAGGAAGCTGCCGTGCCCGTCGTCGAGGAGGCCGCGTCGGACGAGCCGGAACTCATCCGCAAGGCCAAGGCGGATGAAGAGGAAACCGAAGAAGAGGGCTGAGCGCTGCTTGCCATCGTCGGTCTGGGCAACCCCGGCCCGGAGTACAGCGGCACCCGGCACAACGCCGGGTTCATGCTGGTGGACCACCTCGCGGTGCGCTGGCGGGCGGGACCCTTCACGCGTGGTTCTCGCGCCAGGGAGACCCGTGCCAGCATATCCGGCCGCAGTGCCCGCCTGATCAAGCCCCAGACCTACATGAACCGCAGCGGCGCCGCGCTGGCGCCGCTCATGGCAGACGCCGGTTTCGACCCCAGCCAGGACCTGCTGGTGCTGGTGGACGACGTGGCACTTCCGCTGGGCCGGTTCCGCCTTCGCGGCGCCGGATCCGCCGGGGGCCACAACGGACTCAAGAGCATCGAGGCCGCGCTCAGGCGGCAGGACTACGCCCGGCTCCGGATCGGGGTGGGTCCCGCCCCTGAAGAGCTGGGTGATCTCGCCGATTTCGTGCTAGACGAGTTCACCAGCGACGAGAACGACACGCTTGCTGGATTGCTCGATCCCATGTCTGATGCCGTCGAGTGCTGGGCGGCGGAGGGCATTGAAGCGGCCATGAGCCGCCACAACCGATGATGGAGGAGTCGTGACCGCTCTTGCCACCTATGCCGCCGCTGCCGGCGCCGCGGGCCTCGTGATGGCGCTGGCCATCTATCTCTCGCTCAAGCGCCACTCGGCCGGCACCGCCGCGATGCAGGACCTCGCGGGGCTGATTGAAACCGGAGCCATGGCCTTCCTCAGGCGCGAGTACATGGTGCTGGTGCCGTTCCTCCTCATCGTCGCGCTGCTGCTGGCGTGGGCCGTCGGTGCGCAAACCGCAATTGCGTACATCCTCGGCGGGAGCTGCTCGATCGCAGCCGGCCTCTTCGGAATGAAGGCGGCCACCAAGGCCAACGTCCGCACCTCCGAGGCCGCCCGCTCGAGCGGCCAGGCGCGCGCGCTGGGCATCGCCTTCAGTGGCGGCGCCGTAATGGGCCTCGCGGTTGCCTCGCTGGGCCTGCTGGGCATAGGACTTGTCACCTCTTACATCCTCGACTGGGCCAATCCCGGCTCCATCACGGCCGAGGCCTTCAAGCGCTACAGCGAGATCATCAGCGGCTTCGCCATGGGTGCATCCTCCATCGCACTCTTCGCGCGGGTGGGCGGCGGCATCTACACCAAGGCGGCCGATGTGGGCGCCGACCTGGTGGGCAAGGTCGAGGC
>CAMLHP010000062.1 GCA_946479805.1 uncultured Gemmatimonadota bacterium | reverse complement strand
AAACGCCGGCTGTCGTCGGCTATCGTCGGCTGTCGACGGCTGTCGTCGGCTGTCGTCGGCTGTCGACGGCTGTCGTCGGCTGTCGACGGTTATCGTCGGCTGAAGCCGCCGCTCGGCTCTGTCGCTAAAGCGACGTGATTTCGTTTCTCGGCGGGGCTGAGCGGCTTCAGCCGCAGAGCCGAGAAGCGGCTTTAGCCGCTGTTGGAGCAGAGCCGGCCAGCGGCTTTAGCCGCTGTTGGAGCTTTCCACCACCCTCTCGTCGCGTGTTTCAGCTCATCCACGTGCAATTCCGGTTGGCGCGAGGCCGTCCCCGTATGCATCATGTGGCATGTACCACCGGATCTACCTTCACGTCGTTTGGACCACCCGGGATCGGGCACGCGTGCTTAACGCCGACATCGCCGGCTTCCTGGAGAACTATCTCCCCGCGGTGGCCCGCCAGGAGCGGACTACGCTGTTGGCGCTTGGCGCAGTCCGTAGCCATTTGCATCTGGCGGCGCGAACCGAGCCCACCACCGATCTGCCTCGGCTGCTCCAGCGCTGGAAGGGAGGGAGCTCGATGCTGGCGGGGAAGGAAGGCGTTGCCGAGCGCGGCGTACTCCGCTGGGAGAAGGGATACAGCGTCCATTCGGTGAGTTCGAGCATGCTCGAAAGGGTCATCAAGTACGTTCTGAGCCAGCCGCAACATCATCCGGATGAAGTCATCACAGGGTGGGAACCGCGACGGTACGAACTGTATGAACGACTGACGCAAGGCTGAGGAGACGAGCTGGAACGACGAGATCGGTCGTCGAGATTGTCGAGATCGGTCGAGATCGGTCGTCGGCTGAAGCCGCCGCTCGGCTCTGTCGCTAAAGCGACGTGATTTCGTTTCTCGGCGGGGCTGAGCGGCTTCAGCCGCAGAGCCGAGAAGCGGCTTTAGCCGCTGTTGGAGCAGAGCCGAGCAGCGGCTTTAGCCGCTGTTGGAGCGACGACGGCGCGCTGGTCTATCCGTCTATGTCCCGGTCCGCGAACGGCAGGCTCACCACCGTGGCGAGTCGGTCGCCGGCCGAGACGGTGTCTCCGGTGGCCACTTCACGGCGGAGTACCGCGAGCCCCAGGGTCCTGTCGTCCAGCACCAGCATCGACGAGATCGCGCCCACTTCGCGGTCGCCATTGACGACGCTGTAACCCTCGGGCGGGTCCGATGAATCCCAGCGCAGTCCCCGAAGCTCGCGGTTGGTGTGCCCCCGGAAATGGACCCGCGCCACGGTCTCCTGCCCCACGTAGCATCCCTTGGTGTAGGACACCCCGCCGATGGCGTCGAACCTCACTTCCTGGGGGAGGGTGCGCTCCCCGATCTCGGCGCCGAGCGCGGGCCAGCCTGACAGGATCCGGGCGGCCTCCAGCAGCCTCGGGTCGCCCCGGGTGCCGCCTTCAGACCCCAGCAGGTCCAGCGCCAGTCCCAGGGCCGGCTCCGGCCCTGCCATCATGGCCCCGAAGGGAGCGCCGTCCGGCGGGAGGCCCACCACCAGGCGGCCGCGGACGGTGTCAATGGTGGTGACCCGCCCCGCCGAGTCGGGGAGCGGGCCCAGCCCGGCCCGGGCGAGGGTCTGGAAGGCCTGGGCGCCAATGAGCCAGGCCACATTGAGTTCGGAGGTCTGGTCGGTGACCCGCGCCAGACGGGGCGGCACCGACTTCTGGAACAGCTCGGCTGCGGGACCCCGCGCCTCGGGGCGGGCAAAGAGGAGCACGTCGCCGTTGGCCCGGGCTGCCCACACGTCGAACACGATCATGCCCTTGGGTGTGAGGAGCGCGCCGTAGATGAGGCTCTCGTTGCCCGGCTTCTCGATGTCGTTGGTGAGGAGGCCCTGCAGCACCTGCACGGCACCGCTTCCCTCGAAGCGGAATACGGCGGGCGACTCGACCACCACCGCGGCGCCGAAGCGGACGATGTCGAGTTCAGCCCTGCGCAGCGTAACGGCGCGATCGATCATGGCTCAAAGGTAACCGCAACCCCTACTGCAACCGCAGATGACGCGGATTCTCACTGCCGATTATTCGTCGGGCCACACCGGCCGCTGGCCGCCACGCCGAGTGACGTGTGGTCGTTCCTGGAGCCGGGCTCCTGCACCGCACAATCGGCAGTGAAAATCGGCGAAATCTGCGGTTGCAGTCAGAGCAGCTCGATCGGGTGGCGCACCGCGATCGGCAGCCCCGCGGCACGGAGGCCGGCGCCGATCTGCATGAGGCACCCGGGGTTGCCGGTCAGCACCACATCGGGCCTCGGCTCCATCGCGGCAATCTCCGCGATCTTGGCCGCCAGCACCTCACGGGACATCCCCGGCTCCACCAGCGAGTAGATGCCCGCACTCCCGCAGCACTGGCTCGAGCCCGGCGGAACCAGCAGCGTGAGGCCGGGTACCGACCTCAGCATGTCGAGTGGCTGCTGCTGGATGCCCTGGGCATGCTGCAGGTGGCAGGGAGCATCATAAACTGCGAGTTGGGAGTTGCGAGTTGTGAGTTGAGAGTTTCCACTCGTGACTCGGGACTCGTGACTTGCGACCACCACCTCGCTCACATCCCGCACGCGGGCCGAGAACTCCGCAGCGCCGTCCAGCAGGTGGGCGTACTCCTTGAGCATCGCGCCGCAGCCGGCGCTGTTGACCACTATGGGTCCCTCGGTGTGCTTGAAGGCTTCGAGGTTCTCGCGCGCCAGCGCCCTGGCGCCTTCCTCGTCACCGGCGTGGAGGTGCAGCGCGCCGCAGCAGACCTGGCTGCGCACCTCGCGGACCTGGTAGCCCGAGTTCCTGAGCGCGCGACGGGTTGCGTCGTGGACGTGGGAGAAGAGGCCGGACATGACGCAGCCGCGGAACAACAGGGCCGAGCCGCGAGCTGCGAGCTGCGAGGATGACGTCGTTCCCTCGAAGCTCGAAGCTCGACGCTCGCCCCTCGTGCTGGCCACCATCCCCATCATGAACCCGAGCCGGCCGCTTCCCGCCAGCCGGGCCGGGATTCCTGTCTCCCGCAGCATCCTGGTGAGCGCCATGATCGGCTTCCAGAGCCACTTCCTCCGGAACACGGCGAGCATCATGCGGGCTATGAGCGGCATGCCCCGCTCGCGCGCCAGCATTGCCCGCGCAGCCTCGAGTCCCCTGCCGTACTCCACGCCCGATGGGCACACCGGTTCACAGCCGCGGCAACCGAGGCAGGCGTCGAGGTGCTGGGCCACGGCGTCGTCGCCGGGCTGGAAGATGGCGGCCGAGAGGCCCCGCATGAGGACTATGCGTCCGCGGGGAGAGTCGGCTTCGTCGGCGGTGGCCAGGTAGGTGGGGCAGGCGGGCAGGCAGAATCCGCAGTGGACGCAATTGGCGAGCGCCTGGTCCAACTGCCGGGCCAGTTGCTCGCGATCCCTCACGTCTCCGCCTCCAGTGCGACGCTGAGCTGCTCGCCCGGGTCGAACACCTCCCTGAGCTTGCTCACCAGCGCGCCCACGCCCTCGCGGTAGGCGCCGAAGTGGCCCACCTCGCGGCGCAGTTCCCACGGCGCCCGCTCCAGTGTGAGCGGTATCTCGCGCGCGGCCAGCATCCGCCGCATGGTGCGGAGCCTTTCAGCATCAATCTCTCCCGCCCAGCGGAGCCCGCCGCCCGAGGGGCCGGCCGAGACAAGTCCCTCGTCGAGATCGCGGGTCACTGCGTCGAGCATCTCGTCCACTCCCTCGGGAAGGACTCCGAGTCGGAGGGTGACGGGCGGACCCACCGGTCCCCGCGCGATGAGGGCCCAGAGCGAAGCGCTCCGCTCCGAAGCGAGCGCGGTCCAGTCGCGCGCGGCCACCGCTGCGACCCGCCGGGCGTCGGCCTCGACTGCGCCGTCGGTTCCGGTGAGGCGGGCGGCGAGAAGCCATTCCGATTCCGCTGCCAGTGTGGGAGACACCAGCTCCAGCGCTGCGCAGCCGATCCCGGCGTCGCGGATGTCGCGGGCCGCCGCGGACAGGTCGTCTCGCGAGCCACTGGCCACCATCGTGAGGTCTGCGCGCGGCACGGCGCGGAGCCGCAGGTTGACCTCGGTGATGATGCCGAAGCCGCCAAAGCCGCCGATCTCCAGCTTGGCCAGGTCGTACCCCGCCACGTTCTTCACCACCCGCCCACCGGTACTCACCACCTGGCCGTCACCGGTGACCACAGTCAGCCCCACGACCTGGTCCCGGATGAAGCCGAAGCCCAGCCGGAGCGGCCCGGCGGTGGCGGTGGCCAGCACCGAGCCCAGCGAGCGCTCCGGCCTGCCGGGCGGGTCCACCGGAAACCACATGCCGGCCTCGCCCAGGTGCCGCCTCAGCACGTCGAGCGGCGCCCCGGCCTGGGCGGTGGCGACGAGGTCCTCCGCGCTTACCGAGACGACCCGGTTGAGTGCGCGGGTGCTGAGCGCCAGCTGGGCTGGTGCGTCCGGTCCCAGCCAGGTGGCCTGGCCCTCGACCCGGACCTTCCACCCCTCGGCATGGGCCAGCTGCATCACCTCGGCGACGTCCTCGGTGCTCTCGGGCATCGCGCGCGGGGTCCCGTCGATGCCGGCGGCCACTCCGGAATCACCCAGCAGGGCCCTCAGGCGGGCCAGGACTCCTTCACTCATTCGACTCCTCCAGCCCGCCATTCACGGCAGGAGTTCAACGGCAGCACCTTGCCGGGGTTGGCTCGCTCCAGCGGATCCCACGCCCGCCTCACTCGGCACATCGCGTCCAGCGACGTCGCACTGAACACCAGTGGCATGTAGTCGCGCTTGTCGGAGCCGACGCCGTGCTCGCCGGTGAGGGTGCCGCCCTCCGCCACGCAGATTTGCATGATCTCCGACAGAGCAGAGTGCACCTGGGCCGAGCGGCGGGCATCGCGTCGGTCAAAACTGATATTGGGATGGAGGTTGCCATCCCCCGCATGAAACACGTTGCTCACCGTCAGCTCGTGGCGCTCTCCCACCACTCCTATCCGGTCCAGCACGTCGGGCAGGACCGACCGCGGCACCACCGCATCCTGCACCGCGAGGTCGGGTGCAATGCGCCCCATCGCCCCGAAGGCCTTCTTCCGGCCCTGCCACAGCCTCGCGCGCTCGGCTACGTCGTCCGCCACCCGGAGCTGGCGTGCGCCGTGCGCAGCCAGCAGCGGTGCCACGACGGCGGAATCGGCTGCGACACCCTCGCTGCTGCCATCCAGCTCCACTATCAGCACCGCGGCGGCGTCTGTCGGATAACCCGCTGCATAGATCGATGCTTCCACCGCGCGCACGCAGGCCTGGTCCATCATCTCGAGCGCGGCAGGAACGACGCCGGTCGCCACGATGGCGGACACCGACTCGCTTGCCGCGCGCACCGATCCGAAGTCTGCAAGATAGGTGCGAGTGGCTTCCGGCACCGGCACCAGCCGGAGGGTGATCCTGGTGGCGATGCCGAACATTCCCTCGCTGCCCACGAAGAGGCCCACGAGGTCGGGGCCCCATGCATCTCCCGAAGGGGATCCCAGCTGGACCACGTCGCCATTGGAGAGCACCACCTCGAGCGCGAGGATGTGATTGGTGGTGACGCCGTACTTGAGGCAATGGGGGCCGCCGGCATTCTCGGCCACGTTGCCGCCGAGGGTGCAGGCGGACTGGCTCGAGGGATCGGGCGCATACACCAGGCCGTGGGGAATGGTGTACGCGCTGAGCCTGGCGTTGACGACGCCCGGCTCCACCACCGCCCGGCGGCCGGGAACCGAGAGGTCGAGTATGCGGGTGAGACGGGTGAGGCCGATGATGACCGAGTCAGGTGATGCCACGGCGCCGCCCGAAAGCCCGGTGCCGGCCCCCCGTGCCACCCACGGAACCCCGGCTTCGTAAAGCAGCTTGACCACCGCGATGACTTCCTCCCGCGAGCCCGGCAGCACCACAGCTCCCGGAGGAGAGTCGTGTGAGGGCAACCCGTCCTGGGCGTACACGGCCAGCTCGCCGGGGCGGAGGCGGGTATGGCGCTCGCCCACGATCTCCGCGAGACGCCCGCCCAGTCCGCTGGGCAGCGTCATTCGTCCTCGGGCCGGCCGAAGAGCAGCTGGATCACGCCGCGGTCCTCGGGGCGGGCGATGAGATAGACGTGGTCTCCGCTCAGCAGCACGGTTTCGGGGTGCGCGGGCACCAGTGTCGAACCCCGGACCACAACGGACACCGCGGCGGTCTCCGGCAGCGAGAGGTCATCTATGCTCACGTCGTGCGCGGCAACGTCGTCATCGACGTAGAAGTGGAGCAGGTCGCCGGTGAGGTGCTGGCGCGACTCGATGGCCAGCAGTGCGGGTGCCACGGGCGGTTCCGGTTTCTCGAGGCCCAGCTTCCGGGCCACCCAGCTCACCGTGGCTCCTGGCAGTATGGCGCTCATCACCACGATGAAGAAGACGACCAGGAAGATCTGTCCCGAGCCCGGCGCCATGACCAGCACCGGGTAGGTGGCGAGCACGATGGGCACGGCTCCGCGGAGACCGACCCAGCTGATGTAGGCGATCTCCCTGGGCTGATACTTGAATGGCAGGAGGAAGAGCGCGACCACCACCGGCCGCGCGATGAACGTCAGGAAGAGCGCGATCCCCACGCCGGCCCAGCCGGCCCCGAGCAGTTCCTCGGGTGCGACCAGCAGGCCTAGCAGCAGGAAAAGCGTGATCTGGCTGAGCCATGCGGCGGCGTCGTGCACCCGGAAGAGGCTGTTGCGATAGGGCAGCCCACCGTCGCCCAGCACCAGCCCCGCCACGAATACCGACAGCAGGCCGCTGCCACCGATCAACGTAGGTGCGCCGAAGGCGAGAAAGGCGAGCGCCAGGGTGAACGCGGGGTAGAGCCCGCCTGCCCGCACATTGATCCGGGAGATGAACCAGCGCCCGCCCCGGCCGATCGCGAGGCCCACCGCGCCGCCCACTGCAATCTGCAGCACAATGTCGAGCGGCACCCGCCACATCACCAGGGACCCGGGCACAAGCAGGTTCTGGGTCAGGAGCAGGGTGAGAATGAACGCCATGGGGTCGTTGATGCCGGACTCGACCTCGAGCGTGGCACCGACCCGTTTCTTGAGATGGAGCGAGCTGCCCCGGAGCACCGAGAAGACCGCGGCGGCGTCAGTGGAGGAGACGATTGCGCCGATCAGCAGCGCCTCCGCCCAGCTGAATCCTGCCAATCGTCCCGCCACGCCCACCAGCAGCGCTGTGCCTATCACGCCCAGGGTGGCGAGCACGCCGGCCGGCTTCATCACCCGGCGCATCGCCGCCATGGAGGTGTTCATGCCGCCGTCGAACAGGATCAGCACCAGCGCGATGGTGCCTATGCGGAAGGCTGCGAAGAAGTCGTTGAAGTCTATGAGCGCGAGGCTGTTCGAGCCGGTCACCATGCCGAGCAGGAGGAACACCAGCGCCACCGGGACCGGGAGTCGCTCGGTCATGCGGCTCAAGACCACGCTGACGAGCAACAGGACACCGAATGTCGCCAGGAGTACCGCGGTGGCGTTCGGCTCGAAGGTCTGCATGCTGTACGGTAAGGCGGTAAGGCGGTAAGTCGGTAGGTCTGGAGGAGGAGACCTTACCGCCCTACCGCCTTACCGCCTTACCGCCCTACGCAGCCCCGTTGGTCAGTTGCAGCAACTGGACGTCGGAGGACGCGCGGAGCTTCTCGAAGGCTCGCTCGCGGATCTGGCGGATGCGTTCGCGGGTGACGCCGAGGAGCTCGCCGATCTTCTCGAGGGTGAGCGCCTCGGAGCCTTCTTCCAGGCCGTAGTAGAGAGTGAGGATCTTGCGTTCGCGGGGGGTGAGGTGGCGGGAGAACAGCCGGTCGATGAACTCGCGGCGGAGCTGGGCGTCGGTCCGCTCCTCGATCTCGTTGACGGTGCCCCCGGCCACGCGCTCGCCATAGGTGGTGCCCTGCTTGTCCTGCCGCTCCACCGGGGCGTCGAGCGAGACCTCGATGCGCCCCATCCGGCGGGCCGAGCGGATGTTGTCCACCGTGTCGCTCAGCGCCATGGCGAGTTCGCGGTCGGTGGCGCTGCGCCCCAGCTCCTGCTGCAGCAGACCCTCCACTCGCGACATCTTGATGAGTGCGGCGTTCTGGTTGAGCGGGATCCGCACCGTGCGGGTCTGCTCGGCCAGCGCCTTGAGCACCGCCTGGCGAACCCACCAGACAGCGTACGAAATGAACTTGACCCCATGGTCGGGGTCGAACTTTCGCACCGCCTTGAGCAGCCCCTCGTTGCCGATGGCCACCAGCTCGGAGAGCTCCAGGCCGTGGCCCTGGTAGCGCTTCACGTAGGAGATGACGAACCGGAGATTGGCGGTGACCAGTCGTTCAGCGGCCTCCTGGTCTCCATTCAGCGCGCGACGGGCAAGGCTTCGCTCTTCGGCGACGTCCTTGACCATGGGCAGCTTCTGAATGTCGTGGAGGTACTGATCGAACGAACCACCGGAGAGGGACGGCCGAATGGCCGGGCGAGCTTTCCCGGAGCGAACACGAGGCATGCAGTTCCCCTGCTGGTCTGGGACGGCGCGAAACTACATCGAATCGGATTTGCGGCGGATGCCGCGAGGAGCAGACCCAGCGAATATGGGGAAAAAATGCCCGTCTGTCAACGAAAAGTCGTTATCCACATCACAAATCTATGCTGGCGACAGCGTTAGCCGGAACGTCAACACCGGCACCGCAGCCGATAGCCGAGGGAAGGGCCATCCGGAGCTGCCCGGCGCGGTTCTTCTTGTCCCGCCCCATTGCGGCCAGGAGGTCGGGGGCGGCAAGACTCACCCCGTTCGGGGTCCGGACCGGGAGGCCGAGAGCTTCGAGCACGGTCGCAACCCGGCTGGCGGTGCCGGTCGGGGTCACCCCCAGGGCCTCGCCGATCCGGCATTCGGCCACCAGCCCGATGGCCACGGCCTCTCCGTGGAGCAGCTGGTACCCGCCGGCATGCTCCAGTGCGTGGCCCACCGTGTGGCCGGCGTTGAGGAGCTCGCGGGGGCCGGCCTCGCGCTCATCCCGGGCCACTATTCCGGCCTTGATGGCGATGCTGCGGCGGATCAGGGTGGTCACGGTTCCGAGGTCGCGGGCGGCCAGCTGGGCAGCCTCGGCCTCGATCCACTCGAGGTGCCCGGCGTCGGCGATGAGCCCGTGCTTCACCGCCTCGGCGAGGCCGCTCCGGAACTCGCGGTCGCCCAGGGTCGCGAGGACCATGGGGTCGGCCACCACGGCAGCCGGCGGGTGGAAGGCGCCGACGAGGTTCTTGCCGTGGGCGGTGTCCACTCCGACCTTGCCACCCACCGAAGAGTCGAGCATTGCCAGCAGGGTGGTGGGCACCTGGACCAGGGGAATGCCCCGGAGGTAGGTGGCGGCGACGAACCCGGCGAGGTCGCCGGTGACGCCGCCGCCCATCGCCACCAGGGCGCCGTCCCGGCCCAGCCCGCGGTCCAGCAGCTGGTCGGTGAGCATCGCCCAGGTGCGCCTGGACTTGGACGCCTCACCCGGCTCGAAGGTGAGCGGGTCGGGCCAGCCGCCGGGGGGCTGGTCTGCGCAGGTCGAGTCGCGGGGACGCCAGGGCGAGGGCTCGCCCTTCAGCCAGTCGAGGTACAGCCGGGCCACGGTGGCATCACAGATGAGCGCCGTGGGCCTGGAGCCGAGGTGGCGCGCTGCCAGGGCTGGCAGCACTTCCAGCAGCCCCGCTTCCACATACAGCGGGTATTCGCCGTCCCGGTGGGTGACGGTAAGCTGAGGTGTTACCATCGGCGCGTCACCTTTCAAGCATGCCCGTTCACTCGTCACCAAGTGACGTCCCCGTTGCCGCTTTCGTGATTGGCCCGGCGTGCGAGGGCAAAGAGCAGGTCGGAAAGGCGATTGAGATAGACCACGAAGATGGCGGGCACGTCCGCATCGGCGCGCAGCGTCACCAGGCTGCGCTCGGCCCGGCGGCAGACGGTGCGGGACAGGTGCAGCATCGCCGCCTTGGGAGTTCCCGCCGGCAGGATGAACGCGCGCAGCTCCGGCAGGCCATCGGTGGCCTTGTCGATGGCGGCCTCGAGTTCGGCGATGCGCGAGTCGGGGAGTTCGGCCTTGTCGAGTGTCTTCGCCACCCGCTCGGTGTTCACGGTGGCGAGCCGGCCGCCGATGCTGAAGAGGTCCCGTTGCACGCTTTCTAGGAACTCGTCGGCGAATTCCTCGGGCTGGGTTGCGCGCACCACGCCGATGGCCGAGTTGAGCTCGTCAACGTCGCCGTAGGCCGCGACCCGGGGATGGTCCTTGGGGACCCGGCCGCCGCCAAAGAGACCGGTCTCGCCCTGATCACCGGTGCGGGTGTAGAGCTTCATGGGCACATCTCCGCCGCGGCGACGATGACGTTGTCGGCCGGCTGCACGATTCCCCAGATGACCCGGCCGGTGCGGGCGTCGACCTGCTCCATCCAGAGGTTGTCGCGGTCGAAGGAGAAGTCGTCCACCGCCGCCAGCCGGCGCCAGAACCTGTCGTCGCCGCCGCGGGCCGTCGCGCGGCCGCGACGGAAGTTGAGATAGAGCGGCCGGAAGATGACCTGCTGCCAGGCGCCGGTTTCGTCAAAGGCGAAGACGCCGGCGGCGATCAGCGTGTCGCGACCGGCCACTCGCCTCTCCCTCAGCGAAACCGCGTAGCGAAGCCGGCCGTCGCCCGCGCGATAGGATGCGATCTCCGCGGCATCGAAATCTGAGAGGGTGTTGACCACCACCGGCACTTCGGGCACCGGACGCGCGATGATCGAGCTGTGCGATCGCGCCAGGAGCGAATCCATGGTGTGGCGGCCCCAGCCGATGAGGTCGTGGACCAGGGCGGAGTCGAGTTCGGGCAGCGGGTCGCGCCAGGCATCGGCCATGCGCGAACCGGACGGCTGCACGTTGGCCACGGCCGGTCCGGTCAGCGGGGGCCCGCCCTGGTGGTACGGCTCGACAATCAGCTCGGCCTCGAGTCCCTGCCCGCTGCAGTGGCCCGTTCGGATGGTGAGAGACGTGGCCTCGGCCGAAGTCATGCCCACCGGCGACGCTGCGTGGATCCGCCCCAGCATGACGCCCCGCCCAGCCGGTTCGCCGCGCTCGCGAATGGGGATGCGGATGGGGCTGGCGCGCCGGACGCCGGTCCAGAAATCGGTCGTGCGGCGGATGTTGGGAGCGTACTGCCGGACCAGCTCGGCGATCAGCGCGGTATCGGTCGAGACGAGGTGCACCGCGCGGGGGGTGCCCTCGCCCACGAAGCTCCCCTCGAGCCGGCCCAGCGAATCGAGCCGGGCGTCGCTGGCCACGGTCATGCGGGTGCGCGCCGCGGGAGGCCGCTCGCGCATGGCGTCCGCGATGGCCTGGCCGAGGGAGGCGCAGGCGGATGTTGCCAGAATCATGGCGAGGAGCAGCAGTCGGGGCATGAGCGAAAATATAGGGTGGTCGCGGGCGATCGTCGGCTGGAGTCGGCTGGCTTCGGCTGGCGTCGGCTGATCGTCGGCTGAAGCCGCCGCTCGGCTCTGTCGCTGAAGCGACCCTGACACGGCGTATCACGATCAACGTCGTACGTAGCGGCTTTAGCCGCAGAGCCGA
>CAMLHP010000061.1 GCA_946479805.1 uncultured Gemmatimonadota bacterium | reverse complement strand
GAGCCCTTGCCCGGTTCCAGCACCAGCGCGTGGCCGCCGTGGAGGAACATCGCGGTCTCGAAGCTGGAACGGGTGCGGAGGCTCGGGTCCATGAAGATCATCGCCAGCACCCGGCGCTCGAGCCCGCCGGTGATCTCGCCCCGCTTGATCCGGGCGGCCAGCCGGAGCAGCGCCTCGACCCCGTCGGCGCCCCAGTCCTCCATGGCGAGGAAGTCGCGCTTGCTCATCGCAGCGCCTCGGTCAGCGAGGCCAGCAGCATGTCCGCCTCCAGCTCGCTGAACGACAACGGTGGCATCAGCCGCAGCACGTGGGGATCGGTCGATGTGCCGGTAAGGGTCTGGTCCTCGAACAGCACCCGCTGCACTTCCGCCGCGGGCCGGTCGAGCCGGAGCCCCAGCAGCAGCCCGCGTCCCTGAACCGCCACTGCGCCGGCCTCGAGCGCACCCTGACGGAGGTACTGGCTCACGTGCACTACGTTCTCCAGCAGGTGTTCCTCATCAATCACCTCGAGCGTCGCCAGTGCCGCGGCGCAGGCCACCGGGCCGCCGCCGAAGGTGCTGCCGAGGTCGCCGACGGACACCTGCTTCGCAATGGCACTGGTGGCGACCGTGGCCGAGATGGGAAAGCCTGAGCCGAGGCCCTTGGCCATGGTCAGCAGATCGGGCGTCACCCCGTACGACTCGGCGGCGGTGAACTTGCCGCTCCGGCCCACACCGCACTGGATCTCGTCGAAGATCAGCATCGCCCCGCGCTCGGCGGTGACCGCCCGCGCCCGCTCGAGGAACTCCACCGAGCAGTCGCGGGCACCCATCATCCCCTGCACCGGCTCCACGATCAGCGCGGCGACGTCGTCGGTGATGAACCGGTCCAGCGCATCCACGTCGTTGAACGGCACCTTGGGCGACGGTGTCATGCCAGCCCGGCGCGCGCTGGCCATGTACTTCTCGCCATCGGTGACCTGGAGGCAGCCAAGGGTGCGACCGTGCCAGCCGCCCTCCACCGCCAGCATCTGCTGCCGGCCGGTCACCTTCCGCGCCAGGTGGAAGGCGTTCTCGTTGGCCTCGGCGCCGGAGTTGGCGAAGAAGACCGCCGAGAGCGGCGACGGCATCCGGGCCACCAGCTGCTGCGCCAGTTTCTCCCGGTTGGGATGAGGCAGCACGGTGGAGTAGAACAGCAACTGCTTCGCCTGCTCCGCAATCGCCGCCACCACGTGCGGGTGGCTGTGGCCAGTGGATGCCACGGCGTGGCCGCCATAGGCGTCGAGCCAGCGCTGGCCCTGGTCGTCAGTAATCCACGAGCCGCTGCCCGACACCGGACGCACCGGCATCTGGGCGTAAACCGGGAGCAGCGCCGAGGCGCTGGTGGTGTCGGTCAGCACGGGAACACTCCCACAGCGGTGAGGCCTGCGGTCTCGTCGAAGCCGAGCGCCAGGTTCATGGCCTGGACCGCCTGCCCCCCGGCGCCCTTCACCAGGTTGTCCTCGGCCACCATCACCTGCAGCTCGCGCCCGTCGTCCGAGAGCGCGGCGTGGATCAGGGCGTAGTTGGTGCCCACCGCGTGGGTCAGTTCCGGCGCGCGCTCCAGCACCCGCACGAAGGGCCGCCCCTCATACGCGGCGCGGTAGAACGCCACGGCGCCGTCCTCCATCTGCGCGGGCCGGGCATCGAAGCGCGCGTGGAGCGTGAGGTAGATGCCCCGCACCCAGGGGCCCGAGTGCACCATCATCCGGGCCTCGGCCTCGGAGTTGCCGGTCCACTCGCGCCAGCTCGACAGCACCTCGGCCTCGTGCCGGTGGCCCAGCACCGAGTAGGCGAACACGTTGCTGGCGCGCGCGGGGTGATGGGTCGTGGGCCGAGGATGCACACCCGCGCCGCTGGAGCCGGTGATGCCAAACAGCACTGGAGAGGTGGCGATGCCGGCCCTTGCGATGGGCCAGAGCGCCAGCTGAGCCGCGGTGGCGAAGCAGCCGGGTGCGGCGATGGCGGTGGCGCCGCGCAGCGATTCGCCCACCACATCGGCAAGGCCGTAGCGGAAGCGATGGACGTAGTCGGGCGACGCGTGCTGGCCGTAGAAGCGCTCGTAGAGGCGAGGGTCGGCCACCCGGAAATCGGCGGCGAGGTCAACGACCAGGCCGGGGCCCGACTCGAACACCTCGCCGATCATGCGGGACGATTCGCCGTGCTCCAGGGCCAGGAACACCACGTCGCGCCCGACGGACGCCTCGCCGGGCGACATGCTGGAGAAGCGGGCGTCGGTGAGCGGTGCCAGGGTGGGATGCACATCGGCGATGGGGGTGCCGGCCTGGCTCCGGCTGGTGGCGATGATCTCGCCCACGGCGGGATGCCCCAGCAGGAGCCGGAGCAGCTCGCCACCGGCGTAGCCGGCAGCGCCTACCACTGCAACGCGAAGTCCGCTACTCACGCGCGGCTCCCCACTGCGGTGTGCGACGCCACCCACGCCCCGTATCCCTTGCGCGCCACGTCAACCAGCCCCGCCGCGTCGCGCCGGGCGTTGTGGGCGGGGACGCCGAGGGTGGCGCGGATGTAGTTGCGGCCAACGTCGTTGTCGGTGGCGGGGCCGGTGATGACGTGCACCGGGAGGCTGAAGCGTTCACGCATCAGCTCCACCGCGCCCCAGCAGGCGACCGGATCGGGCGCTGCCATGATCCAGGCGCAGGCGGCGCCGGCCAGTTCCTCATCGGCGAGGATGTCCTGCACCCCGTACTCGCCCAGGATCCCGTCGCCCAGCTCGGCCACGATCACGTCGGGGCGCGACTGGGCCAGCCGGTTGAAGATCCCCTTGGCGGTGGCGACGGTGACGCCGGGATGGGTGCTGGCGATGCCGACGTCGTTGAAGGTGAGGGCGGCCTGGGCGCCGGCGTCCTGCATGGCCAGCGCGTCGCGCATGAGTGACACGCCGGTCAGCTTGGCGGCGGCGACCTTGAGCCCGGAGCGGGCCAGGCCGCGCACCAGCTCGGTGGCGGCGACGGTCTTGCCGGCGTTCATGCAGGTGCCGGCCACGTACACCACGGGAATGGTGGCGTCGAGCGTGTCTGACGACGGCACCGCGTGGTCGCGGATGTGGGCCGGCCGGCCGACGCGGTCACCCAGCGCCGGGAAGCTCAGCACCGCGCCCAGCACCTCGGCGCTGAAGGGCGGACCGATGTCGGGGTTCTCGGAAGTGCACTGGCCCAGGATGCCGCCGAGATTGAGGACGTGGATGGTGTCGCCAACGGCAATGTGCGACGGCACCTCGCCGGCGTAGCCGCGGAGGGCGCGACGGGAGCCGAGTACGCCGGCCAGCACGTCACCGGAGCGGAGCGACACCATGCGGCCGGCGAGGTCCTCCACCGTGTTGTAGGCGCTCTTGTCGCTGAGGATGCGCACCGCCAGCACGTAGCCTTCCTGGGCGATGATCTGGTCGCCGACGATCACCTCGGGTGCGAGGTGGGCGTTGCGGGTGGCGGAGGCGATCCGGTCCAGCCGGACCCGGGTGGTCACCACCATGGGGCATCTCCCATCAGGCGTCTCCCATCAGGCGTCTCCCCGGGAGCCGGCTCGGCGGGCGAGGAGCGAGGGAATGGCGGAGACGCGGGCGAAGTCGCGGGCCTCGTCGCCGGTCCAGAGCCGGTTCTCCTCGCCGTAGGTGGCGACGGCGGGGTCCATCATGGAGAAGGGGCTGCGGGCGCCGGTCACCTGGAAGCGGCCGGGCCAGAGGCGGACGCGGGTCTCGCCGGTGACGCGCTGCTGGGAACTGGTGATGAGCGCCTCGATGTCGCGGAGCGCGGGATCGAAGTAGTGGCCCTCGTGGAGGCGGTCGCCGTAGAAGCGGGCGAGCTGGTCCTTCCAGAAGGACTGCCACTTGGTGAGGACCAGCTTCTCCAGCTCGCGGTGGGCGGCGATGAGGACGAGGGCGGCGCCGGCTTCGAAGCCGATGCGGCCCTTGATGCCGAGTGCGGTTTCGCCGACGTGGATGCCACGCCCGACGCCGTAGGCTTCGCAGAGCTGGCCGAGGGCGTCGATGAGGCGGCTCGGCGGCTCGGCGGCTCGCTCGGCGGCTCGGCGGCTCGGCGGCTCGGCGTTGAGGGAGACGGGCACACCCTGTTCCCAGCGAATCACGATGTCGGTCGGCTCAGGAGCGTCTGCCGGCGGGTCGATCAGCTCGGCAGGTGGGCCGGCCCAGGTGTCGTGGGTCCAGCCGCCGCCCCAGGTGGTGCCCCAGAGGCCGCGGTTGATGGAGTAAGCGCTGGCCTTGGAGGGGACGGGGAGGTTCCGGGCCTCGAGGAAGGCGATGGCCTGGTCGCGGGTCAGCCCCTGGTCGCGGATGGGGGTGATGATCTGGAGCTCGGGCGCGAGGACCCGGATGGCGATATCGAAGCGGACCTGGTCGTTGCCGGCGCCGGTGGAGCCGTGGGCGATGGCGGCGGCGCCGATCTGGCGGGCCACCTCGATGACGGACAGGGCCTGCTGGGTGCGCTCGGCGGCTACCGAGAGGGGATAGACCTCGCCCCGGAGGACGTTGCCCTGGATGAGGAAGCGGACAAAGCGGTCGAAGACCGCATCCTGGCCGTCGATGTCGTGGTGTTCGGCGGCCCCCACGGCCAGGGCCTGGGCCCGGATGGCGGCGCGGTCAGCGTCGGAGGCGCCGCCGGTATGGACGTAGACGGTGTGGACTGCATACCCGGCCTCGGAGAGGAAGGGAACGCAGTAGGAGGTATCGAGGCCGCCGGAGAAGGCGAGGGCGAGGGGGGTGGAGTGCATAACGCATAATTATGCATAACTTGTCCAGCTCGAGCAAGGGGCACCTCTTCCTGCCCGTTAGTAGCTCCACTCCCCATGGGCGAACGGTGCGCGATTGAGGTGTTCGACGACCGCATCGAGTTTCTGCAGGCGCAGTATCACCACTGAAGCGGGGGCGGCTGCGAGCCGGGCTTGATCGCTCCTCGGGACCATCGGCTAAAGCCGCTGCTCGGCTCTGCGGCTAAAGCCGCTTGATACGACGCCAACAGCGGGACGCCACTTCAATGTCGCTTCAGCGACAGAGCCGAGAGGCGGCTTCAGCCGTCGATCAGGCGGAGTACCCACCCCACCGCATCCACCGTCCGCGCCGGCCCCACTCGCTCGGCCTTCACCCCCGGCCCCCACGCGCACAGCACGGTGTACATGTCCGGACTGATCGACGGATACCCATGGTCCGCACCGATCCGTCCCGGACCCGCCGCCGGCCCGTCGAGTCCGCGGCTCCAGAAATACCCTGGCGCGGTCTCGTAGTAGAGCTCGCCGCCCACCGGTCCTCCCCGGCCCAGGCTGTCGGGCTTAGGTAAGCGCCAGATCCGCGTCACCACCTGCTCCCCGTCCTCGCCCCGCACCGCGAGCAGCGCGGCCTCCGCCCGGCGCAGTACCTCCTCCCGCTCGGCGTCAGTCACAATGCCGTCCAGCCAATCGGTGGTGTTGAGCGACACATAGAGTCCGTCGGGCGCCAGCGCCCGTGTCTGTCGCGCGATGATCCGGCCCTGTGCATCGGCGGCCAACAGCCCCGCGTCTCTCAGCGCCACGTTGGGGCGGAACACCCGCCAGGTGGGACGCATGCCGTGGTCCCCGCTCACGATCAGCACCGACGAGTCGCGCGCCACCAGCCGCATCAGGTGCGCCAGCCGCAGGTCGGCGAGGCGCCAGGCGGGGTCCCGCCACGCCTTCACCTGCAGCCGCACGCTGTCCGCCACCCCCGGCGTCTCCGGCGCCACATAGCCGTACCAGGTGTGGTCCACCTCGTCTATCAGCGGGAAGTAGTCCAGCTGCACCTGGGCTCGGCGCTCGCTCCAGCCCCACTCGCTCCCCCGCATGAACTGCCGGGTCACCAGCTCCAGCGACTCGAGGTAGCGCCACGCGCCCTCGTCGGAGCCGTCGTTGAGGATGCGCCCGCCGTTGCCGATCCAGCCTCCGGTGGCATCGAGATACTGCCGCAGCACTTCGGGGTTGTTGGCGTTGATTCCCGACACGGCCGGAATGAACAGCACGAACGACTTCCCGTCCGGCGCCAGTTGAAACAGCCGGAGGAACAGCGTCACCGGCGTCTCGCCGAAGTCGAAGCCGAGCGGCGCCGAGAAATGGCGGGCTAGCTCGCGCGTGCCAGGATCGGAACGGTCGGGTGGATGAACCACGGCCGAGACGGACCTCTGTCCCGCGTCGCGGCTGAGCGCCGCGGTGATCGTGGTGTACGCCCGCTCGCCATGCAGCAGCGCGAACACCGAGTCGTCGCCCACCGCAAACGCGATCTCGAGCGGAGTCACACCCGATCTCAACTGCTCCACGTGCACCCAGCCCCGCGCGGGCCTGGGCGCGACGCTGTCCTGGGTGATGACCCGGTCGGGCGCGAGGTGGAGGTTGTAGCCGTTGAGGGCGGCGAGGTTCTGCGAGGCGAGCGCCTCCGCAGCGCGGCGCATGGCTTCGGTGGGCGGCGGGTCGGTGCTGAAGGTTTGTGGGTACCCCGGCGCCCCCGGCGCCTGGGTGGGATGGTGCGCCACCACCCGCCTGCCCTTCAGCGCCTCGGTGATCCACACCGGCTCGGCGCGGAGCCACTGGTTGCTGTAGCCGGAGACCCGTTCGGTGATGCGGTGCTGGTCCCTCGGCAGCGGCGGCTGCGAATTGGCCGCGATCCCGTTGCTGTCGCCATAGACGCCGGTCCAGAGCGACGCGTGCGACGCCGCCGTCTTGCTGGGCCAGGCGGGCCGGGCGTACTCGGCGCAGCGCCCTCCGCTGAAGAGCGAGACGAACGAGGGGATCAACTGCTGCGGAACGGTCTCCAGCGCCCGGCGTTCATTGAGCGCGTCGAAGCTGACGAGGAGCACGCGCTTGCCTGTCGCCGTCGCAGGCGGCAGCACCGAAGCTCGGGGAGCGCATGCAAGGGCAAGGAGGCCCAACAGGGCTGGTCTTAACCACGGAGACACGGAGGACACAGAGAAAAGCCGTTGATGTGGGAGAGATGCCAGGGGCGCGTTGCTAGTCGGTAAGACCACAAAAAAATAGCAGTTCTCCGTGTCCTCCGTGGCTCCGTGGTGAAAGGACTTCGCCATTGCTCGGTTTGGCCCCTTCGCTGCGCTCAGGGTGACGATCCCGTCACCACTCCTCAGCAATGACCTCCACAAGTTTCGCCAGCGCCGCCACGTCCTTGAGGTCCGCCACCTCGGCCGGCGAGTGCGAGTATCGGAGCGGCCAGGCGATTGGCACATCCGGCACGCCCCACGGCGCGAAGGCGGAACCGTCGTTGCCGCCGCTGGTGGCGCCGTACTGGAGCGGGATGCCGTGCCGCTCCGCCAGCGCCTGGAGCGAATCCACCAGCACCTTCGGCGCCACGTTGCTGTTGTCCACCGCCCGGATCACCGCCCCCTCCCCCAGCGGCGCCAGTCCGTAGCCGCTGAGTTCCAGCGGCCCGTCGGCGCTCACGAACGTGTCCACCGCGTGCACCCGATGCACGCTCACACCCAGCGCGTCGGCCGCCACCTCGGCGCCTTCCAGCCCGATTTCCTCCCGCACGCTCCAGATGAAAATCACCCGGTGCTTGAGCCGCTCGCGGTCCAGCCGCCTCACCGCCAGCACCAGCGCGGTCGAGCCCACCCTGTCGTCGAACGACCTGCCGGTCGCGCGGGTGCCCGCCAGCCTCTGGTACGCCTTGGGACTGGTGAGCGTCGTGCCCACCGCAACGCCACTCGCCTCTACCGCCGAGCGCGATCCCAGCGCCAGGTCGGCGACCATCCTGCCCGAATCGCCCGGCACGAAGACGCCCGGCACGTCGCCCCTGGCGCCGTGCGCCAGCGCCGGCCGCCAGGCATACAGCGCCGGGAAGAAGCCGCCCTGCCGAGAGAGCTCCAGGGTGCCGTCATCGTTGATGGCGGTGACCCGGTAACCGATCTCGTCGAGGTGGGCTACGAACGTCACCACCGGGTCTCCCGACCCCACGCTTACCCAGAGGTTGCCGGCGCTGTCCACCGACGACTCGGCCCACTCCGGCAGCATCCCCCGCACCGCGTCGCGTACCGGTCCCTCGGCGCCGCTCACGCCGTGCACCTCGGTAAGCTGCGACAGCACCGCTTCAGCCTCGGCCAGTTCGGCGGAGTCCTGGGCCATGGCCGATGCCGCGAGGAGCAGGCTCAATGCGGTCGCCATCAGCGCGCGCCTCACCGGCCACCCCCGATCCAGCTGCGGAGCCGAGCTTCCAGCGCCTGCACATCGGTGAATCCCACAGTCTCCACCGGCGTGCCCTGGTGACGGATCCGCAGATTCCACCGATCCGCTCGCACGCTCCCGCTCAGTCGGATGGAATCGGCAACCACCGCCGATGACTGCGAATTGGCAGCACCCAATACCAGGACGTCAGCGAATGGGCCGCGTTCGTTGACGATGGTGCGGAGTCCCCGCGCCGAGAGCCGCTGCTCCACAACAAACGCCACGGTGACGCTGCCGCTCGGCCGCTCGCCTGCAGCGCGAATGAGCGCGGCGCAGGCTGCGCGCGTGCCCGCCTCGGGGGCGGCGGTGAGCCCATCACCGTAGGTATGGGGGCGTTTCTCCAGCACCAGCGGCGTGGTGGCTTCGAGCCCGAGGGCGCGCGCCTCGTCGGCGCTGCTGGCGCCGACGTCCACGAACGCGTCGTCGAAGGTGAACCTGTCCGACGCACTGCTGCGGCCTCTCGTGAGATGAATGCTGCGCACGCCCACGACTCCGGGCACGGGGCCCTTGGCGCCGAGGAGCGTGATTCTCTGGCCTTCGAGTCGTTCGTCAGCGTCGCGTGACATTGCGCCGGGGAGCCGGCGAATGGTGAGATAGCCGTCATCCCTGATGCCGCCCACCACCCAGCCGGGCTCGTCCATCGGACAGGCGACGAGCCGCGACGGAGAGCCGCGCCCCAGCGTGAGCAGCACGTTGCCGGCGCGGTCGCGCAAAACGGTGCCGCGGCCCGCCAGCATCCCGGCTATGGAGTCGGCCATCGCGGACTCGTACCCCAGCGGCGCGGGGATGCTCATGAGCCGCCGGGAGAGCGAGTCGAGCGAGGGAGCCTGGGCGCGCGCCGGCGCGGGCAAGATGATGCCGGCGCCAAGCAGCATGAGCAGCGACGCCGGCATGATGGAGTTGAAGGTCACGTGGTTCTCAATGCACTCCAGCGCCGGTATCCAGATCATGCACGTACGCTGCTGCGCCCCATCCATCAGGGGACTCGTCCACCACTCGGCGCAACAACTCCACCGCGTCGCCCAGCGACGAAGTGAACGCGTACTCGATGGAGTTGGGCGCGGGTTCACCCTCGCGGGTCTCGGGCAGGTACGCTATGAGAAATCGGTCAATGACGGGAGTCTGCAAGTCGGGGTGCTGCGAACTGGGAAGGCTATGGCGACGTTCGATTTCGTTCAGGAGCCGCTCCGCCACAAACAGGCGCTCCTGCTCGAGGGCAATGGTGGCCATCACATCTCCCCTCTTGAGTTGGTCAGCAGTAAAGCGGGGGCATCTGGCACGTAGTCGCGTCGGCCCACGAAGCCGCCGCGAAGCACCTCCCCCAAGTTGACTCCAATTCCGGTCTTGCCAATAGGGAAGAAACCCCGAACCTGGCGATCCTAACGCACCTTCGGCGCCAGCCAGCGCGACGCCGACGCCACATCCTCGTGGGTGAGGCCATGGCCCGACTCGCGCCACTCCAGTGTGACGTCTGCGCCCGCCTGGCGCAGCAGGCTTGCCAGTGCTTCAGCCCGGTCCGCTGGCACATAAGGATCGGTCCGGCCCTCTGACAGCAGCACAGCGGTCGAGCTGAGGTCGGGCAGCTCGTCCGGCGTCAGCGGCAGAGTCGCCCGGAGCAGCACCGCTCCCGCCAGGAGCCCCGGCTCCAGCAGCAGCAGGCTGGCGGCGATGTTGGCCCCATTGGAGAAGCCCACCGCCCAGATCCGGCCAGGATCCCGGCCGTATGCCGCCGCCCCCTCCCGAACAAAGTCGGCCAGGTCATGGGTCCTCCGGACCAGGTCCGCTTCATCAAAGACGCCCTCGGCCAGCCTGCGAAAGAACCGGGGCATACCGTTCTCCAGCACCTGCCCCCGGGGTGACAGGAGGGGGGTCCCCGGGGCCAGTGCCTGGCCCAGGCCGATCAAGTCGTCCTCGTTCCCGCCAGTCCCGTGCAGCATCAGCAGTGTGGCCCCGCCCCCGGTGCCGGGCTCGAACCGGTGGGGCCAGCTGGGAGCACTTGACGTCATAATGAAACCTCTGAATTCTTCTGAAACGTTCGCCAGACCCCGGTTCTGGCCCCCGATCCGGGGTCAGTTCTCGACTTTTGCCGGGCGTGGTGTATAATAGGTCGGTCGCCAAAGCCTTGTGTGGTGGACCTTTGCAGGGTTTGGACGTCCCGTGATCTGGCTCGTGCCTGAGGATGCTGTTGCATGGTGAGTTGTCTCACCGCGCCAAAATCCGTCGGCTGACATCATTTGCGCTGTGCCGTGCGCGGTGCTCGAATTCACCGCCATCACTTTACACCTTCATTCGGAGTCCATGATGAAGCTTCGAGGCCTCGTTCTTTCCGGCCTGCTTGCGGCGCTAGTGGCGCCATCGGCCAGCGCTCAGGGGGCGGGCACAGTCGAGTTCGGTTTGTTTGCCCGCAAGAACTGGTTCGGTGAGAGCTACGCGATCCAGGACAAGGTGGGCGGTGGTGCCCGCCTCGGTTTCTTCCCGGTGCGTGGCATCGAGATTGGTGCCTTCGGCGCCTACACCCCGACCTCCTACAAGTTTGCCATCGGCAAGCTGACCCAGTTGCACCTTGGCGGTGAACTGCTCGGCCATATCCCCTTCGGCCAGCACGCTGCGATGTTCGTCGGCGGTCGCTACGTGTTCAACAAGTACTCAGACCGTGGTAACGACGTTCCCGGCACCACCGAAGGCGACGAGACCGGACCCGGCGCCGTTGCGGGCTTCCGCTTCGGCCTTGGCGAGCGTCTCTCGGTCCGGGTCGAGGGCACCGGCGACTACATGAGCAGCCCGAACCCGGCGCTCAGCCGCGAGGACAAGGACTGGCACTACGGCCTCAACGCCGGCCTCTCCTGGCTCTTCGGCGACAACACCGGCTTCGGCCCCAGCGACACCGACCGCGATGGCGTGGCCGATGACGTTGACCAGTGCCCCGATTCACCGCGCGGCATGCCGGTCACCGCGACGGGTTGCCCGCCGGTAAACCAGGACTCCATCCGTGCGGCAGAGGCGGCTCGGGCGCGTGAAGCGGCCGTGCGTGACTCGGTTGCGCGTGCGGAGCGGGCGCGGGCTGACAGCATCGCGGCCGCTGAGCGGGCGCGGGCCGACAGCATCGCGGCTGCAGAGCGGGCAGCGGCGCAGGCGGCGCGTGACAGCGCGGCCATGGCGGCGGGCGTCTCCCGGGCCGAGATCCAGGCGCTGCGTGACAGCCTCAACAAGCTGGCTGCCAATGCCAACGCCAACATCACCCTGCCGGGCGTCAACTTCGCCACCGGCACGTCCAACCTCACCCAGAGCTCGCGCTTCATCCTGGATGAGGTGGCTGCGACCCTCGCCGAGAACC
>CAMLHP010000060.1 GCA_946479805.1 uncultured Gemmatimonadota bacterium | reverse complement strand
GCCTGGCACGAGGACGACCTCGAGGGCGACCGGGCCGAGCTGATCCAGCACGAGATGGATCACCTCGACGGCGTGCTGGCGGTGGACCGGCCTCATGGGCTCGATCCCTACTGCCTGCGTGAGGAATGGAACCGGCTCCACGCAGCCGACGGGCGCTACGGCCCGCCGGAGACCAGAACCGCGACCTACGCGACGCCACTGACGGGACTGCTTTAGGGTAGAAGAGGTAGAGGGGGTAGAGGAGGGACCTGCCGTACCTCCTCCCTCTTCTACCTCTTCTACCTCTTCTACCCCTTCTCCCGTTGTCAGAAGCTCCTTCCCATGCGCACGCGCAGAGCATCTCGCCAATCCTTCGTTACCTCGTAGTCCACCCGCATTGGTCCCAGCGGCGTATCCGCACCCAGTCCGATCCGCACGCCGGCGTGCCAGTTGTCATCGCTGAACAACTGCCCGCCCTGGTCTGTCCGTCCCGCCACTCCCTCAGCGACGATTTCGATCGGACCCAGTACCCTTACTCCCATTCCCAAGCCCAGCAGCACTTCCCGGTCACCCCTCAGCTCTCCCAGGTGGAGCCCCGGGATGCCGTCGGATCCGCCCAGCGGAAGCGTGAGCTGCGCCGGCAGGCTGTCGCCCCAGCCGGCCCGGATGCGGGGGCGGATGCGAAGCCGCTTGTACACCAGCGTGGGCGTCGCCTCCATGGCAACGCGCTGGAACCCCGAGCTCCACTCCCCCTCGAGCGTGACGAATGGCGCGCCGGCGTCGTCGTAGGCGATGAGCGATGCGATCGCGCCAATGGATTCGTCAGTGCTTCCATCATCGTTGCGCCAGTAGCGGCCACTGCCTCCAATGGTCACCGTGGAGCGCTCGCCCATGTCGCGCTCAACTCCCACGAGTCCCCGCATCTCTCGGGTCCGGAGCTTGTCCAGCAGGTCGCCGGACGGAGAAAAGGTCCTGAGATCCACCGCCGCCAGCCGGAGCGCGGCGAACGGTGTGAGCAGCTGTCCCAGCCAGTCGCTGGGACGCCTGAGGCTGAGGGTGAGATCCTTCTCGAAGGTTCCGAATGCAAACAGCGCGCTTGCCTCGAGTCCGCCACCAACCCGGTGGTCCACCGTCCCGGCCCAGGCTCGGCCGCCTATGTCGCTGTCGTACATGGCACCGATTGCAGCGGTCCGGTCGGCCGCATGCTCGGGAGCCACGCTGAACTTCACGCTGTCGCCCTCGCCGGTCGGGTGAAGCCAGAGCGCCATGTACTGATCGGAGCCACCCAGTCGCCGTAGCCGATTCCGCAGTGCGTCGACGTCCAGCACCTCCTGGTCGGAAAGTCCCAGCAGTGAGGTGATGTGCTCCGCTTCCACCGGACTCACGCCGGGCACCTCTACCGCCACCGGCCCGTCGGGGAGCGCCGGGGGAGGCGGCGGCAGCGACGCTGGGGCCGAAACGCATGACGCATCGGAGAGTATGGAGTCGGCCGCAGCTCGCCCATTGGTGATGAGCTCCGCCACCGACTGGGCGCTGAAGTCCAGGCTCTCGAACCCGCTCACGTCGGGGCGGATGTAGATGTCTTCCGGTCCCAGCGAATCCGACTGCTCGAAAAGGAAGCCCAGCAGGCGCTCGGCAAGGACGAAGGGGGAGTAGAGATTGAGGGTGTCGGGCCTGCGCTCGGTGGCGTCGCTCACGATGAGCCGTTCGGCTCCCGCGGCCCGGGCTGCGGCCACCGGGATGTTGTCGCTCAGCCCGCCGTCGGCGAGGAATCGCCCGTCGATCCGTTCCGGTGCGAAGATGAGTGGTATCGCGATGCTGGCTCGCACCGCGCGCGCCAGGTCTCCGCTGTCGAGTACCACCACCTCGCGATTGGCGAGATCGGTGGCTACGGCGCGGAACGGGATCGGCAGGCGGCCGAAGTCACCCTGCGCCAGCAGGTTGCCCCTGAGCAGCGCGGCGTTGAGCAGGGCATTGGCCCTGGGCTCCCTGATGACCGCGCTCTGCAGGGTGAAGCCCCGGTCTCCCTGCTCCCACACCACTATGGGCTGGAGCCGTCGCAAGGCCCGCGGAGCAACCGGCTGGAAGGGGCGAAACAGGGTGGAGATCGGCAGTGACCGGGTGAGCGAGTCAATGACGCGCGCGGAATAACCGCTGGCATACATCGCACCAACCAGCGATCCCATGCTTGCGCCCACTATCAAGTCGGGCTTTATGCCGAGCTCGTCGAGCGAGCGGAGCACACCGATGTGCGCCAGGCCCTTGGCGCCTCCACCGGACAGGACCAGCGCGGTGACCGGTCGCTCGGTGCACGCCTGAGCGGCCAGCCGTTCGCCTCCGAGGAGGGCAAGCAGGATGAAGAAAAGATCAGGAAGGCGACGCGGCGTGAGCAGCATGCGGGGAAAGTAATGATCAGCAGGTTGCAGTCCGACCCTGCCCCTTGCGCTTGATTGATTCAGGCCCTAAATGTCGGCACCCCCACATTTTCATTGTTGAGGAGGCTGGAACCGAAATGGCGTACGTGATCACCGAAGCGTGCATCGGAGTGAAGGACCGCGCGTGCGTGGATGTCTGTCCGGTGGACTGCATCTACGAAGGTGAGGACCAGTTGTACATCCAGCCCGACGAATGCATCGACTGCGGGGCCTGCGAACCCGAGTGCCCGGTGTCGGCCATCTTCCCCGAGGAAGATGTCCCACCAAACCTCGTTTCCTACATCGAGAAGAACCGCGAGATCTTCAACTCGGACGACCCGCCGGGGCCGCCGAGGCGGGACTGATCGACCCCAGGAAATCAGCCAGCGCCCGGGTGACTTCATCCGGGCGTTCCAGCGGGGCCAGGTGTCCTGCACCGCCAATCGCCTCCAGCCTCCCCATCGGCAAGAGTTCCGCCATCGCCCGGGCAGCGGCATAGGGCGTGATCCGGTCGTCCTCACCCACCACAACCAGTGCGGGAAGGTCGTCGAGCGTCGGGAGAAGACCGGTGCTGTCAAGCCGATCTCGCATCGCCGACAGCGCACCCACAATGCCGGGTACGGGGGTCGTCAGGATCATCTGCCGGACATCGTCCCACGCCTGGCCAACATGTTCGGCGTCCGGGCTGGCGAAGAGCTTGGGGAGCATGGCCTCGGCAATGGCAGCGGCGCCCTTGTCGCGCGCGGCCTGGGCCGCGGCATCCCGGGCCTTCCTGCCTTCGCTGCTGTCGGCCTCCATGCGGGTGTCCATCAGCACCAGGCCGCGCACCCGCTGCCGGTGCCGCCGCAGGATCTCCATCGCTATGTAACCGCCCATCGACAGCCCGCAGATCACCGCCTCATCCACACCCATTGAGTCCAGCAGCGAGACCAGGTCCTCAGCGTAGGTCGCCATGCTGTAGCCCAGGTCGGGCGCGTCGGACTCCCCCATGCCGCGCAAGTCCGGCGCAATCGTGCGCCAGCCCGGAAATGCACCGAGCTGGTGGCGCCAGAGCGACCGGTTGAGGGGATAACCGTGGATCAGCAGCAGCGCCTGCCCCTCGCCCGCCTGGTCGACAGCGAGGTTCACCCCGTGGACCGTGATGCGGCGGGCCTCGCCTCCGACCGTTGGCGATGCGAACAGATCCGAAAACGGCCGGGGCACCGGCACCGGCCGGCCGTCAGTTCCCAGGCACACGAACGTGAACTCGGCTGTGGCGACAAGCTGGTCGTCGGACACCCGGCGCGCGGTCTGCCGCAGCGTCAAACTGGTGCGGCCCAGATGGGTGAGGGTGTGACCGAACCGGAGCGTGTCCCCGGGAAATACCTGGGCGAGATAGTCGATGCCAGCCTTCCGGACCGCCGGCCACACCCCCGCCTTCTGGAAGAAATCCATCCCCGGCCCACGCGCCATCACCTCCCAGCGCGCCCGCTCGAACAAGGTCAGGTACGACGCCTGGTTCAGGTGCCCGAAGGAATCGCAGAGGTCGGGATAGATGACGAGATCGACGTCCATGGGAGTGTATGAGTGTGGGAGTATTGGGCGGTGTGGAAGTATACTGCCCAACACTGCCACACTCCCAATACTCCCACACTTCAACGCCGACATTGAGTCATGCCTCCCAGCACAGACTACATCCGTCACGCCGCCCGGCTCACTCGCCAGATCCAGATGGCGACCGCCATGGGCGATGCGCCGAAGCTCGACAGCGATTACTTCAAGGCCCTGGCCAAGGCGCTCGACGAGATGGCCGAAGCGGTGGAAAAGATACGGACAACCGCAGATTGACGTGACAGTGACTTCTCGCTGACGCTACACTGGCTCTCGTCAGTAGCCGAAACTGGCATGATCTGACGGCTGCGGCCACCTTTCGGCCATGACGACTTCCCCCGCCCCGTCACGTCCGCTCGGCCCGGTCCAGCTCATCGAGGACGACGCCGGCCTGAAGGACCTGATCTCGAGCCTCAGCTCCTCTCCCCTCCTCGCAGTTGACACCGAAGCAGCCAGCTTTCACCGATACCTCGACCGGGTCTACCTGCTGCAGCTCTCCAGCCGGCAACTGACCGCCGTGGTCGACCCATTGGCTGTCTCCAGCCTGGAGCAATTCGGCGAGTTGCTGGCGAAACCGTCGGTCGAGGTTGTCTTCCACGACGCCGACTACGACCTCCGCCTGCTCGAGCGCGAGTTCGGCTTCCGTGCCAACAGGCTCTTCGACACCCGGGTGGCGGCACAGCTGCTCAACGAGCCGGGGATCGGCCTCGCGGCGCTGCTCGCCAAGTACCTCGGCGTCACCCTCGACAAGCGATACCAGCGTGCCGACTGGTCCGCCCGGCCCCTGACCGAACCGATGCTGCGCTACGCGGCGTCCGACACCCACTATCTCCCCGAGCTGCGCGACATTCTGCGTACTCGCCTCGAGGAGATGGGGCGGCTGTCGTGGGCAGAAGAGGAGTTTGCCTTGCTCGAGACGGTCGAGTGGTCCGGCCAGGAGCCGGAGGCGCCCTGGCTCAGAATGAAGGGAGCGAAGGCGCTCAAGCCAAGACAGCTCGCCATCCTGCGCGAGCTGTACAAATGGCGCGATGTCACGGCCCGCCGGCTCGACCGGGCTGCGTTCCGGATCATCAACAACGAGCCGATCATGGCGATGGCGATCGATCCGCCGGCAAACCTTGCGGCGCTGGGACAGGTTCGCGGGGTGGGGCGGGATCTCCTGGAGCGGCGGGGCGATGAGGTGATGGCCGCGCTGGAGCGCGCAATGGCCATTCCAGATGCCGAGCTTCCGCAGAGGGTCCGCCTGCCCAGGAGAGCGGTGGATCCGGCTTTCGAGGAGCGGCTGGAAAGACTCAAGGCCGTGCGGAACGCGGAAGCGGAACGGCTAGGGCTGGCGCCCGGGGTGCTGGCGCCCAACAGCATACTCGAGGGGATTGCCCGGCTGGAGCCGGGCACAACTGACCTGTCGGGCGTCGAAGGGATGCGACGCTGGCAGCGCGAGGTTGTGGGAGAGAAGCTGCTGGCGGCTGCTGGAAGCGGCGGCTAGAACCCCATGAACGCCTTGACCCTGGGATCCATCTTGTCCGGGGTCCAGAACGGCTCCCACACCAGCTCGACTTCCACCGACTCGATTCCTTCGAGGTCGCCTATCACGTTCTTCACGTCCTGAACGATCTCGGCACCGGCCGGACACCCAGGCGATGTCAGTGTCATCTGGATGTGGGCATCGCCGGCGTCGCTGACGGCCACGTCGTACACCAGGCCGAGGTCTACGATGTTGATGCCGAGTTCAGGATCCTTGACGCCTCTCAACGCCTTTCTGACGGTTTCGCTGGTCATTCCCAACTCTAATTGCGAGCGCGCAAAACGGCAAAGGCGTGATGGTGCTGTCGGAGTTACGAAGCAACCACCGGCACTTCCCGCGCGATCGCATCCGACACCGCGGACCGGATGTCACGTAGTGCACGGATGGAGTTGCGCGCGCGCGGATCGAAGCTCCGGTTGGTGAGGAACACCATGAAGAGATCGCGCGCAGGGTCGATCCACACCTCGGTGCCGGACCAGCCGGTGTGTCCGTAGGCCAGCGGGCTCAGCATCCGCCCGAAGACCGAGGGCGGCTCGTACTCGGGATCCGGCGTGTCCCAGCCCAGCAGCCGGGTGCCGGAATGGGGCGAGGCGGTGAGGAACTCCCTGATGGTCTCGCTCTGGACCCAGGTGCCGCCATCCGCTGTTGCGCCACCTCGGAGCCAGGCCTGGGCGTAGCGCGCGATGTCGCGCCCGGTGGCGAAGAGTCCGGCATGTCCTGATATGCCGCCCAGCATCACCGCATTCTGGTCGCTGGGGACACCGAAGACCGGGACATCGTTCTCCTTGAAGCTGGGGGCAGCGCGCTGCCAGAGCGACGCCTCGGGGCGGAACCAGGTCTGGTGCATCGCCAGGGGGTCCAGCACTTCCCGTCGCAGCAGCGAATCGAGGCTCACGCCGCTGGCGCGCTCCAGCACCAGCCCCATCAGGATGGCGTTGAGGTCACTGTACTCGGACGCAGCACCCGGCGGGCGCCGAAGCGGATCGGCAAATAGCTGGGTCAGGGCCTCGTCCCGTGACGATGCCGTGCGCCAGAACGGGATATAGGGGCGGAGGCCGCTGGTATGGTTCAGCAGCATCCTGACGGTGACCTGGTCACGCATGCCGCCATGGAACTCGGCCACGTAGGTGCTTACCGGCGCATCGAGATTGAGCAGCCCCTTGTCAATGAGCCGCATCGCGGCTCCTGCAGTGACCACCTTGGTCAGCGAGGCCAAGTCCCAGAGCGTCGAGTCGCTCCTGGGCCGGGCCGAGCGAACGTCCCAGGTGAGACGCCCATAGCGCTCGGCGTGAAGCAGCGTATCGCTCCGTCCCACCACAAGCACCGCACCGGGATAGACACCGCGGCTGATCCCGCGGCGCACCGCAGCATCCACCGCCTTGAAGTCGGGGGCGTCGTCCGCGGCCAGTCGCGACGGCGCAGCCAGGCCCAGACCCATTGCTAGGGTCAGGGCCGAAAGGCCGAAGCGGGAGAGGAGGCGGAACCGGGTCATGCTAGCGGATCGTGTCGGTCACAGGTCCAACCGGCAGGGCATAGAGCACCTGCGCGGTGCGCCGGTCGCGCGGAGTCAGCACGCCGACCCGGGTAGCAGGGAACATCACGTCGGCCGAATCGGCCGAATGGGGCAGCCCTATGGCGTGGCCGGTCTCGTGAACCGCCACGGCGAAGAGCGATGCGTCGGGAAGCCGGAGACCGGTGCTCGTGCGAATTGCCAGCGAGATCGCGGCGTGCCGCACCCGGCCGGCGCGGTCCCAGGTGATGTCGGTCTGGCCGGCGCGGTCAAACGGAAAACGATCGATCCAGCGAACGATGATATCCGCCGCGAGGGTATCGCTGACTGTCTCGAACTGAACACCCGCATCGGTTTCTTCCCACAGCGCGAGAGCCCGCCGAACGAACGTCGCCATACGTGGACGATATCCATCGGCACCGCCCTCAACGATGGCCACCCGCAGCGGGCCACTGGTGCGGTCGGGCCAGCGCCGTACCACCGAGTCGGTGGACGCCAGCAGCGAGTCGAGATAAGCGTATCCGGCCACCGCAGCCAGCTGCTGCCGGGCGGCCAGCCGGGCCAGTCGATCCATCCCTCCCGCAGTTGCCCCGGCCCGGCCCACCTCAGCGCGATCGCTGGCCACCGGCTGATCGGCGCGGGCGGGAGCCACCGCCGTGGTCTCGCCCCCGGCAGACGCCCGGGTGTGGCGCAGATCGCGCACGTGCTGCACGCGGTCAACGAGCACGATGACCGCAAGTGACAGCGTGACAACGGGAAGAATGTATCGGTTCATTTTGGCTGGCCCCTGATTATAGCAAGGGACGGGCCGCTGCGCTGGCGTCAGCGCGCCGCCTGGCCTAACATTGCGCGTCCCGAGCCCCAGAGGGGGCTTTTTGGGCCACCTACGGCCCCCCACCCGAGGAGATCGCTCTTCCAGTGATGCGAGCATTCGCCCACGCGCTGGTACGCTGGCGCTGGGCTGTCCTGGTAGTCTGGATGCTGCTGGGTGCGGTGGCGCTGCTGCGCGCCCCCGCCACTCCCCAGCTCCTCAATATCCGGGGCGGCAGTAATCAGGCCACCGAGGCGACAGTCGCCGACCGCATGCTGGACGAGAGGTTCGCCCGCCCGCTGAGCGACTTCTTCGCGGTGACGCTGGAGGGTCCTGCGCCTTTCGACGCGGGACGCCCGCGGCAGGTGCTCGACAGCCTGATACGCGCCCTGGAGGCCCAGCCCTGGGTGCGGGCCGTGGCCAGCTGGCCTGCCACGGGTGACAGCACATTCATCTCCAGCGATCATCGCGGCACCTTCGTGGTAGTAGCGCTGGCCGCTTCGGAAGGCGACACCGTCTCTCGTCTGGTGCTCCCAACCCGGGAACTGGTGCAGCGCACCATCGCGGCGCTTCCCGACGGCAGCCAGTACACGGCTCATGTCACCGGGCGCTCGCCGCTCGACCTCGACATCCGCACCGTGAGCGCCGACGACAGCACCCGCCTGGAGGCCCGGCTGCTGCCGCTGACACTGGTGGTGCTGATCCTCGCCTTCGGCGCACTGGTCGCGGCGGCGCTGCCGCTGGTCATCGGCCTGCTGGCGATCGCGGTCTCGCTGACGGTCATCGGCATGCTGACCCACGTCACCCCGATGTCGATCTTCGTGCTCAACATGACCACGATGATCGGTCTGGGTGTGGGCATCGACTACTCGCTGCTGATGGTGACGCGTTTCCGGGAAGAATTGCGGCGGGGGCACCGGCGGCGGGAGGCGGCGGTCAACACCATGCTGACCGCCGGAGCGGCGGTGGTTACGTCGGGACTGACGGTAGTTGTGGGGTTCGGGGCGCTGCTCTTCACGCCGCTGATCGAGACCCGAAGCGTGGGGCTGGGCGGCCTGGTGGTGGTTGCGGCGGCGGTGCTGCTCTCCACCACGCTCCTGCCGGTGCTGCTGGCGATCATCGGGCGCGACATCGACCGTCCCAAGTGGCTGGCGCGCAGGCTGACGTGGTACCACTCGCCGCAGGCCTGGGAAAAGTGGGCCCGCAGCCTCCACCGCCATCCGAGGCGCGCACTGCTGCTGGGCGGAATGGGCATTGCGCTGCTTACGGCGCCGCTGTTCCTGATCCGGATCGGGCTGCCGGCCCGCAACTGGTGGCCCTCATCCACCGAGGCCGGCCAGGGCCTCGACATGCTCACCCGCATGGGGGTCGCGGGCTACGTGCAGCCGGTGAGGGTGGTGGTCGAGCTGCCCGAGGGCGAGTCGGTGGTGCGCGCCACGTCGCTCCGCGGGCTGCTCGCGCTCTCCGATTCGTTCCGGGCCGACCCCCGGGTGCGCGATGTCCGGAGCCCGGTGGATTTGGGCGACTCGCGCTCGATCCTCACGCTGTCAGCCTTCTACAGCGAGCTCGACAGCGCCCGCGCCACGTACGGCGATTTCCTGGACAGCTACCTGAGCGAGGACACCCGGGTGGCGCTGCTGGACGTGATCCCGTCCGACAGCACGTCGCTCACAACCACCCAGGAGCTGGTGCGCCGGATTCGCGAAATCAACGCCTCGCCGCCGAAACAGCTGCGGCATGCCACAATCAGGGTTGGGGGATACGCCGCAAGCGCGCTCGACTTTCAGGACGACATGATGGACCGGTTCCCGATGCTGGTGGCACTGGTGCTGGCCGCCAGCGCGGTGCTCCTGGCTGTGGCGTTCCGCTCGGTGCTGGTGCCGATAAAGGCCGTGGTAATGAACAGCCTGTCGGTGAGCGCCACCTTCGGGTTGATAGTGCTGGTCTTCCAGTACGGCATCGGCGCTCAGCTTCTGGGGTTGAGCGGAGCGACCTCGGCGATCTTCGTCGTGGTACCGGTGCTGGTCTTCGCAGTGGTCTTCGGGCTGAGCATGGACTACGAGGTGTTCCTGCTGAGCCGGATCAAGGAGGCGTTCGACCGGACCGGTCGCAATGATGAAGCCACAATGGAGGGCCTCAGCGCCACGGCCAGCGTCATCACCAGCGCCGCGCTGATCATGATCCTCGTGTTCGGGGCGTTCGCATTCGCGCGGGTGCTGGTGATGCAGTTCCTTGGCTTCGGCCTCGCGATAGCGGTGCTGCTGGATGCGACCATCATCCGGATGGTGCTGGTGCCCGCTTTCATGCAGTTGGCTGGAGAGTGGAACTGGTGGCCCGGCGGGCGGAGAGAGCTGAAGAAATGATGTCGGGGGGGCGGCAGGCAGGCAGGCCGCCCCCGAACTAGAAATCTATGTCCCCGTCCCCGAACCTCCGGTTCACGACATTGTTGTAGATCGAGCCGAAGCTGTAGCTGAACCCCAGCGAGAGATCATAGCGGTAATCGGTGGCCAGGTCCTGCTGCCGCAGCAGGATCTCCTCGGGGGTGAGTCCGCCGGCGGGGAGATAGCGCTGGTCCCGAATGCGCGAGATGCTGCCGTCGAGTTCGAGTGACAGTCCCCGCACCACCCTCACCTCGATGTCCCCGAAGAACCGAAGTGATGTCTTGCCCAGGTCATCGAGATACTGCCGGCCCCGGAGGCCAATGCCTGTCTCGCCCCAGGGCTGGATGGCATCGAGCGAGAGTTCCATCTCGTGGTCCAGCACTGTCTCCTCGGTCACGAGGAAGATTGTCTCTTCATCATACGCAAAGTGATTGGCGCCGACTTCGTAGCGCAGGGTGAGCAGCCGGCGCGCCGATTCGGTGTAGGGAAACACGTCGTACTCGATCCCCGCGCCGGCGCGGAGGCCGAGTTTCCGGTTGTCGTAGGACGAGCGGTTTGCGGCCAGCGAGGCGCGGGCACCCCAGTGCGGCCCCAGGCTCTTCACCGCGAAGGCGCTGGCACCGTAGCTCTCCTGGGTGCTGGTGACGGTCGTGACGCTGTCGAGGTCGAAGCTGCTGCGTTCGTAATTGCCATCGAGGGAGAATCCCAGCTTGAGCTGGTCGGTGGACCGGCGCGCCGAGATGCCGCCGCCGAGGTCGACATTGCGGTAGCTCGACTCGCCGCTGATATCCGTCTCGCCGTCCACTTCGAAGACCCAGAAGTTCCAGGGATCTGCAGCAGGCACGGCGGGAATCGCTGCTGCGCCCTCGGGGGCGTCGTAGCTGATGGTGATGCGATCGGCCTCGGGTGTGCCCGCAACGAAGGGAACCAGCCCGAGCTTGAAGATTCGCGCCAGGCCCGAGCGCACCTCGTCGTCGGTGGAGGCATCGGCAGCAAAGAACCGCAGCGTGTCCACCCGGCTGGCAAACCGGCGCAGGCCGATGAACGACGCCGTGTATGCGCTGCCCCCGCCGCCGGTGGACTGCTCGGTAACCAGTACGTGGACGTCCGCGTCGTTCCGGTCGCGGACATAGTCCACGAACGGGATCTCCCGCCGGAAATAATCCAGATCGCAGTGGGTCTGGGGGCAGTCAATGAAAACGCGGAGGCGCGACGTCGAGGAAGGCGGGGGCAGCGAATCCTGGGCGACTGCGACGGTGAACAGGGCGCTTCCGGCAAACAGGGTCAGCAGAAGAGGTACTGCAACAGCCATCATGCCTCTCAGTGTTTGGCGTCGAGCCAGTTGGGACCGGTGCCGATGTCCACCACCAGCGGC
>CAMLHP010000059.1 GCA_946479805.1 uncultured Gemmatimonadota bacterium | reverse complement strand
ACCGCCTTACCGCCTTACCGCCTTACCGCCTTACCGCCTTACCGCCTGACCGCCTGACCGTCTTACCGCCTTACCGCCAGCGCCGCGCGGGCCCGGGGCTCGAGGTGGGCGAACGTCTCTGTCTGGTAGATGCGGGGGCGCTGCAGGAAGGCTTCCATGAACTGCTTCCGTCCCTGATTGAACTCGGCGTCGCTCAGGTGAGCGTATTCCTGGCGGATGGCGCGTTGGTAGGCTGCGAACTCGGCAGCTGGAGCCGCCAGGATGGCGAGGTCGGCGTCGGCCACCAGGGCGCCATCGGGGGAGGTGGCGGGTTCGTGGTGGCGGGTGTCGAGGATGATTCCGGCGATCCGTTCCACCTGGGCGTGGGGGGCGCCTGCCCGCTCCAGTTGCCGGCGGGCGAGGGCCGTGCTTTGTGCTTCGTTGTCGTTGCGGGTCGGGTCGTAGACGGCATCGTGGAACCAGACGGCCAGCTCGGCTTCGGCGGGGTGCTCGAGGCTGCTCCTTGCGGCTTCCAGCTGGTCCAGCACTGCATGGACGTGATCGAGAGTGTGGTAGTGCCGGCCCGGTTCCTGATACCGCCGGGCGAGATCGGCCAGGACCGGTGCGGGATCGGGGCCCAGGCCGGCGCCGCGCCACGATGCCGAAAATTGGTGTAGGTTTGCAGGGTCCAGATGATTCAGTTCAGCCTCCCGAGGAGACTCATGTTTACGCGACTTGTCGTGGTGGTGCTTGGCGCGCTCGCGCTGTCCAGCGGGGCCGCCATCCCGGTTTCTGCACAGCAGCAGACCGGATTCGTGAAGGAATTCGGCAGCATGTGGACCTTCGACGCCCCGCCGCTGGAGCATTGGCGGGCCACATACGGCTGGGCGCCCGACCAGGCGTGGCTGGACAACGCCCGGATGTCGGCGGTCCGGATTCCCGGCTGCTCGGCTTCGTTCGTTTCTTCCCGCGGCCTGGTGATGACCAACCACCATTGCGCCCGGTCATGCATCACCCAGGTTTCGCCTCCGGACACCAATTACCAGGCTACCGGCTTTGCCGCCAAGTCCCTCGCCGAGGAGAAGCCCTGCGAGGGAATGTACGCCGACCAGCTGCAGAGCATCAAAGACGTGACGTCGGAGATGACCGCAGCGGTGACGTCGAGCAACCCGGCCGAGGCAGCCAAGCAGCGCGGGGCCGCGATGGAGAGAATGCAGTCGGAGTGCGCGACGGCGCCGGACGTCATCTGCCAGGTGGTGCCGCTCTTCAACGGTGGCCGCTACTCGCTGTACACCTACAAGCGCTACGGCGAGGTGAAGCTGGTGATGGCGCCCGAGGAGGCGGTCAGCTTCTTCGGCGGTGACCCGGACAACTTCACCTTCCCGCGGTACGACCTGGACATGACCTTCCTCCGGGTCTACCAGGACGGCAAGCCGTTCACGCCGCAGCACCATTTCACCTGGAGCGATTCGGGCGCCACAGAGGGAGAGCTGGTGTTCGTCATCGGCAATCCCGGCTCGACCGGGCGGCTCAACACGCTGGCGCAGATGCAGTATCTCCGCGACGTGCAGTACCCGACCCAGCTGGCCACGATCGCCCGGCAGCTCAAGGTGCTCAAGGTGCTGGTGGCGCGGGACGAGGCCTCCCGGCGCCAGTACGAGGACACCTACTTCTCGCTTGAGAACGCGCAGAAGGCCATTGGCGGATATCTCGCCGGCCTCCGTGACAGCTCGATCATGGCACGGAAGGCAGCGTTCGAGCGCGACTTCCGGGCCCGCATCGACGCTGACGCGAAGCTGAAGACGAAGTACGGCTCGGCGTGGACTTCGATCGAGCAGGCAGAACAGGCGCGCGGGGCGCTGGGCACCGAGGTGCGCTGGTACGGGTTCGGGGGCACGCCGATCACCAACATGGCTGGGCTTCTGGTGCGGCTGCCGGCGCAGGCCGCGCTGGCCGACGACGCACGGCTGCCCCAGTTCCGGGGCGAGGGCATGACCGCCGCCCGGGCCCAGGCGCTCTCGCCGGGCCGTCAGTTCGACGCCCAGCTGGACCAGATGCTGCTGACAGCGACGCTGACGGAGGCCAAGGCGATGCTGCCGGCCAATGACGCCTGGCTCGCCGCCATGCTCAAGGGACGTACGCCCGAGGCCGCCGCGGCCGCGATGCTGGAAGGCACCCGAATCACCGACCCAGCCGTCCGGCAGCAGCTGGTGGAAGGTGGCGCCGCTGCGATCGCAGCGTCCAATGACCCGCTGATCGTCATGGCGCGCTCGGTCAGCCCGATGGTGACCCGACGGGACATGGCTCTGGCGGAGCAGGAAGCCATCATCCAGTCCAATGCCGAGAAGATCGGGCAGGCCATCTACGCGGCGTATGGCACGTCGCTGCCGCCGGACGCCACGTTCACGCTGCGGATTTCCGACGGTGTGGTGCAGGGCTTCCCCATGAACGGAACCATCGCGCCATACAGCACCAGCATGTACGGGCTGTTTGGCCGCGCCGCGGATTTCAACAACGAGCCGCCATTCAACCTTCCAGAGAGGTGGAAGGCGCGGGAGGACTCGCTCGATCTCTCGACCCCGATCAATTACGTGGCCACCAACGACATCATCGGCGGGAACTCGGGCAGCCCGGCAATCAACAAGGCGGGCGAGGTGGTGGGGCTCATCTTCGACGGCAACATCGAGATGCTGCCCAACCGGTTCATCTACACCGACGAGGTCGCCCGCTCGGTGGCGGTGCACAGCGCAGGGATGATCGAGGCGCTGCGGAAGGTCTATGATGCGGGGTGGCTGGCGGATGAGCTGGAAGAATAGTTGGGGGCGGCCTGACGGCCGCCCCTCATGGGAGTGCAACAGTCTTGGGCAGTGTGGTGCACAGTACTGCCCAAGACTTCCACACTTCCACACTAGGTAGTCTGGCGTCTTTCAATGTCGATAGCCGCGCTTCGCCATCAATTCAAGCGTGTAGCGATCGTCCGGATCCTTGACGGCCCCTGACTCATGCAATCGCTTCAGTACGGCACGTCCCTCGGCTCCCATGGCTGCCAGAGCACTGAGAGCGTAGTGGGCAGCGTACGGAGCATCGACCTCTTCGGGTGCCTGCTTGGCTAGTTGCTCAAGGAAGTTCAGCGCTTCCTGTCGCTCGGGGACGTGCGCCATCAATGACACTGCCACGCCTTTCAGCCCACCGTCTTCCGATTGCTGATACACGCGCACCAAGCGTGCAAAGCTCCCTGGCACGGGCTGCGCATGCCGGCGGGAGCCAGGATACGACATTGCCAGCAGTGCCGCGACTCGCATGCGGTGGGAACTCCCGGTGCGCGCAATCCGCTCGAGGCCATCGAGCAGGCTCCGCATGGGCACAGGGGCATAGCTCTGCGGGTGCGCGAGCACGTGTGTGAGATCGGCTCTTGCGCCGGGAGGGGCTGCAGGCGATGCCGGATCATGCTCGGATGTGAATGCAGCCAGGAGCTCGGACGCGGAACGA
This sequence comes from uncultured Gemmatimonadota bacterium, assembly GCA_946479805.1. The sequence goes on along the minus strand of CAMLHP010000059.1, from coordinate 8,298 downwards.
TCGACGGTGCGTTGCGCATGCGCACTGGTTAGTGGCGCAGCCGACAGCCCTGCCGCAGCCAACGCCAGTGCCATGATTGAGTTTCGCATGGGTCCTTGCCTCAGAAGCCGTTGATGCCGATCTGCTGGAACAACCCAGCGGCGACGCTCCAGAACCAGATAGGCCCTCCCGAGAAGTTGCCGTTCGGGACGGCCGTCGTTGGCCCGGTGTTCGTACTGTCGTCCGCCCGGTTGCTCAAGTCTTCAGCGATGGCAGTCAGAGTGAGCCAGACTTCGCCAGCAAGTGCTGCGGAATCCGGCCTGACAAGCGTATCGGTGGACGCATAGGGGTCGTTCGCGGGATCACTTGCCGCTTGGCGGGCCAACGACTCATGGCCGACGCCACCATTGAAGCCGAGCCCTTCGTGTCCGAGCACCGCATCCACGAACGCTGCCATGTTGATACCTTGGCACTTGTCGTTATACATGTGGAAGTTCGCGCTGGCGGTGTCCTTCGGCCCAAACCCGAGTGCTTGCTTGCACTTTTTTGGAACACTGTAGGGCAGCTGATGCACTTGAGGCGATGCGGGGAGGATGGCCGGGTTGACGTTTGCCACCCGGCTCATGCTGAACGTCGGCTGCGTAACGAGCCAGTACCCCTTGTTCGGGCCGCTTGTGACGGGAGTCACCACATAACCCGAATCAACAAACTGAAAAGGATCTGGCTCCAGCCTGTAATAGGGGGCACAGAGCGGCGCGACGATGCAGTTGCGGCCAAGTGATACTCCGAGCCCTGGCTCCACATCTGGAGCCGTCAGCTCGGGTCCAACTCTATAGGTCTGCTTGCTCGCCCACTGAGAGAGGCGGTTCAGTACAGATAGTTGCTGCTTGAACGTGCGCGATGTCATGCCGTCGGTGGCAGTAACCGTCACGGTGCCGCTAACCGCCGCAACGCCAACCCACTGCGAATTTGCTGACTGCTCCTGGACTGGAGGTAGTGCTGATCCACTGTCCGGGGTGAACTCCCAAGCGGTAGGGGTCCAGGTGGTGGACTGCATCGTGCATGTGACTTCGCGACCTCGCTCCACCGGCGACTTGCACCGAAGGGGAGCGCGAGTAAACTCGAGATCGTCGATGAGCAATCCGCCATCGAACCAGAGCCATTGAATGGAGTCAACCGGAGCTATCATCTCGACGCGGGTCCAGTTGGTCCATGGCGCTGTCGTGGACTGTACATTCGAGTAGAGCGTGCGCAGCACGAGCGTCTGATAGAAAGTTGATCCCGGCATGCGATACATCGCATAGACCCGCATCGAGTCAGCCAGTACCGTCTGGCCGCCCCACCTGGCGCGCTCCTGCAGAAGGCGGCTGTAGTAGAACGAGACTGAGCGGACCGGCGGATCGAACTCGATCATGACTTGCGGTGGTGTGTACGACGCCGGTTGTGCGACGTGCCCAGGAGACGGCGCGTTCGTTACCGGCAAATTGCTCTTCATGATCCAGGCTGAGGTGCCCTGAGGAGTATCCACGCCCGCCGGATCTGCCATGTCCACGCCCCACTGGACCAGATTGGGGTAGCAGCTCGGGTCAGGGTTCGAAAAGGTTGTCCGAACAGTCTCGGTGGAATCGGTGACGGTAACGAATGTCTCGGGCACACAGCTGGTGGGAAACGCGCGGATGACCGGGACAGGATCAGTGGCGGGTCCGGCAGTGCTGTGCTGCTGCAGGAAGCAAGCGCGGCGATGCAAGACAGCGATGCAGCGGCTACGAAATCAGCAACCGAAAATCGGGGGGGGGGGGGGCAGACATCGCATTGCTCCCAGGCTGTGGACAGAGCGCCGAGCGATTGGGGACGTTGCACGCGGCTGGTGCTTTCCGCAAGAGCCTTCAGGAGACGGACTGGTCGGAGACTTAGAAGCCGGGAGATTGGCTATGTCGATGTTCATCGAACAGGATCGCCGTCGCCTCAGCGCCCTTTGGGGTCTCCAGCTGACCCTCCGGCAGTACCAGCAGGGCGTTGGCGCGGACCATCGACATCAGTATGCCGGAACCCTGGGGGCCCGCCAGGCGGGCTTCCAGGGTTTCGCCCATTTCGGTGACCACGGCGCGGAGGAAGTGCTGCAGTCTCGGCTTCACGGTCACCGTCTCCGCCAGCCGCACCGTGATGCCCCGGCGATAAACGGCTTCGTGACCCATCAGCTTCCGCAGGGCCGGGCGTGCCAGCAGCTCGAAGGCGACCATGGCGCTGACTGGATTGCCGGGAAGCCCGATCCACGGGATCTCGCCCAGCATGGCGAAGCCGACTGGTGCGCCTGGGCGCATGCGGATGCGCCAGAACTCGAGCGTGGATCCCAGCGAGGCCATGACGTCGCGCAGGTGGTCGTGTGCCCCTACGCTGATGCCTCCGGTGGTGACCAGCAGGTCGCAGTCGAAGGCGGCCCCGATCCGCTTCCTGATGCTGGTGGGGTCGTCGGCGGCAATTCCAAGCATGACGGGTTCACCGCCGGCCTGGCGAACCATGGCGCCGAGGGTGTAGGAGTTGCTGCTGGCCACCTTCCTGCCGGCGAGGATCTCCTCGGTCTGGTCCATGTCCGCCAGCTCGTCGCCCGTCACCAGGATGGCGACGCGGGGGCGGCGATACACCAGGGGGTGCGCCCGCGCCACTGACGCGAGCACCCCCAGTTGCGCAGCGCCGAGCTCGGTGCCGGCGGTCAGCACTGTGGATCCCCGCCTCACATCCTCCCCCGCTTGCCGCACGTTCGCACCCGAGTCGCGGTCGCTGGTGATGGACACTACCGGTGAGCCCTGATCGGTGTCCTCCTGCCTTATGACGCTGTCAGCACCGTCCGGCACCGGCGCACCGGTGAAGATCCTGGCGCACTCGCCTGCGCCGATGGACCTGGCAGGCATGCGGCCGGCAGCTATCTCCTCCATCACGCGCAGCCGTGTCGGACTCCCGGCCGTGGCACCACGCACGTCGGCCGACCTCACGGCGTAGCCGTCCATGGCGGCGTTGGCGAAGGCGGGGACGTCGAGCGGACTCACCACATCGTCTGCCAACACCGACCCGAGCGCATCGCCCAGTGGCACCCGAAGCGCGGGTTCTCGCTCGATGTGCCGAAGGACGAGCTGCGCCGCCTCGCGAGCGGATAGCCCCTCGATACTCATGCAGGCACTTCCATGGCATGCTCCCACGCCAGCGCCGCCAGCATGTTGAGCCAGGAGGTGTCGCTGAACAGCAGGACCGGTGCCGGCGCTTCGATTCGGGTATCGGAGATGAGGGTCACGAGTCGCGAGTCGCGAGTCGCGAATTGAGAGTCTTCGAAGAGCGGCCGTTGACCGGTGGCCTTGCGCCAGACCTCGATGCGCGGGATGGGTGCCTTGGCAAAGCCCTCGGCGACCACGATGTCGGCATCTGCCATGTAGCGCTGGACCAGGCCGACCGGGTTGTAGTCATCGGGAGTGCGCTCGAACAGGACCCGCATCTCGGGTGAGGCTATCAGGGTTCGCTCGGCGCCGGCCTCGTTGAAGTGGCGCCACGTGTCGGTGCCGCGCTGGTCCACATTGGCCGGGTGGTGGCCATGCTTGATGGTCATGACCCGGCGGCCCTGCCGCTGAAGTTCGCGCACCAGGGCCACCACCAGCGTGGTCTTTCCCGCGTTCTTCCGCCCAACGACGGTTATGAGGCGCGCCACAGTTCCTCCGCCCGTTGCAGGTCTTCGGGGGTGTTGACGTTGAAGAAGATTCGCGACGGTGGCCCGTGCCGGGCGACCTCGGCCAGCGGCAGCCGATGCAGCAACACGTCGTCATGGAAAGCGACGGCGCGCCGGTCATCCCGGGCCAGCGCGCGCTCGATGGCGGGAGCGACAGCCAGGCCATACCCGGCGCAAAGCGGTTCGAGGCCGCGTGGGCCTTCGCTCTCGGGCAGTACGGCGTCGGCGTGGCTGAGGTTACGGGCGAGTTCGGAGATAAGCGAGGCGGGCACGAAGGGCATGTCCCATGCGACCACGACCACCGGCGCGGGTGCTGTGCGAACCGCGGTGAGGATTCCGCCCAGTGCGCCGAGGCCGGGGATCAAGTCCGGATGATGCCGGAGACCGGATGACCAGGTTGCGGCGTCAGCCGCGCTGGTGATGAGCACCGGGTCGGCGCCGAGCGCAGTGCGGAAGGCGTCGCGCAGGCGGCCGAGGATGGGTGTGCCTCCCACCAGCTCGAGGCCCTTGGCAGCGCCACCGAAGCGCGACGCGGCGCCACCCGCGAGGATCGCGCCGGCGACGTCCACGTGGTCAGTACCGGCGGCCGCGCTTGCGCTCGAGCACGACGTCGAAGCCGACTTCGAGCGATAACCGGTGGCGAAGCCTCATGCCGGTGGGTGGCCGATCACCCTCGATCACCGAGGGGCCGGTCACGGTCTCGATCCCGATGATGTTGTCCCGCAGCTCCCAGCGCATCTGGTAGCCGCGGGCGATCTGGGCGGTAAAGCCCGCGCCGATGCCCATGGCCGGATGGAACTGGCTGGTGCCCTCGTCGGTGTAGATGTCGAGGTCCACCAGCTGGCCATCGGAAGCAGCGCTGGGAAAGCTGCCGGTGGTGGCTATCGGGCTCCGGCTGCTGAGCGCGCCCCCAACGCTGAGGCGGGCGTAAGGCGAAATGAGCTGGTTAGCCCTGATCCGGTACATGACGCCACCGGTTACCTGGACCGCGCTGGCGGGGGTCGAATTCCGGCTGATGGAGGCGCAGACGTCGCGATTGCGCTGCGAGATGGTGGGGTTCGGGATTGAGCAGCGATCCTCGTAGCCCAGGCCCATCAGGAACGCCTCGCCGAAGTAGCCGAAGTGGTCGCCGGGAAAGAAGATGGCGCGTCCGCCGAATATGAGGTTGCCCTTGATTCTCCGGGCCAGCGCGTAGTGGTCGACCAGGGGCTCGCCGGCGTTGTCATCGATGACCGGCTGGTCCGCGACACGCCAGAGCGACCCGCCCGTGGCGTATCCCGCAAAGAGGTTGATGATCAGGCTCGCCTGGTCCCGGCTGGCCTGCGCCCCAAGGCCGGGCGCTGTGGCAAGCGCGAGTAGAAGGCAGAGCAGAAGGCGTCGCATCAGCGTCCCATCAGTTGGGCGTGAGCCACCGCAAGGCAGCGGTCCTGCACGAAGGGAATGCCCGCGGCGCCGAAAGCGTTCCTGGCCACCTCGCTGGTCACCCCTACCTGTAGCCAGACGAGCAGCGGGGCGATGGCGACACATTCCGGCACCAGCGCCGGCACCGCATCCGACCGGCGAAAGACATCCACGATGTGCACCGGTGCGGCTGCATGGGCCTCGGCGAGGCTGCGGTAAACCGGAACGCCGAGAGTTTCGGTGACTTCGGGGTGGACTGGCGCAATGTCATATCCGGCCCGCTGGAGGTACCAGGCGACCCTGTACGCAGGCCGCTCGGGCTTGTCTCCCAGCCCGATTACCGCGATTCGCCGGGCCTGGCGGAGAATGCGGACGATCTCGGCGTCGGCCAGCGAAGCCGGCTCGTCATTGCTACCAGTTGATGATGTAGCCAATGCCCACCTGGAGCATGGGTGTGAGGGTCCACTCCGACAGGCTGCCCTGGGGCTTTACGGCATTGGGCTCTTCCGGCGTGCCCGGTTCCTCGATCGGCTCCCGGCCGTAGCTGTCGGGGTACTTGAGGTTCCAGAAGAGCCCGCGGACGTCGGCGCGCAGGTGGAGCGCGTCGGACAGCATGAGCCGGGCGCCCAGGCCGGGAGTCACATAGAACTTGTTGCCGAACTCATAACCGCTCGAGTCGGACGCGACAGCGGCGTCACCCATTGCAAGCCCGACACCCAGCGACGCATAGGGCGCCAGACGGTGCCAGCTCTTGCCGCCGGTGAGATTGAGCTGCACCGTCACGTCGGCAAATGAAGTGGCCTGCTCGACCGGACCGGATACCCGGTTCTCCAGCCGCACGAAGGGGTCCACCACCAGCCGCTCGAGGTTGCCGCGGGCGAACCCGATCCCGAACTGGATGGTGCCGGCAGTGCGCAGGTCATAGCGGAACCCAAGTGTCGTGCCGCTGTGGGGCCCGACCCCGAGCGGGCCGCCGCCGCCGCCAACGTAGCCGAAGAGCGGGGTGATACTGTGGCCGGCCTTCAGGTCCCTGTACGGGCTGGCGTCGGGCGGGTGACCCACCTGCGCCGCCACCGGGATGGCCCACGTCAGCAACAACAGCGTGAACGGTAGCAGTGACTGCGTGAACGGGGATAGCAAGCGGGTGAACGGGTGCATCAGGCCTCGCTAAGGTCGCGGCCCGTCATCTCGGCGGGCTGGGGAATTCCAAGGAGACGCAGCAGCGTGGGTGCGATGTCACAGAGGGCGCCGCCGTCTCGGAGCCGGTGCACGCCTGCGCCGACTGCAACCAGCGGCACGGGATTGGTGGTGTGGGCGGTGTGCACCCCGCCGGTTGCGGGGTCCACCATCAGTTCGGCGTTGCCGTGGTCTGCAGTAATGAATATCGGGGTGCGGGCACGCTCGGCCACGGGCAAGATGCGCGCAAGGCATTGGTCCACGGTCTCCACCGCCTTGATCACGGCGGGCAGGACGCCGGTGTGGCCCACCATGTCGGCGTTGGCGAAGTTGCAGAGGAGGAAATCGTGCTCCCGGGCCTCGAGCGCCTTGCAGAGCGCATCGGTGATGCCGGCTGCGCTCATCTCGGGGGCGAGGTCATAGGTGGCCACCCTCTGCGAGGGAACCAGTACCCGATCCTCGCCTGGCTGGGGCGGCTCGTGGCCCCCGCTGAAGAAGTATGTGACATGGGGGTACTTCTCGGTCTCGGCGGTGCGGAACTGGGTGCGGCCGTCAGCAGCCAGCACCTCGGACATGATGTGGGCCATGCTGAGCGGCGGGAACGCGATCGGGATGGGGAAGGTCTGGTCGTACTGCGTCATCGTGACGCAGCTGATCCTGGGCCGGCCGGACACGTCGAAGCCGTCGAATCCGTCGATTGCCAGGGCGCGCACAACCTGGCGCATGCGGTCACTGCGGTAATTGAAGCAGAGCACCGCGTCGCCATCGCGAATCGGCGCGACCGCCTGGCCGTCCCGCTGCAGCACGATGGGGTGGATGAACTCGTCGGTCTCGCCCCGGTTGTACGCGGCATTCACCGCGGCCACGGGATCGGACATCGGCGCGCCTACACCGTGCACCATGGCTTCGTAGGCAATCCGGGTGCGCTCCCAGCGGCGGTCCCGGTCCATGGCGTAGTAGCGGCCCGTGAGCGAGGCGATGACGCCGGCGCCGCCGGTGATGCGGGCCAGGTCCTTCTCCAGCCGGGCAACAACAGCAGCGCCCAGGGTGGGCGAGGCATCCCGTCCGTCGAGGAAACCCTGGACGGCGATGCGGGGAACACCAAGGCGAACACCCAGTTTGATACAGGCGACCAGGTGACTGTCGATGGCGTGCACGCCGCCGGGGCCGAGGAGGCCGACCAGGTGAAGTGTTCCGCCAGTGCGCTGGAGGTTGCGGCCCAGCTCGATGAATGGCTGAAGCGAGAAGAAGTCGCCGCTGGCGATGCTCTGGGAGATCCGGACGAGGTCCTGGGGCACTACGCGGCCGGCGCCCAGGTTGAGGTGGCCAACTTCGCTGTTGCCCATCTGGCCCTCGGGGAGGCCGACCGCCAGGCCGCTCGCCTTCAGCAGTGTCCGGGGCGATTTCTCCCATAGCCGGTGCCAGACGGGCGTCCGGGCAAGTTCAATCGCGTTGCCATCGCGCTCGACCCGATGGCCCCAGCCATCCAGCACAATGAGCGCGACAGGTGCGCGGGGGCCCCGCTTGTTTGACATGATTCTCCGCGCGGTCTACAATGCCGACATGACTCGATTCGTGCCGCAATGTAGTCCCGCGCTGGTTCGCCTTCCAGCCTGTGCGCTGTTGCTGACGGCTGCGCTGGCCGCACCCCTGACGGCTCAGGCGCGGCGCGAGCTGGGCGCGACCACCATACATCGTGAACCCAAGGGGCTGCTGCTGGCCCGCACCGTCGCGGCCTCGCCAATCGTCGTCCGGGATTCCCGCTCCGGATGGAGCCAGTTCCGGCTGGAAGGGTGGGTGTCCTCATCCCTGCTCAAGGCCGACAAGCGCGGCGGATTCGACGTAGTGGTGACCGCAGAGAACGTGCGGCTGCGCGAAGAGCCGTCCGGCCGCGAACTCGCCAGGCTGGAAGAGGGAATGCTGCTCGACAAGCTGGAGGAGAAGGGCAGCTGGACCCGGGTGCGGAGGACGGTGTGGGCGGACAGCGATGCGCTGAGCGCGCGAGTCACAAGTCGCGAGTCGCAAGCCAC
>CAMLHP010000058.1 GCA_946479805.1 uncultured Gemmatimonadota bacterium | reverse complement strand
TTAGAGCACGGCACTCATAATGCCGGGGTCGCGGGTTCGAGTCCCGCCCCTGCTATTCCGCGTTCGCCGTCGTAATCCGGTAGAGATGTTCCCCAGGCCGGATCATTCCGTACACCTCCCGCGCGATCCGTTCCTGAACCTTCGGGTCAGACTCAAGGCTACGCTTTACAAGTTCCAGCGAGTCGATCACCACAGCCAGCCGCGCCGCCGAGTCGCGCTCGGCCCTGAGCTGGCGCTCGAGGGTCCGGTGGTCCCACCAGCTGTACTCCCCGCCCTGCACCGCGAAGATGCCCATCAGCAGCAGTATGGCGAGGACCGCCCAAGTCCGGGTGCTCACAGCGCGTAGAGGTCCCGCCCGGGATAGGTGGCCAGTTCGCCCAGCTCTTCCTCGATCCGGAGCAGCTGGTTGTACTTGGCGGTCCGGTCGGTGCGGCTGGCACTGCCGGTCTTGATCTGCCCTGCCCCGGTTGCCACCGCGAGGTCCGCAATGAAGGTGTCCTCGGTCTCGCCCGAGCGATGCGAGATGATGACGCCATAGCCACTGCTCTTGGCCAGCTCGATGGCCTGGAGCGTCTCGGTCAGGGTGCCGATCTGGTTGACCTTGACCAGGATCGCGTTGGCTATGCCCTCCTCGATGCCGCGACCCAGCAGGTTGACATTGGTACAGAAGAGGTCGTCGCCCACCAGCTGCACCCGCTCCTGCAACCGCTCAGTCAGCCTGGCCCAGCCGGCCCAGTCGCCCTCGGCCAGCCCGTCCTCGATCGACACAATGGGGTACTTCCGGGACCACTCCTCGTAGAGCTCCACCATCTCCTCGGCGGTGCGCCGGCTGCCATCGCCCTTCTTGAATACATACGCGCTGCCGTCGTACAGCTCACTCGCCGCCACGTCGAGCGCGATCCCCACATCCTGTCCCGGCACGTAGCCCGCGCGCTCGATGGCTTTCATCACGACGTCCAGTGCTGCCTCGTTGGAAGGCAGCATCGGCGCGAAGCCGCCCTCGTCCCCGACAGCGGTCGAGAGCTTCATCTCGCCCAGCACCTTCTTCAGCGCGTGGAACACCTCGACCCCCATGCGGAGACCGTCGCTGAAGTTGTCGGCGCCCACCGGGACCACCATGAACTCCTGGGCGTCCACATTGTTGCTGGCGTGGGCGCCCCCGTTGAGGATGTTCATGAGCGGCACCGGGAGGATCCGCGCCATCGGCCCGCCCAGGTACCGGTACAGCGTAAGTCCGGTCTCATCGGCGGCCGCGCGCGCCGTGGCGAGCGAGACTGCCAGTATTGCGTTGGCACCGAGGCGACCCTTGTTGGGCGTGTCGTCGGCGTCCATCATCTCCGCATCGACCAGCATCTGGTCGGCGGCATCCACCCCTTCGAGGCGCGGCCCCAGCACTTCATTCACGTTCCGGACGGCGTCGAGCACACCCTTCCCGCCATAGCGCGAGTCGTCCCCATCGCGAAGTTCCACGGCCTCGTTCTCGCCGGTCGACGCACCGCTGGGAACCGCCGCGCGGCCCGTGGCACCGCTGGCAAGCAGGACTTCGGCTTCGACCGTGGGATTGCCCCGGCTGTCGAGGATTTCGCGGGCGTGAACGTCGATGATGGTGGACATGCGGCTCGGGGGTTGGAGTCGGGCGGAAGTTAGGCAATCCGGGGCATGGACGGGAGCCGGGCGCTCACCCGGTCAGCATCCCGGCCCGCACCTTTTCCAGTACGGCGTCTCGGTCCTCGTAGGTGAGCCCTGCGGTCGTCACGGGAGTGGCAAGCTTCACCCGGACTCGGCCCGGGCGGACCCACCAGCCGCCTGGCGGCAATACCTCGCGAGTTCCCTGAAGGTGGACCGGCACCACCGGCACACCGGCGGCAATCGCCAGTACGAAGGGGCCCTTCTTGAACTCGCGCATCGCGCCGTCGCGGCTCCTGGTGCCCTCGGCGAAGACGATGGCCGAGAGCCCGCCCTTGATGGCAGTTGCTGCGGCGTCGTACGCCGCGAAGGCATCGCGCAGGTTGGTGCGGTCGATGGGTATCTGGCCGCTGGCCCGCACCGCCCGGCCGAAGAACGGCACCGAGAGCAGTTCTTTCTTGGCAACGAACCTCACCGAACCGGGGAGTACCGCGAAAAGCACCCAGATGTCGGCGAACGAGACGTGGTTGCTGGCGAATACGTATGGGGTGCCTGCCACGAGATACTCGAGGCCGGTCACGTCCACCGGCACTCCGTTGGCGCGGAGAAGCCGCCGTCCCCAGTTATGCGCCGCACGGTCATAGATACCACCCGGCCGGTGCCGCACGCCGAACAGCGCCGCCACCATCACCTGGAGCCCGTGCCAGAAGGTCAGCACACCCAGCGATGCGACATACCGGACGACCCGAAGCGCCTTCACCGGAAATGATCGAAGCCGGTGGCTCGTATCCGCTCGCCCCTGAGCAGCAACTTCACACCACTTCCGCGCGACAGCTTCCCCACCTGGGTGATGCCGTGTCCGGTTGCCGTCTCGAATTCCCGGACGGCTGCGTCGTCGAAAGCCGGCGGCATGGCCACCAGCAGCTCATAGTCTTCTCCGCCCCTCGCTGCATAGAGCGCCGGGTCAGTGCCAAGCTTGGTGGCTGCCACGGCTGCATCGGGAGCGACCGGTACCCGCTCCAGCCTGACGGTCGCTTCCAGGCCCGAGGCGGACGCGAGGTGATTCACATCAGCCACGAGGCCATCGCTCAGGTCCATCATGGCAGTCGCTCCATGGGAGGAGAGCCAGCGGCCGGCGGTCACGCGGAGGGGCGGGTGGGCAAATGCCTGTCGTGCCCCGTCAGGAGGCACGTGGCCGGCCAGCCAGGCGTCGAGCGCGGCGCGCGCTCCACCCAGCGTACCTGTCACCCAAAGCGCATCACCAGGCGAGGCGCCTGAACGGCGCACCGGCCGCTCCGCCCGTCCCAGTACGGTCACAGTCACGCTCCAGTCCCGGGCCCGCACCAGGTCACCGCCTGCCACCTTGACGCCCACCGAGCGCGCCACCGCTCCCACCCCGCGCATCACGCCGCTGATCTCGGTCTCGGGAGTACTGGCGGGCAGCGCCAGTGCGGTGAGGAGCGCGACGGGGACCCCGCCCTGCGCCGAGATATCCGAGAGCGCCGCGGCAGCTGCTCGCCAGCCGATCTCCTCGGAGCTGAGCCAGTCCCGCTGGAAATGGACGTGCTCCACGCTCGCATCAGTGCTGGCGATGAGCGTACCCTCGCCGGCCGGGACTTCCCCGGCGTCGTCGCCGAGGTCGCCCGCGGCATCGCCCAGCGCTGCCATGATGCCACGGATCCGGTCGAACTCGGGCCCTTCACCCATGCGGGTCACCGGAGCGCCTCACGGGTGAAGCGAACGACCCCGCCTTCCGAGGCTATCCAGACGTAATCCTCATCCACCGCCACGTCGCGGGCGTCGCCCGGTATGTCACCCTCGAGCACGGGCCGCACGACAGGCAGGCCCAGGCGAGCCCAGCCTGCCCCGCGCTCGCCGGCAAGCCACACGCCTTCCCCATCAACCACCAGAGACCTCAGCCGGCCCAGCTGGTTCTCGTAATCCACACCTGCCTGCCACTGGCTCGAGTCGTTCCGCCAGATGACCCGCGTGGGTGTAAGGCCGACGAGAGAGCGTCCCATCCACGCCAGCCGTATGACCGGCTCGGCGAACTCGAGTCCCTGCATGCCGGCGGGCCTCTGGAGGTCGCCGCCCTCGCCGAGCGTGAATACCAGGCCGTCGTCGGTTCCGATCCAGGTCGTGTCGGCGTTCAGGGCGATGGCGTAGGCGACGCGGTCAAGCGACGGTGCAACCCGGAGCGGTACCAGCGAATCGAGGGTGTAGCGCACCACGCCGGTTTCACTTGCCACGCCGAGCCAGCCCTGACGGGTGGTGACATCGAAGACCCGCCGGTCGGGAAGGCCGCGGGTGTCGTCCAGCAGCTCAACCCTGCCGCTTTCCAGTTCTATGCGTGCGGCGCCCTGGTCGGTGGCGGCCCAGAGCCCCTGCCCTGCACCTGTGAGCTTCCGCGCCGTGTTGAACGGGAGTCCCGTGGCGGACGGGCCTGCGAGATACCGCACCTCACGCAGGTCGGAGGAGAGGAACGTGAGCGTGGCGTCGTTGAGGCTGGTGCGCTCGCTCATGGCCCAGATCCCGCCCGGCACGGCAAAGAGCGCGGACACCGAAGGTCCGGCAACACCGAATGGCAGCGGTTCGGGAACGGCCGCCCCCTCGGGCAGGAAGAACATCCCGACGCCCGAAGTGCCCAGGTACCATCCCATGCGGTCGAAGCTGCGGGCGACCGAAGTGAAGCCGGCTCGGCGAAGCCGGGCGTCGGCAAGCACACCCGCCGAGAGTCCGGCCAGCGCGGGATGGTCGCGCAGGAACCCATCCACCGATGGAGGGACGACTGGTTGCTGCGGTGCCGAGGCCGGTACCGGCGACAATGCGCCGCGCTGGAGTTCGAACCACCCCTCCCGGGTTCGCATGAGCAGCCCGCCGGTGGGGTTGGACAGGTCGAACGCGATGGCCTGAATCCCGCCCGGCACATCCCCGCCGGACCAGAGCCTGAGGTCTGGTTCGTAACGGGTCCAGCCACGGGGTCGCGCCAGCCAGACCGAGTTGTCGAGCGGATCAGCCAGCGCCGCGGTGACGCCCTGGAGGAAGCGGGGATCGGGCGGATTGAACGGGCCTTCCCATTCACGGAATCCTGGGCGCCAGATCAGCAGCTGCCAGGGCGAGACCGCATAGACCCGGTCGTAGGTCGCCGCCACTGCATTGATGAACCTGAAGTCACCAATGACCACGCGCTCGTCCGGCCGCCAGTCGCGCGAGGGTAACTGGGCGGTCGCGCAGGAAGGCAACAGCAGGAGAGCCGCCACCAGCAACGCACGACTGGAGCTGCCCTGGGAGCATGGGTCCTCCATCATCAATTCAGGCATTGGGTTAGCAGATTCATATCAAGTCGTTTCCGAGGCTCACGACGGGGGGCGCCGCAGTTCCAGCAACAGCGGTGGCCGCGGAACTGTGCCGGCGGCCCGCAGCCGCTGCCACTCGCGCCACACGTCCGGCAGCGCGCGGATGGTGTCGGCCGGCCGCATTGCCCGGGCCGTCTGGCGCCGGGCAGCCAACTCTCCGCTCCGGCCCAGCGCCTGCGCCGCAAGGCAGGCGGCGACATGAACGTCGTCCAACTGCGCCAGCAAGGTGGCGCAAATACCGCTGAGCACGTCGCCGCTTCCAGCCGTTCCCAGACCGGGAGTTCCCGCCGCGACCGTCAGCGTAACCCGGCCGGGCGAGGCGATGACTGTTGGCACTCCCTTGAGCACTATGGTCGCGCCAGCCCTTCCGGCCGCTTCCTCGGCCGCACCCCACGGATCGACCTCCCGCTGCTGTGCCAGGTCAGGAAAGAGGGAGCGAAATTCGCCGGGATGAGGAGTCAGCAACGCGTGGATGCCGGACAGCAATCCTGCCAGCCGCGGAACCGCATCGTGGAAGACCGTGAGGGCGTCCGCATCGAGCACCACCATCCTGCTTCGCTCGATCATTTCGGCAACGGCCTCGCGCCGTTCCGGCGAACGACCGAGTCCCGGCCCGATGACAGTGACATCGGCGCCCGCGAGCACCGACTCCAGCTGCTCCGACACGCCGCCGTCCAGGGGATCGGCCGTCACCAGCAACTCTGGGTCTGACTGGCGCAACTCCCCTGCTGACGATTCCGGCGTCACGACATGGGCGTATCCTGCGCCGGCAGCGAGCGCTGCCCGCGCTGCCAGGTGAATGGCCCCGCTGGTGCCGGGCGCGCCGCCTGCGAGCACAATGCGCCCCCGCGTACCCTTGTGGGCATCTGACGGGATCTCGGGCAGTCGTGACGCCGCCCATTCGTCATCCACCAGCAACGGGGTTTCACCGTCGACGCCGGGGTGGCCGATGTCCGCCACGAGCACATCGCCCGACTCGTCGCGGGCCAGCAGGTGGCCGCGCCGGATCCCGCCGAACGTGATCGAGAGGTCTGCCCGCGCTGGGCCGTGGGTGGTTCCCAGCGAAAGATCCAGTCCGGTAGGCCCGTCGAGCGCCACCAGCGGCACCGGCAACTCGTGCAGCCGATCGAGCAGTGCGGTGACCTGAGGCCGGGGTGCGCCACGTGCGCCGGTGCCGAGCACCGCATCGACCACAAGTCCGACCGCGGGCCATGGTCCTTCGGGTTCGAGCAGGAGTACCCCGTCCCTGAGAGCCAGGTCCCGCGCTGCGGCATTGAGCTGCGATGGGGATTCTGAATGGAGGGCGGCCACGAAGACCCGTGCTCCGGCACGATGCAGGGCGCGGGCCAGGACCCAGCCGTCGCCCCCGTTGTTGCCGGGGCCGGCAGCCACAAGCACGCCTCGGGCGAGCGCACCTGCGTGACGATCGGAGAGAAGTGCAGCCGAAGCGCGGCCTGCGGCATCCATCAGGGTCGCGAGCGCGATGCCAGCTGCGGCCGCCCGCTGATCGAGCCCGGCCGCGTCGGCGGCGGAAAGTACCGGCACCGCGCTCATCTCGTGACCTCTCGAGCTACTTCATGCCGTGCGCGATGGTTCGGCCAAACGAGATCTCGCCGTTGTCGATCCTGAGGTTGAACCCGCATTCGGGATTGGTGCAGACCCACGCCTTGTACGTGATGGGCGCCCCGTCCCGGCCGTAGTCAGAGAGTGGAATCAGCGTCCCGGACGAGCACTTGCGGCATGTTGGCCAGTCCCTGTCTTCCATGTCCCCTCCCGCTCAGGTCCCTCAGCCCCGCTGCCTTCTCGCCAGCCCCTGCCATTGGTACGATGCCGAGAAGGCCTCGTGAAAGTCATACACAGCGGCGAAGTCCGACTCGCGGTCGCCAGGCTGGGTGACCAGCAGGCCGGCCTCCACCAGGATGTACACCAGGCGGCCGAGGTCGTCGGTGCGGCGCACCCCCCAGTGATCCAGCACCGAGCGCGCCATGAGCCCGTACTGCTCCTGTGCGAAGTCGCGGCAGGCCCATGCAAGCTCGGCGGCCGTGACGTGCCTCCGCACCTCGAGGCTCGACTGAAGGTATTCGATGGCCCCGAGCACGAACAGATAGGCCCGGTCGTGGTAGGGTGCTCCGCTTGCGCGGATGCGCTCCAGCAGCCCGTCGGCAAACACGAGCTCGTTCACTTGCCGGCCCCCGCCATTCCCGGTGCATAGAGCGGAAACCCTGCCACAAGCTCGTCGACCTTTCCTCTCACCCGGGCCAGCACCGATTCGTTCTCGGGCGCCTCGAGCACCTGGTCGATCAGTTTCGCGATCCGTCGCATCTCGGCCTCGCGCATGCCCCTGGTGGTAAGTGCAGGCGTGCCCAGCCGGATGCCGCTGGTGACGAAGGGCGACTCAGGGTCGTCCGGGATGGTGTTCTTGTTGACCGTGATCGCGGCGCGGCCCAGCGCCTGCTCCGCCAGCTTGCCGGTGATCCGCCTGGGACGGAGGTCCACCAGCATCAGGTGGGTGTCGGTGCCGCCCGAAACGATGGCGAGCCCCCGCTCCATCAGCGCTTCGGCCAGCGCAGCCGCATTGAGCACCACCTGGCGGGCGTATCTGCGGAACTCCGGAGTGGCAGCCTCGGCGAATGCCACGGCCTTGGCGGCTATCACGTGCTGGAGGGGGCCTCCCTGGGTACCGGGGAACACCGAGCGATCCACCGCCCGGGCGAGGTCCGCCTGACAGAGAATGATGCCGCCACGCGGTCCGCGCAGCGTCTTGTGGGTGGTGCTGGTAACCAGCTGGGCGTGGGATACCGGCGATGGATGGACCCCACCGGCCACCAGGCCGGCGAAGTGCGCCATGTCCACCACGAGCGTGGCACCCACCTCGTCGGCGATGCTGCGAAAGGCGGCGAAATCGATGATCCGGGAATACGCGCTGCCGCCGCAGATCACCAGGCGGGGGCGCTCACTCCGGGCGAGGTCGCGAACCACATCGTAGTCGATCGTACCGGTGGCGGGGTCCACACCATAGTGCACAGCCCGCCAGATGGTCCCGCTGTGGCTGACAGGCGCACCGTGGGTCAGGTGGCCGCCATGCGGGAGAGACATGCCCATCATGGTCTCGCCCGGCTTCAGGACGGCCATGAACGCCGCGAAGTTGGCCTGGGCGCCGGAATGGGGCTGGACGTTTGCGTGGTCCGCGCCGAAGAGCTCCCTGGCGCGGTCGATGGCCAGCTGCTCCACCTGGTCCACCACCTCGCAACCGCCATAGTAGCGGCGGCCGGGGTAGCCCTCGGCGTACTTGTTGGTGAGCGGAGTACCGGCTGCGTCGAGCACGGCCCTGCTGGCGAAATTCTCGCTGGCGATCAGCTCGAGGCCGTCGCGCTGGCGCGCCAGCTCGCGGTCCACCAGCCCGGCGACAAGAGGGTCGCCCTGCCGCAGGGTGGCGTTGAGGTCCAGCGTCACGCGCCCCCCTCCGAGTCGATGCCCTCCACCCGGCGAATGTGGCGGCCGCCGTCGAACGGCGTGTCGAGGAAGGTCCGGAGCATCTGTTTCGCCTCGTCATCGCTGATGCAGCGCGATGGGAGCACCAGCACGTTTGCGTCGTTGTGCTCGCGCGCCAGACGAGTCACCTCGTCGTTCCACACGACCGCAGCGCGCACTCCCTTGTGGCGATTGGCCGCGTAGGACATCCCCAGCCCGGTGCCGCACAGCAGCACGCCCCGGCTGGCGGATCCATCCTCGATGCGCCGGGCCACGTCGTGGGCGTACGGGGGATAATCGGTTGACTCGGCGCTGTGGGTGCCGACATCGAGGGGCTCGTACCCCAGCCGGCGGAGTTCCGCCACCAGCTGCTCCTTCATATCGTAGCCCGCGTGATCCGCGGCAATCGGTATGACTTCAGACATGATGGAATCTATCGACCTCAGGTTGTCTGGCGGTTGGCAAACCACAGCCGGTCGAGGCCCGCTACCGAGGCGATCCGCTGCTCTGCGAGGCGGTCCGCGGCGCGGTATGTGGGAATGCCGTCCTGCTTCGCGATCTCGAAGATGCGGAGGATGGTGTCGTAGATCTCCCCCGCCTTCTTGCGCGAGCGCTCCTCGGGCCACTGATGCAGTTCGCCGTACACGTTGATGAGCCCGCCGCCGTTGATGACGTAGTCGGGCGCGTAGGAAATTCCCCGGCGGTCCAGCTCGTCGCCGTGGCGCTCCTCGGCCAGCTGGTTGTTGGCTCCCCCGGCGATGACCTCGACCTTGAGCCGCCTGAGGGTGTCATCGTTGATGGTCGCGCCCAGCGCGCAAGGAGCATAGATGTCGGCCTGCTGGTCGTAGATCTCGTCCGGTGACACTGCCCGCGCGCCGAACTCGGTGACCACGCGGTTGGCCTTGTCGACATCGATATCGGTGATGTAGATCCGCGCGCCCTCGGCGTGGAGGTGGCGCGACAGGTTGTACGCCACCTTGCCCGCGCCCTGCACCGCCACGACGCGGCCATTGAGGTCGTCGCTGCCCCAGTGGGCCCGGGCGGTGGCCTTGATGCCCATGTACACCCCGAAGGCCGTGACTGGAGAGGGATCGCCCGACAGGCCCACCAGCCCGGCCACGTGCCTGGTCTCCAGCCGCACGTGCTCCATGTCCATCGGGCTGGTGCCGACATCTTCGGCGGTTATGTAGCGGCCGTTGAGCGTCTCGACGAACCGGCCGTGGGCCCGGAAGAGCGCCTCGCGGTCGGCGCGCTTGTTGTTCCCGACAATGACCGACTTGCCGCCGCCCAGGTTGAGTCCCGCCACTGCGGCCTTGTAGGTCATGCCCCGGGAGAGCCTCAGCGCGTCGGTGATGGCCGCCTCGCTCGAGTCGTAGCTCCAGAACCTGGTTCCTCCAAGCGCAGGGCCGAGGGTCGTGTCGTGGATCGCGATGATCCCGAGGTAATCGCAGGACGGATCGTGGCATACGACCAGCTGCTCGTGCCCCAGGTCCTTGATGTCGCGGAAGAGGTCCATGTGGAGTCGTGTGTCGGGAGTCAGGGATTGAAGGTCGCGAGTCGCGAGTCGCGAGTCGCGAGTCACGAGTCGTAAGTAAAGAAACCCTTGCCGGACTTCCGTCCCAGGTGGCCGGCTGCAACCATGCGCCTCAGCAGCGGGCAAGGCCGGTATTTGGGGTCGCCAAGTCCCTTGTGCATCACCTCGAGGATGGCGAGGCAGACGTCGAGCCCGATGAAGTCCGCCAGCGCGAGCGGCCCCATGGGGTGGGCCATGCCCAGTTTCATGACCGTGTCTATGGCGTCGGGGGTCGCCACGCCCTCCATGACGCAGTACACGGCCTCGTTGATCATCGGCAGCAGTATGCGGTTCGCCACGAAGCCCGGATAGTCGTTCACCTCCACCGGGGTCTTGCCCAGTGAAGTGGCGATGTCCAGCACCTTCCTTGTGGTGGCGTCACTGGTGGAGTGTCCCCGTATGACCTCCACCAGCTTCATGACCGGGACCGGATTCATGAAGTGCATCCCGATGACCTTGTCGGGGCGCCTCGTGCGCGCCGCGATTTCGGTGATGGAAATGCTGCTGGTGTTGCTGGCGAGGATGGTGTCGGGTCCGCAGATCGAGTCCAGTGCCTCGAAGATCCCGAACTTGACAGCCGGTGCCTCGCTCGCGGCCTCAATCACCACCTCGGCATCACTTGCGCCGTCCAGCGTGGTGACCGGGCGGATGCGCCGGGCGATCGCCTCGGCACTGCCTTCAGGAAGCGTGCCCTTCTTCTCCTGGCGGGCAACGTTGGCCCGGATGGTTGCGAGCGCCTTCTCCAGCATCGGTGCCGCGGTGTCCACCAGCGTCACCGACCACTCGTGCTGAGCCAGGACGTGCGCTATCCCGTTGCCCATGGTTCCCGCCCCGATCACCGCTGCGCGCGTCATGCCGCTCCTCTCCTGTTCCTGGTGAGCAGTACCACCGACGCGACCGCTATCGTGAGCGTCGCGACGACGCCTCCTTCGGGCCCGAATACCCCGCCCGTGACCCAGGACGGGCCCCCGGGTGCGAAATCAATCCACGGAATCTGGAACGGCAGCCCGCTGACAGGCGCGTCGAGCGCCGCCAGGGTTCCATTCCATCCCAGGTGCGCACCAAAGGCGGTCCAGATCCCGCCGGGCGCGAAAAAGGCCAAGCCCAGCCAGATGCCGGCCAGCGCGATGTTTGTGAGCCCCAGCGCCGTCACACCGGGATTGCCGATGTGGGCCAGTGCAAACAGCGCCGACAACCCGACCATCGCCGGCCACCGGCCAAATGCCAGCGCCAGCAGGACCAGCGGCACGCCCCGAAAGATGATCTCCTCTGCCAACGCAGCAGGGGCAAGGAGCGCCACGGTCTTCCCGACGCTTCCGCCCCATGCTGCCGCGGTGCCACCATCGGGCAGCCACGAGGCTGATCCCAGGAGCGTGGCCAGCACCAATGCGCCACCGGCGGCAATCACGCCGATGCCGGCACCGAGGCCCAGGCCGCCTACGGCCGGGCCGGCCGAGTGCCAGCGGAGGTCGCGGAGCGAGAGCTTGGCCGCCCTGACTCCAATCAACCATGTGGCGATGAGAGCCGACACCAGGAGAGCGGCAGACTGGATGAGCAGCGAAGCAGGGGTTACGGCACTGGCCCAGGCGGGGATGGCTGCGACTGATCCGGTTACTGCGAGTGCGGCGAGGAATCCGAGAACTGCGACCAGCAGGAACGTGAGGGCCAGGAAGGCGACCGACCATCCGATCGCGGCTGTGCGGGTCATCCCGCCCTCGGCCGCGCTCAAAGGCGCGGCCGAAGTCGCGCAGC
>CAMLHP010000057.1 GCA_946479805.1 uncultured Gemmatimonadota bacterium | reverse complement strand
GACGTGATGAAGGAATCGGCCCGCGCCGCGTGGACCTACGCCCGCTCCCACGCGGCGGCGCTCAGGATTCCGGACGAGATGTTCGACCGGGACCTGCACGTGCACGTCCCCGCCGGGGCTATCCCCAAGGACGGGCCCTCCGCCGGCGTGACAATGGCGTCGGCGATCGTGTCGGCGCTGTCCAACCGCTCGGTGCGAAATGACATCGCCATGACCGGCGAAATCACGCTCCGCGGAAGGGTGCTGCCCATTGGCGGCGTGAAGGAAAAGGTGCTTGGGGCGGCACGCGCCGGCATCACCCGGGTGCTGCTGCCCAAGGAAAACGAAGCGGACCTGGAGGACCTGCCCAAGGAGGTGCGGGACACGCTGGACATCTACCTGGTGCAGGACCTGGGCGAGGTGCTTGCGCTTACACTCCGGGGCGCGTCATACCGCGAGGGCAGGCTGCTCTTCGGAGATGAGAACCCGCGCGACGTGCAGCCGCTGGGTTACCCTCACTAGCGGGCTCGCTAGCGGGCGCACCCGCTAGCTGCTAGCTGCGGTTTCCGGCCGCGAGCAGTTCGTCCGAGGTAGCTCCGTCCTCGCCCATGATGGCAAGGACGAGAGAAAGCTGAAGTGGAATCGTGCCGCCGTCGCGGGCCTCGTAAGGGTGGTCCGCGGCGGCGGCTTCGATTTTCCGGGCGATCCGCGCTGCACCCTCGCGGCTCGACCCGCGCAGCACCACAACGAACGACCTCCCGCCCCGGCGGCCAACCACATCACTCTGTCGCACGGTGCCGCGCAGCACCGAGGTGGCGTGTGCCAGCAACCTGTCACCCACTGCGCTGCCGTATTCGTCGTTCGCGGAGCGCACTCCCTCGACAGTTGCCTGGAGCAGCGCCAGCGGACGCCCGTCCCGGCGGGCCAGCGCCACCGCGTGGTCCAGCTCGGCCCGGAGCGCCGCATCTGACAGCGCTCCGGTCAGCGGATCACGCCGCACCAGCTCGAGCGTGCGGCGGCCCCGCTCGGCGCGGGCCCTCAGTTCGGCCGCCACCACGCCCGCTTCGCGTGCTCCCGTCAGTACCTCGTCCACTCCCTCCCTCAGCGCCGCGAGCCGGTCTTCCTCCGACAGTGCGCCGAGGAGGATCACCGGCACTCCAGTGCAGCGCGGATCCTGGCGAACCAGCCGAGCCAGGGCCCGGCCACCTCCGTCCGGGAGTGATGCCGCGGCGATCACTACATCGGGAACGGAGACTTCGAGGTGCTGCTCGGCTGCGACCGGATCAGCGGCGAGGCGCACTTCCATTCCCTGGCCGCGGAGCGCTTCCGCAAGTCGCTCCTGGCGCTCGGGCGTGTCATCCGCGAGGATCGCCACGAACCGCGCCGCGCTGGCGAGCACATGCCGCTGCGCCAGCCGGGCGAGGTCGCTCGCCGCCCGCTCGGCGGGAAGCACCATCTCGACGCCAGCCACAGCGGCGCGGAGGCGGTCCACCGGCTTGTCCTGCTCCACCAGTACGATGGTTCGGGGCGACGCAGCAGGAACCACCATCCAGTTCGCCGCTAGCGCGAACGAGGCGCTTCCCTCGTACGCGATCACCACCAGCTGCACTGCATCGGCTCGGGCCACGTCGTCGGGCCGGGCATCGGGTGGAAGCACCCGTGCGGCAAAGCCTGCACCGGAGAGAACCTCACGCAGGTCATCCACCAGGGCGCCGGCCGGGGCCGTGATGACTGCGAGGCGGCTGGATGCTCCGCCCAGCGCCGCGCGCAGCATGTGCTCTGCCTCGGAGAAGAGCACGGCGAGACGGTCGATCGAATCATCGAGGATGTCGGCATTGGCGGCGTCGGGCGGGGGCGAGGCGGCCAGCCACCGCTCCACCTGGCGCGCGGCGGAGCTGATCTCGGGAAAGCCGTAGGAGCCGCCGGAACCCACCAGCCGATGGAACCTGGTGCGGAGCGCAGCGAGAAAAGACGCGTCGCCCGCGCGCCAGGCGTCGGCATCCGCGCGGAGCTCGGCCAGGCGGGCACCCGACTCCGCGAGGTAGTCGCGACGGAGCTGGTCGAACGCCTTCTCGAACGGTTCCATCAGCGGCCCATCAGGTGCAGGAAGGCAAGCCGTGCGGCGGCGATGTGGAGGGGCGACGCGCTCCACACTCCAGTGACCCGCGGCCCGTCGCGCGAGGCGGTGAGGGCGCCGCGGTCGTCCACCAGCGCGATGAGCGGCGCGGCTGGCCACGCGCCTTCAGGGACGTTTATGGACGTCACGGAAGCGAAGTCGAGCGAGGCATCACCCACCGCACCGAGGTCGAGCTCGACTCCGCCGGCCGAAGCACGGCGCAACTGTGGTGCGAGCAATGGATAGGCATCTGCTGGCGCGAGGAGTGCAACCTGGCGCTGGGCCCGGGCCACCTCGTGACCGATCAGCTGCAGTGCCGCGCGCGGAGTCTCGACTTCCACCAGCGTGGAACTCGACGGAATGGCGACCGCATCCAGCGAGGCGCTGAGCCTCTCGAGTTCCTGGCCGTGGCTGCTGGTGATCCGGGCGATCAGCGCGCCGGGCGACTCGGGCCGGTAGAGCCTGGGGCGCTGGCCCTCGACACGTGCGGCACCCTTCTGGACCAGCCCCTCGAGCGCGGCATAGGCGTTGGCGCGGGCGAGTCCGGCGTTCCGCGCCACGGCGTAGCCGGTGCCGGGGCCCGCGCGGAGCAGGACCGAATAGACCAGACTCTCGGTGGGCGTGTAGCCGAAGGGTGTTAGGTCAACAGCTGACACGGCGATCCAATCAGGTGTACTGCAGTTCCCAGTTGAGCAGCCGGGCGATCAATGCCAGGCGGAAGGTCACGTCGGCGGCGCGGGTGTCGAGGGACTTCGGCTCGTGCTCGAGCGGGAACATGTGGTACGTGATCTTGTGGGTCGCCTTGGGCAGTGACCTGAGGCCGGCCGGGCGCCACACGCCCTGCTCGTCGCACTGGGAGAGAAGACGGGCCAGCACCTTGCTTGCGACTGGCGCCCATTGCAGCGACCCCATGCGCGCGAGCAGCTCGATGTAGTGCAGCGCGAGAGGGATGTCCCTGGCATTGCCCTTGGCGTCAGCCGCGATGGGGTCGCCCAGCAGCAGGTGTGACGGCTTGAGGGTGCGGCGGCCCACCTTCACCACAAACGCCTTCTTGGGCGCGGGCTGCGCCAGGTAGTGTCCCAGCCGCTCGGCAAATCCGGCTCGCTCGCGCTGGAGCGACGGCATGGAGGCGACCATCGCCACCGAGTACCAGCTGGGCGGATACGCCTCGGGGTTGAGCGCGTTGGAGCTGCCGGCCTTGACGAACGGCTTCTCGGCCAGCGGGCTCCTGAGGAAGGACGATACCGCGCTGGCAATCCGGTGCGCCGCGCCCCGCACCCTCGGGTCTTCGGCATGCCCGGTTTCCGCGAGGGCGCAGGTGGCCGCCTCGCGCACCGTCTCGCGTGCCCAAGGGGCGGCCGTGGGCTCGGCCTTCACCAGCTTCTGATACTCGTAGAGCAGCGCGGGGTCGTCGTCGCGGGACAGCAGCCGGAACAGGACCCGGTCGGTCAGCTTGAACGGGCGGCTGCCATCGGGCAGGCCGAGCTCCCGGAGCCGGCGGTACTGGGGAATGGTTCCGACTTCCTTGATGCCGTCCTTGGCGGACGGGGCGATGCCGAGGAGGTTCTGGCCCCAGATGCCGGTGTCCTTCTGCTTCTTGATGGCGGCGAGCGCTGCCGGGGAGTCGGCGATGGCGGCGGCTGCGGCCTCCAGCTGTTCCGGCGGCACCGCGTCCGGAGGGGCCAGGTCAGCGAGGGTTCGGTACCGGATGGACTCGCCGGCGTTTGCTACCAGCCAGGAGAGTGGAATCCGATGCGAGTTCGGCAGTTCCAGAACGGCTCCCGGTGAGATGGAAGGATGTGAAACGGCGCCAAGATACCACGGGGACTGGGGATGTGCCAATATGGACGGACAGACGGATCGACGGATGAACGGATAGCAGTGCTCAAACCGGTGCAGGTTATTGAGTTACGGGCGAGCAACAAGTGGTTGACACTGGATGTGATATTTCGACTGGCCGGGCAGTCAATTCCTGAGTAATCAGCGTTAACGCCGTCGCTTCGCTCAGGGTGACGATCCGAACCCCACCCAGCCGGCTACCCACCTCCCCGTCTACCCGTCTGCCCGTCTGCCCGTCTATTGATACTGGATATACACCGGCGACGGGAACAGGTCGATCACCTGCCTCGGGGTGAGCATCGGCTTGTCATTCTTGTAGAAGAGCTTGAAGCCGGCGTACTGGACCGGATCGTTCTGGATCACGTGCCGCCAGGTCGACCGCTTGAGCTGGGGCGCCCCGAACCCGTCCATGTCGATAATGACCTGCACCCTCGGGTCCGCCACGATCTGGTCCGCGTTGGTCAGCATCCGCTCGGTGAAACGATGCACCACCAGCATCTTGGGGGGCAGCTTGCCGCGCTCCACCATGTCGGCCAGGAACCGGATGGCGTGGTTGACCTCAGCCGCGTCCATGGTTCCAATTTTCCTGCCGGGCCTGGTCCCGTCCTTCATGGCAAACTCGGGATCCAACGCCAGGTGCACATACGGCCGCTCGAGGAAATGTGCCAGCCTCGGCAGTTCCGCCTGCACTGTGCTGAGTCCCACCTGCACGTCCATGAAGAAGAGCCACCCCCGCTGCTCGGCCCACTGTGCCACCCGCTCGATAACGCTGTCGGACATCCGCAGCCGGTACATGCCGTCCCGGCCGCCGTCGGCTTGCGCCACCGTGACGATCATGTGGAGAGCCGCCCTCACCGGTATCGTGGAATCCGCCTCGGCCCATTCGGCGACCGTCTGCTCCAGCCGCCTGAGCATCTCGTCCCTGGGGTACTCGCCCAGCACGCCCATCCGGCGCGACAGCGGATTGCCGTAGTACGCCACCACCCGGCTGGCCGGCACTACGGACCCCGGCAGCACCTTCGGCAGCGTCGGCCACGGTACCGAATCAGTCGAGCCACTGGAACGCGATGCAGTGCTCGTTGCTCGCGCGGCCCGCGCTGCCCGGAGTGAGTCGGCCCGGCGCACGCTGTCGGCCCGTGCGATGCTGTCTGCACGGGCGATGCTGTCCGCCCGGGCGATGCTGTCCACCCGCGAGATGCTGTCGCGCACCAGGCTGTCGACGCGGATGGAGTCCAGTCGCGCCTGCTCGGCCTCCAGCGCCAGCCGGGCCCGATAGTCGGCGCAGCCCATCAAAACGCACCCGAAGAGGGCCGCCCGGGCGAGGCGGTACTTCGCTGCCAGTTGCATGATGGACCGGGTCTACTCGTTGGGGTTGGCGCCTCGCCTGGGCCCTCCCGAGCTCTGCTCGGGAGCGGTTCCAGGCGGGCAGCCGGAGGCATTCACTCTTGTGTTGGGCGGCGTCCTGGGGCAGCGGTCGAGTCCATCGAGCACTCCGTCGCCATCGGCATCGCCAGGGCAGCCCAGCTGATCGACACTGGCCCCGGCCGGTGTGGCCGGGCAGCGATCGAGTCCGTCGAAGATCTTGTCGCCATCGGTGTCCAGCGGGCAGCCGTTCGAGTCCACCGCCGCACCCCGGGGAGTATTGGGGCACCGGTCGAGACCGTCGGGAACGCTGTCGCCGTCCTCGTCGCGCGGACAGCCTGAGCTGTTCACTGCAACGCCAGCCTCGGTGGTGGGGCAGCGATCGAGGCCGTCATAGACGCCGTCCCCGTCGCCGTCGGTGGGGCAGCCGTTGCCGTCCACCATCACGCCGGCTGGCGTGTCGGGGCAGTCGTCGCTGAAGTCGTACACACCGTCGCGGTCGGCATCGGTGAGTGGCTTGCTGCCCAGCATGACCGAGAGGCCCAGGCTCGCGCCGAGGTTGGTGAAGTCGCCTGACGAACTGCGCAAGGCAAACCCGTCGGCGCGCAGCATGATCGTCTGGCTGAGGCCGAACCGCGCGCCAGCGCCGCCAGTCAGGGCACCAGATGATCCGCAGGCACCAAACAGGCTCCGGGGCGGAGTGCCGGTGCAGAGGTCCGAGTCGTAGGACATCGAGGCGTAACCCGCCCGCAGGAACACGGTGCTCGAGGACCCGATGCCGACGTTGTAGAGCAGTGAGCCGCCTATCGACCGGGCGCTCCACCCGGCCCCCGACCGCGCCGTCGGGCTGAACAACCCGACTTCCGCCTCGACCGACACATTGAATGGGGTCCAGAAGCCGGCTCGCGCCAGGCCTCCCGCACTCCCCTCCAGCAGGGTGGCATCGCCGAAACTGGTGTAGCCGCCGGCCGCGCCGAGCTCGATGAGATAGCGGCGATCCTGGGCATCGGCATTGCTGGTGCCGGCGACCAGGAGCACTGCCACTGAGACCCAGCGCACTAGCCGGAAAGGGGAAGCCATGGCCCAAAGTAATAAAGCGGGAAGCGGGAGGGGGGAAGGGGACTCGGAAGGGAGAAAGGGAGAAGCAGGAAGGGGGGCAACTGGCCCTTCCGCTCGTTGCGCGCAGGCACTACTGTCCAGTTCGTAGCGCCCAGCCTTCTCACTTCTCACTTATCACTTCTCACTTCTTGCCTGGTCTTCATGCATATCGACATCGAATACTGCGTCGTCTGAAACTACGAACTGAGAGCTGCCGGTCTGGCAGCTGAGATCGAACAAGCCATGCCGGGAACAGCGGTCACCCTGGAGCCAAGCTCGGGTGGCGTGTTCGAAGTATCCCTGGACGGCAGGAAGCTGTTCTCCAAGAAGGCCCTGGGCCGGCACGCGGCAAGGGGCGAGATCCTCGAGCTGATCCGCGCGGCGATGAGTTCCGGGCAAGCCTGATGTGTCCATGCGAATAGCAATCTCCACTGGTGGCGGTGATGCTCCCGGCCTCAATGCCGTGATCCGGGCAGTGGTCCTTTCGGCCCACCAACGGGGCTGGCGCACTTACGGCATCCAGAGGGGCTTCGAAGGAATGCTCTCCTTCGACGGTGTCATCCCGCTCGGCCCCGACGAAGTCCGCGGCATCACCCACCTCGGTGGCACCATCCTCGGCACCACCAACCGCGGCAATCCTTTCCGCTGGGTGGACCGGGACGAGGGCGGCCGCGCATTTGAACGCGACCGTTCCGACGACCTGTGCAGCGCATTCCATGCCTCGGGGTTCGACGCACTGGTGTCGATCGGTGGCGACGGATCGATGCAGATAGCCCACGACCTGTGGAAGAAGGACGTGCCGGTGGTTTGCGTGCCCAAGACCATCGACAACGACGTGAGTGGAACCCAGCGCACCTTCGGCTTTGACACGGCAGTGAGCACCGCAACTGAAGCACTCGACAAGCTCCACTCCACCGCCGA
Organism: uncultured Gemmatimonadota bacterium; assembly: GCA_946479805.1. The sequence goes on along the minus strand of CAMLHP010000057.1, from coordinate 4,583 downwards.
GAGCCATGAGCGGGTCATGGTGGTCGAGACGATGGGGCGCAATGCCGGCTGGATCGCGCTCAACAGCGGGATCTCCGGCAGCGCCGACGTGATCCTGCTGCCCGAGATCCCATTCGACATCGCCAGGGTTTGCGACAAGATCCGCCGGCGGGAGGCGGCGGGCCGGCACTTCAGCATCGTGGTGGTGGCGGAGGGCGCCTGCCCGGTGGACGGCACCCTGAGCGTGGTGGAGCGCCGCGGCGTCGGCACGGTGGACCGGCTGGGTGGAGTGGCGAGCCAGGTGGCGCACGCCATCTCCGAGATGACCGGCAAGGAGGTCCGCACCATGGTGCTGGGCCACCTCCAGCGGGGCGGCTCGCCCACCACTTACGACCGGCTGCTGGCGCTCCGGTTCGGGGCAGCGGCAGTGCGTGCCATTGCCAATAACGAGTTTGGCGTGATGGTGGGACTCAACAACTCCACTATCGTCACGGTGCCGCTGAGCGAAGTCGTGGGCAAGCCGCGCAACGTGCCGCTGGATTCAGATACGGTGCAGACGGCGAGGGAGTTGGGGATAAGCCTGGGGGACTGAACTGCTTGAGTCTAGTGGGGAGTGGGAAGTGGGGAGTGGATGGAATGATCATTACCTCCCACTCCCCACTCCCCACTTTCCACTCGCCACTTGGAGGAATTGCCCCACAATCCGGTGCCCCTGGTCGGTCAGCACCGACTCGGGATGGAACTGCACCCCGAACACCGGAAGTTCCCGATGGGCCAGGGCCATGATCTCACCTTCCTCCGAGCGAGCGGTGATCCTCAGCGCCGTCGGCAGCGATTCCTCTTCCACAACCAGCGAGTGATAGCGCCCTGCCTTCAGCGGTGACGGGAGTCCGGCAAGGACGCCGGTGCCGTCGTGGATGATGTCCGATGCCCGGCCGTGCATCGGTCGTGCAGCACGGACGATGTTCCCACCCAGCGCCGAAGCAATGCACTGATGCCCCAGGCACACGCCGAGTATCGGTGTGCTGCCCATCAATGCCCGCACCAGCTCGGGAGCGACCCCCGCTTCGGCGGGAGTGCAGGGTCCTGGAGAAATCACCAGGTGGGTCGGTGCCATTGCCCGCACTTCGTCCACCGTCACCGCATCATTGCGGCGGACCAGGGGCGTGCCGCCGAGCTCGGTGATGTATCGCGCGAGGTTGTGGACGAAACTGTCGTAGTTGTCGAGGACCAGGATCATTCCGCCACCGCGTCGAGCAGCGCTCTCGCCTTGACGACGGTCTCGTCGTATTCGGCTTCAGGACCGGACGCTGCCACGATGCCGCCGCCGGCGTGGATGTGGGCCACGCCGTCGCGCCGGACCAGTGTGCGAATGGCTATGCTGAGCGCCGCGTCTCCAGTCCGGCTGATAAAGCCTATCGAACCGCAGTAGGGCCCCCGGCGCACCGGCTCCAGCTCGGCGATGATCTCCATCGCCCGCACCTTGGGTGCGCCGGTGATAGATCCACCGGGAAACGCGGCGCGGATGGCATCGAAAGCGTCGAGCCCCGGCCTCAGCGTGGCACTGACAGTGGAGACCAGGTGATGAACGGCTGGGTACTGCTCCAGCGCGAGCAGCTTCTCCACCACCACGCTGCCGGGCTCGGCCACCCGCGACAGGTCGTTCCTCAGCAGGTCCACGATCATCACGTTCTCGGCACAGTCCTTCTCGCTCTGCTGCAGCTCTCGCGCAAGCGCTGCATCGCTTTCCGGGTCCTGGCCCCGCGGCCGGGTGCCCTTGATCGGGCGGGTCTCCAACCGTCGTCCATCTACCCTCAGGAAGAGTTCGGGTGAGGCGCTCAGAACTTCGTGATCGCCTGCATCCAGAAACGCGCCGTGCGACGCGCTGGTGGCTGCGCGAAGGCGGCCGTACAGGTCGAGCGGATCGTCAGTGGACCAGGCCTCGAATCGCTGCGACAGGTTCACCTGGAACACATCGCCGGCCAGGATGTAGTCGCGCACCCGCGTCACCGCGTCCACGTATTCGCTGCGAGTGAAGCTTGACCGGGGAAGCGAGGTGCCGTCGCCCGGCGACGGCGTGACAGGGTGACCGGGGGGAGCTTTCGATATCAGCTGCTGCACCGCCCGGGCACGCAGCTCGGTGCGGGCGAAGCCGCAACCGGGAGGCGTCACCGCAACGAGCCAGGCCCGTCCCTCGGCGTGGTCCCACGCCACGGTCCAGTCGTAGAGTCCCAGCAGCACATCGGGCGTGGCCGCGGGATCGTGGGGAGGGACCGGCATGCGCTCGAGCGCGCGGCCGTACTCGTATCCCAGATAGCCGGCAAGTCCGCACTGAAAGGGCGGCAGCCCTTCGACTCGGGGGCCGCGCCATGGCTCGAGCAGTGCCTCGGCCGACGAGAGGGGATCGTGACCCGGCCGCACCGCATCGCGGATGACGTCCACCGGATCGGCCATCAGGTACGAGAAGCGGCCGGCGTCGGCATGTTCGCCTGCGCCGTCCAGCAGCAGCGGATAGGGCAGTTCGCGCACCGCCCGAAGCGCCGCCATCGGATCGGGCGGCGGATCGAGCGGAATTACCAGCGGCCCTACTGCGCCCGCTTGATCCACTTCTTCGTGGTGCCGGTGAGCGCGCCGCCGGCAGGGCGCCAGTTGGCCTGCTGCTCGATCACCCGGGCCAGCTCGATGTCCTTGGCGGTGATCCCGCCGGCGGAATGGGTGTTGAGCCGCACGGTGACGCTGGGCCAGCTCACGGCCAGGTCAGGATGGTGATCAGCCGCCTCGGCATAGAACGCGACAAGGTTGACCAGCAGCATGGTTGTGGACCAGCCGTCGGTTTCGAAGGTGCGGGTGATGGCGCCGTTCTCCTCGGACCAGTTGGGAAGGTCCCGAAGCTTTTCCGCCAGTTCCCGTCCGCTGAATGTCTGTTCCTTGCTCATGACTTTCCTGTCGTTGTGCCCTGACTATGATTGCTCGCCGGCGGCGAGGTCGAGGCGATAGACCGCAGTCTGCCCCGGACTCTCCTCGACCTCCAGCTGAAGCGCTGAAAGATTCTCGACCCCCCGCTCGGCCAGCGCAGCTCGCACCTGATCAGCCAGGTAGCGCGCCAGCACTTCGGCTGTACTGTTCTCGATGGGCAGGATGGCGCAGTCGCGCAGGGGAAAGACGTAGCGCGGCTCGCCGAAGACCGACACCGCCACCTGCTCGCCATCGACCCTGAGGGACATCTTGTTGCTGGAGGATGGCAGCAGCACCTTGTGGTCCACCGCCTTGACCAGCGGGCGGGCGATGTCCTTGAGCAGGCTGAAGTCGACCACCCAGAGGGGCTCCGGCTCGAGCGAGCCGTCCACCCGGATGCCAACCCGGTAGTTGTGCCCGTGGAGGGACTCGCACTGGTGTCCCTTCATGGTGATGAAGTGCGCCGCGGAGAACTGGAGATAATCCTTGGCTACCGTGACACTGAAGGATCCCTGCACGTGGGCCTCGGCGAGAGTGCGGAAGGTCGAGACAGAAAGGTATGGCGAGGTGAACGAGAAAGCACGGCTGAGACGGGAAGTGCTGGCCCGGCGGGATGCGGAACCCGGCCGGGAGGAGAAGAGCTACCGCATCAGGGCCCGGCTGAAGGAACTGCCGGCATACGCCTCGGCCCGGACGATATCGACCTTTGTGGGGGTGGGGAGCGAGGTCCACACACTGCCCCTGATCGAGGCGGCGCTGGAATCGGGGCGAAGGGTGGCGGTGCCCAGCGTGGTGGAGGGGCGGCTGGTTCTGACGCTGCTGCGAGACGCCGACGAGCTTGCGCCGGCACCGTTCGGGCTGCTGGAGCCACCCGCCGAGCTCAGGGATGAACCGGGCCGACGGGTGGCGCCGGACGAGGTCGATTTCTTCGTGGTGCCCGGCGTGGCCTTCGACGACCACGGTGGGCGGCTGGGTCACGGCAAGGGATACTACGACGGGCTGCTGGGCCAGGCCCGGCCCGATGCATCACTCACGGCGGTGGCGTTCGAGTGCCAGGTCGTTGCCCGGGTGCCGATGACCGAGCGAGACGTGGCGGTGGAGCGGGTCGTGACTGAGAGGAGGGTGGTAGTGCGGGATCGCTCGTCACGCTGAGCGCAGCGAAGCGGCCATGACCGGGTACGGCCCCTTCGCTTCGCTCAGGGTGACGTTAGGCCCCGCCGTCAATCATCCCACCAGTCATCGTCGTAGTCCCGGTCGTATTGGCGATCCCGATCGTACCGGTCACCGTCGTCCCGGTGCCACCGCTCGTGCTCGCGCTCCCAGCGGTCGGCCTGGATCCGATCCTTCCGGTCTCCCCGCATGGCCCAGTCGCGGTAGTAGCGGCCGTCGCGATACCAGACGGTGATCTCACGCAGGCCGCGCCGGTCGTGCCAGCGATCGTAGATCCGGTTGCCGTGGATGTACACAGTCACGGGACGAAAGCCGTGGCGCACCCACCATCGGTCCGCCACCCGGCGTCCATTGCCGAACCACACGCGCTGCACGTGGATGATTCTGGGTGCCACCACCACCCGGCGCACCGGCCGGCGGGTGCGATAGTCGGGGCGGTTGTCCCGGCCGTGCTCGATGATGATGCGGGTCTGGGCCTC
>CAMLHP010000056.1 GCA_946479805.1 uncultured Gemmatimonadota bacterium | reverse complement strand
ACTGCTGACGCTTGACCGGACGCTGAGGATTGCGGCACTGAGGGCTGGAGTTGGACTGATGGAGGTACCGGAATGAAGGAATACACGTATTCCGAGGCGAGGCAACGATTCGCCTATGTCCTTGAGCGCGCTCGCCGAGAGGGGGCAGTGCGTATCCGGCGCAGGGACGGGAGTGTGTTCGTCCTGAGACCGGAGACAGCCACCGGCTCTGCGCTGGATGTACCGGCTGTGGATCTGAAGCTCAGCCGGGACGAGATCGTGGACCTGGTGCGTGAGGGTCGGCGCCCAGCCTGAACGCGGCCTTTCAAAAGCGTGAGCGGGAACGGATCAGGCCAACAGTGTCACGCAAGGCGCGAACGCATGCTGACGCGAGGCATCGGCACTCAGGGCGCTCCCCTCCGGCAGACACGTGACCTGCCTTCGGGGAGCGCCCCTTACCGCCCTACCGCCCTACCGCCTAAGGCGCCGGCCAGGTGTTGTTGCTCCGGTCGACGTCGGCGTACATCTCACCGGGATCGATCTCCACCTTGCTCACGCTCGGGCCGGCGGTGATGGTCGCGCGGGTGGCGCCGCCGAGCCAGGTCTCGACCGGCACGGCGAGAGTGTCGGCGCGGCCGCCCTCGTAGGTGACCACCACCTGCGCGGGCATTGGAATCAGCCCACGGTCCTCGATGCCGATCCTGGTGCCATTGCCGCCGGGAGTCACGCTGGCGACCGCCTGATCCAGCTTCCAGGTCTCGAAGAACCATGGCTGCCAGAACCAGTCGAGGTCGCGCCCGGCCGCCGCTTCCATGCTGTTGAAGAAGTCGAACGGCGTGGGATGCTTGTACTGCCAGTCGCGGCCGTACTGGCGGAAGCCGCGCATGAAGACGTCCTCGCCCAGGAGGGACCGCAGCATGTCGAGCACCATCGCGGTCTTCATGTAGCTCGCAACGCCGAAGGTGGTGTAGTTGGGGTACAGGTCGCCATGACGCATGAGCTCGACCTCCTGCCCTGAGGCGGCGATTGCGAGGTAGTTGCGGCGCGCGTCGTCGAGGTCGGTCGCTTCGCCCCGCCAGAAGACGTCGGCGCCGTTGGCCTCGTTGAACTGGGTGAAGCCCTCGTCCTGCCAGGAGTAGCGCTTCTCGTCCGACCCGACCTGCATCGGGAACCACATGTGTCCCGTCTCGTGCAGCGTGACGCCGAACATGCTGGTCGTATCTCTGCGCGGCCCGATGCAGGTCATCATCGGGTACTCCATGCCGCCGCAGGAAGCAGGACCTTCCATCGCCGTCATCGACGGCCAGGGATAGGGCCAGAGGAAGTCAGAGAGGAACTCGATCGAGAACTTGAGGTAGCGTGCGCCGGCGCTCCAGCCGCTGGTCCCTCCGGAGTACCAGAAGGAATGGATTGCGCTCCAGTCATCGGCGCCGTCGCTGTCGATGTCGCCGACGTTGGCACGCGTGGCGTCCCAGCGATACTCCTTCGAGGTGCCCCATGCGAAGTCCCTCACCCGCTCGGCGCGGAACTTCCACGTGACATTGCCGTCGGCGCCGGCCACCGTGGCATCAGCACCAGCTCCTGCCGCAACCACTTCAACTTCCTGGTCGCCGGCCATGGCCTGCGCCAGGCGCTGCTGCACGGCGGGTGACAGTATCTCCGCACTGTTCTGGAGTGTCCCGGTGGCGCCAACCAGGTAGCCATCGGGCACGGTGATGGACACGTCATAGTTGCCGTAGCCGAAGTAGAACTCGGCGTTGGCCAGGTAATTGTCCAGCTGCCAGCCGTTGACGTCGTCGTACACCGCCATCTGGGGATACCAGTAGGAGATGAACGCCGCGTGATCGTTACGTCCGCCCCGCGGGGCGCCATCGGGTGGCACCGGCAGTGACCACGCGATGTCGAGCGTGAGAGTGCCGCCGGGCACCAGCCGCTCCGCCAGCGGCAGCTGCATGATGGTGCCCGCGATGCGGTAGCCGCGGGGCGACCGGCCGCTCATGGCCGCCAGCTCGGCACCATTGACCTTGACGCTGCTGATGGTGACTCCGCCGGTGGTCGGGACCGGCCGGTTTTTCACCGAGGCCGGGTCGAACAGGTTGTCATGCAAGTGCAGGAAGACGGCCCGCAGCGAGTCAGGAGAGCGATTACTGTAGGTGATGGTCTCCCGGCCGGTGAGGGTGCCGCTCTCGGGGTCGTAACTGGCATCGATGTCGTACTCGGACCACTGCTGCCAGTAGTTGGTGCCCGGCTTCCCGTTGCGGGTGCGGGTGCCCGCCTCCACCGCCTGCGTGAACCCGGCCGACTCCATTACGGGGTAGGGAAGAGTCCGGCCCCCGGGGCCGGAGGCCATCGCAGCGGGAACTGGCTGGGGTGTGGGTGCGCTGGCGGGAGCAGGCGCACAGGCGGCAGCGGCGAGGAGCATCAGCAGTGACTTCTTCATGGCGTGACCTCAGTCTCCAGCTAGCGTAGTGAGCAGCTTGATCATTCGAACGTCGAGTTCGTCGGGGGTATCGTCATTCACCGCCGGCTCTCCGTCTGCCTGCGGGGTTTCCAGGATCAACGGGATGCCGCGCGAGCGCTTGTCGTGCAGCAGCCACCGGAAGGATTCGACGCCGATAGTGCCCTCGCCGATGAGCGCGTGCCGGTCCCTGTTGGATCCCTGGGGGTGTTCGCTGTCGTTCAGATGAAAGAATGACGGTGGTTCGCCGGTGGCGGATTCAAACGCATCCAGTACCGCCTTGAGCGACTTGGCGGAACTGGTGAGGTCGTGCCCCGCCGAGTGCAGGTGGCAGGTGTCCAGGCCGTAGCCGGCGCGCTTTCTCAGGCCGGCGGGCACCAGGCTGAGTATGCCGCCCACCTCCTCGGGGGTCTTTCCCACGGTGAGCCCGGCCCCGGCGGTGTTCTCGACCAGTATGCGGGTATCGCTCTCCACTGACTCCAGCGCCTGGGTGATGGCTTTCGCCACCCGTTCCAGCGCGGCCTCCCGATTGCCGTCGCGCGCGGCACCAGGATGGAAGCAGAACCCCCCGACACCGAGAGCGCTGGATCGCTCGAGCTCCTTGGCCAGGCCGGCCGCAGCGCGGGCCCACTTCTCCGGTTCGTGGGTCGCGGTGTTGAGCACATATGCCGCATGGACCACCACCTGTTGTGGCTCGATTCCCACATCGGCCAGCGCTGCCTTGAAGCGGGTGACCCGTTCGGGCCGGATGCTGGCCTTGTCGCCGTAGAACTTGGGGATGGTGGTGAAGATCTGGAGCGCTTTCATCCCCGCATTCCCGGCGCGTCGCGCGGCCATATCGATGCCACCGGAGTCGGGGGTGTGGGCGCCGAGGAGGTGAGACATATGGGAAAGGAGCCGGGGATCAGGGATCAGGGGTCGGGGATCAGGGGGAAAATAGGCCCTTCAGACTCGGTATGCAGATAGCGACAGTAGTGCTGGCAGAGTGTCGCGATACTGGCGCACAATGATTTCTGCAGTTATTGCACATTTCCGTGTGCACTTCTACATTTGCGGCCTTGATATTGCTTCCTTGCACTCCAGACCTGATCCCTAGTCCCTGATCTCTGACCCCAGTCACTGGCCCCAGACCAACCCATGACCCTCCCAGCCGCCGCCGACCACGCCTCCCGCATCGATGCCCTCTTCGGTTCCGACGTCTTCAGCCCCCGCGTGATGCGGAAGCGGTTGCCGAGGGAGATCTACAAGAGCCTCATGCAGACGATCGAGTATGGGGAACCGCTGGACCCCCAGGTGGCGGGCGTCGTTGCGGCGACCATGAAGGACTGGGCCATCGAGAACGGGGCGACCCACTACACCCACTGGTTCCAGCCGCTCACCGGGCTGACGGCGGAGAAGCACGACTCGCTGGTGTCACCCGATGGAAGCGGCGGCGTGATCTTCAACTTCTCGGGCAGCGAGCTGGTGCAGGGCGAACCCGATGCATCGAGTTTTCCCAGCGGCGGACTCAGGGCCACATTCGAGGCGCGGGGATACACCGCGTGGGACCCGACGAGTCCCGCCTTCCTGATGCGGGGTGAGGCAACCACCACGCTCTGCATTCCTACCGCCTTCGTCAGCTGGACCGGTGAGGCGCTCGACACCAAGATCCCGCTCCACCGCTCGGTTGAGGCGCTGTCGAAGCAGGCGATGCGGATCCTTCGGTTCTTCGGGACCGACAAGGACGTCAAGGCGGTCGTCACCACGCTGGGCCCGGAGCAGGAGTACTTCCTGGTGGACCGTGAGCTCTACTTCGCCCGGCCCGACATGGTGACGTGCGAGCGTTCGCTGTTCGGGGCCAAGCCGCCCAAGGGCCAGCAGATGGAGGACCACTACTTCGGCACCATTCCCCAGCGGGTGCTCGGCTTCATGGCCGACGTTGAGCGCGAACTCTACCGGGTGGGCGTTCCGGTGAAGACCCGCCACAACGAGGTGGCACCGGGACAGTACGAGATCGCGCCACTGTTCGAGGTGGCGCACGTGGCCAGCGACCACCAGATGGTACTGATGGAAACCATCAAGCGGGTGGCACCGCGTCACGGGCTGCAGGCCATCCTGCATGAGAAGCCCTTCAACGGCGTCAACGGTTCAGGCAAGCACGTCAACTGGTCGATCGCCACTGACAACGGCACCAACCTGCTCGACCCGCAGGACGACACCCATACCAACATGCAGTTCCTGGTGTTCCTCTGCGCGGTGATCCGGGCGGTGGACCTCCATGCTGACCTGATCCGGGCAACCATAGCCAGCGCGGGCAATGATCACCGTCTGGGCGCCAACGAGGCGCCGCCCGCCATTATCTCGATCTTCCTGGGCGAGATGCTGAGCGACATCCTCGACCAGCTCGCCAGGGGCCTGCCCAAGCGGACCCTCAAGGGTGGCACGTTGCAGCTGGGTGCGAGGACCCTGCCTCAGCTGCCGCGCCACTCGGGCGACCGCAACCGGACGTCGCCCTTCGCTTTCACAGGCAACAAGTTCGAGTTCCGGGCCGTGGGCTCATCGCAGAGCATCGCCTGGCCGGCCACCGTACTCAACACCATCGTGGCGGAGTCGCTCGATCATGTGGCCACACTCCTGGAGGAGGAGGCCGGCACCCGGCCCAGCGCGGCCAAGCAGGCCGCGGCGGTGATCACGGTGCTCAAGAAGGTGCTCAAGGCCCACCGGAAGGTGATCTTCGATGGCGACGGCTACGCAGCCAAGTGGCACAAGGAGGCCGAGGCGCGGGGGTTGCCGATTCTCAAGGATTCGGTGGCGGCGTTCCCGATCCTGAACGACAAGAAGACGATGGCGCTGTTCCAGAAGTACGAGGTGCTGTCGCCGCCGGAAGTGTCCAGCCGCTATCACATAGCGGTGGAGAAGTACGTGAAGCAGCTGCTGATCGAGGGCGAGACGATGGCGTCGGTGGCGCGGACCCACATCCTTCCGGCGGCGCTGGAGCACCAGACCATGATGGCCGATGCGGTGACGTCAACCTCGGCGGCCGGGGTCGAGTGTGCTGAAGAGAAGAAGGCGCTGGATGCGTTCGTGAAGCTGGTGGCGCGCTGCCGCGCCGCGGTGGCCAAGCTCGAGAAGGCGCTGGCACACGAGAATGGAGACCTGCTGGCGCACGCGAAGCACATGGCGACCCAGGTCCGGCCGGCGATGACCGAGCTGCGCACCGTGGCAGATACGCTGGAGCAGCATGTGGCGGCGGAGCTGTGGCCGCTGCCGACGTACAGGGAGTTGCTGTTCCTCAAGTAAGAACCACTGCAACCGCAGATTTCGCAGATTACGCAGATTGTGCCGGCGAACGACTAACCGCGCCGTCACCCACAAGATCAAACTCTGATGTGGATGTTCGGCGCAGTTTGGCTCGTACTGCCTCGATCAATCCGTGAAATCTGCGAAATCTGCGGTTGCAGTTGCAGTTGCAGTTACGGTCGGAGTTTACTCACCGAGCCAGGCGTTGCGCAGCGGCGTTGCCGTTCCCGCGACGACTTCCAGCCGGAAGTCTTCCTGCAGTCTCACTGACGTCTCCCGCCTGCCGGTGCGGCCGATGATCACGGTGGGGATCACGTCGCCCGGGCGCTTGCCGGAGAGCACGGCGTCGACATCAGCCTCGGTCACGGTGCGCCGGCCATCGAGCGACACCAGCCGGTCCCCCCGTTCAACGCCAGCCTCATAGAGCGGCGAGCCAACGGTAACAGTGCTCGCCACCACCAGCGTGGTGTCGCGTTCCTGGAAGCCGATGGGGCCGAGCCAGGCCTTGCCGGCGTTGGTCTTCCGGAGTTCGAAGCCGACGGTTGCCAGCAGGTCCTTCATCGGCGGCGCCGCGCTCGAGTCCACGTACTGGTGCCACCAGCCGTTGGCCCAGGCTGCATCGCCGACCGCCTCGCCCAGCGTGGTGCGGGCATCATCGAGGGTGTATGCCACCTCGGGCGCGCCATACTTCCGCTTCATCGTCCGCATGAAATCGTCCAGCGACTTGCCCGGGAACCGGTTCCGGATCTCGAGATCGAGCGCCAGGCCAAGCACTGCGCCGTAGGTGTAGTACGAGATGAAGGTGTTGCCGCGGTTGTTGGGATCAACCGCGGTGGCGGCGTCCACGAAGGGCGCCTGCCGGCTCATGTCCACCGGTGAAAAGTAGCGGCGGCCGGGAGCATTGAGAACGAAGTCGATGTTGCCGCCCAGACTCCGGGCGTACTCCTCGACCGTGTTGAGCCCGGCGCGATGGATGAGGAGGTCGTCGTAGTAGCTGGTGAATCCTTCGGCCAGCCAGAGTGCGTCCGACATGTTGGCGCGCTCAAAGTCGAACGGCTCGAGCGACGCGGGCCTGATCCGCTCCACGTTCCACTGGTGGAAGTACTCGTGCGAGACCGTCCCCAGGATACCGCCGGGATTGCTGGCCAGTGAGCTGCCGCTGGTGAGGATCGTGGAGTTGCGGTGCTCCATGCCATCGCCGCTGGCCCAGGGCAGGTAATCGGCGATGAAGGTGTAGGTGCCGTAGTCGTACCGGGGGAGCCCGCCCCACATCGCCTCGTGGGAATCGACCACTTTCTTCACTTTCGCGACGAAGCTGTCGCGCTCGGCCTCGGTGCCGGTGTGGTGCAGCGCCAGGCGAATCGTCTGGGTCCTGCCACCGCTGGTGACGGTCCAGCTCTCGAGGTCGAAGTCGGACACTTCGGTGGGGCTGTCGAAGAAGTACTGCAGGTCGGGCGCCGTGAATCTCAGCGGGTTATCGGTAGGAGCCAGCTGGGTGGCAACCTTCCACGCGGGGTCCGCCGGCTGGAAGGAAACGGCAATGGGATTGGCCTCCATGCCGCGGGCCCACATGAAAGTGGCCGGCATGTTGAGGTGAGCGTGGGTCAGGTCCACAGCCACGTAGGTGCCGTCAACCCGGTCGCCGAAGAGTGTGTAGGCGACGATCACCGTGTCGCCGTGAGCCGGCACGGTCCAGCCGTACGGGTCGGGCCGGATCACCTCGAGCGGAGTTCCACCCGCGTTGGTTACTCGCACGTTGTAGATGTTCTTGGCAAACTCGTGCAGCGCGTAGCGGCCGGGTGAGCTTCGGCTCATCCGGAGCTCCAGCGGTCCGGCCGGCGCGCCGGCGATGGTGAGCTTGACCTCCGCTTCATGGTGCACGGCGTTGGGGAAGGAGATCTCGTAGCGGAGGGTGTCGATAGCCTCGGCGGCTCGGCGGCTCGGCGGCTCGGCAACAATCGGCGCCGCGAGGGCGAGGAGTAGTAGAGCAGTCATGCAGGTAGTATAAGCGTGAGATGGGGCGGTGACTCTGTGAGCCGGGCTACCACCAGCTGGATCACTCCCTGTACCGCTCCGCCCCTTCAGCCGGCTCCCAGTCGTCGCCGGGTTCGAAGGTCTCCCACAACAGCTTCGACACCGCGCGGATCAGCACATATCCCTCGTTGCCCGGCTCGGAGCTGGTGTCCTGCTGATTCCTGGTGATCACGCAGAAGACGTAGTCGCCTGATGGCGCGTTGACCAACACAACTTCCGAGCGAGACTGGCTGACCGAACCCTGCTTGGAGGCGGCCTGTACCCACGGCGGCAATTGCGAGATGGCGATGCCGTTCCAGTAGGTCCGGGTGAGCGCGCGGTACATCTCCTCGCTGGCGGCCGGGCTCACCGCCTCTCCTTTCCGGATCATCATCAATAACCCCGCCATCTCTCGCGGCGTGGTCTGGCCCCAGCCGTACTGCTCCCAGTTGTCCCGCCGCCCCGGGGTTCTCGAGTTCATCCGGGTCGAATCGAATCCGTGGGATGAGAGCCATTCGTTGATGGCCACGCCGGTTCCCGACAGCGACTGCAGCCAGAGCGACGCGGTGTTGTCGCTCATGGTGAGCATCAGCATCACCAACCGGCCGAGGGCGATCCGGGTGCTGTCCTCGGCCATGACCAGGATGTCGGCCTCGTCATCGTAGTCCAGCGAGTCGGTGTAAGTGAGGATGCTGTCGAATGCGAGGCGCCCGTCGTGGATCGCCTGGTAAGTGGCCAGCATGATGGGCACCTTGATCATGCTGGCCGTGGGGAACAGCTCATCTGCATGGAACTCTGCCGTGCGCCCGGACGGGAAGTGGTGCACGTAGATCCCCACGTCGCCATCGACCTTCGCGGCCAGCTCGCGTAGCTGACCTTCAAGTGCGGCATCGCGGTGCGGCTCGGGTGCAGCGGGAGGAGCCGTCCGGGGCGCGCAGCTGGCCAGCAGGAGAGCCAGCAGGCACGCCCCGGACTTTCGCATCAGGATTCGGCCACCGTGATCTGCTTCAGCATCCCGTGCATGAAGTGAGGCCGCTTGTCGGTGGCGTCCGGGATCCAGCAGATCAGCGCGTAGTCGCCAGGGGTGAAGTCATGAGTCATGACCTGAACTTGCCCTGCCTCGAGGGCGCCAATGCCTCCGCTCTCGGTGAAGGGCGGCGGTCCCTCCGGCTTCTCAAACCAGGCCATAAGCTGCTCCGCTGTGGTGCCCGGTGCGAGCTTGGCGAACCACAGCTCATGCGGCTGCGCAGCAGTGTTCTCGAACCGGATGACCTGCTTGCCGGCGGAAACCGGCGCGGACATGGCGAAGTCATAGTCCGACAAGGTGACCTTCAGGTCTGATTCCGGCAGTGGTCCGGTAGGGGCATCACTCGGCACCACCGTCAGCGCCCGCATCATGCCCTTGGCCACATGAGGCACACCGTCCGGGCCCGGGACGAAGCAGAGAAGCACGTAGTTTCCCGGCTCGAGATTCATGGTGACCTGGGCCGTGCCCCCGGCGAAGGGCGCGTTGGGGCCGCCCAGGGCGTGAGCCCAGGATGGTTCCTCGTCGGACGTGAACGCCGCCTGCACGTCGGCCATGGTGTGGCCATCATCGAGCCGGACCAGGCTGGCATGGTGCCAGTCAGGACCCTCATTCATCAGGTGGAACGTGGTTAGTCCTGCCGGGATGGTGTCGGGCAGCTCGAACGCGAAATCAGTGGTCTTGATGTGCACCACGTTGGGGGCGACGGTAGCAGCTACCGCCGCGCCCGAATCAGCGCCGGCGTCCTGCGCGGCATCGGAACGGGGACCACAGGCTGCAAGGACCAGGGCAACAGCTGCGAGACTGCGCATGCGGGACTCCTGAGGGAAGGGTTACGGGCACCCAATCTACAGTCCGAGCCTGCACCGTCCAGCCCTCCGAAACTGGGCATGCGCGCGGTCCGTAGCGTCTGAAGGGCACTACCACTCCAATCCCAGACCGGTACACCATGACTTCGGTTCTGCTCGCGCTTCTACAGGGCGCCGTGGCGGTGTCCTCCCAGGTCCCGGACCAGACTGTCTTCAGCGGCCGCTCCGGCCAGTTGGACGTGACTCCGCCCCGGATCGAGGCATCGATCCAGGTGGACGGCGTGTTGTCAGAACCAGCCTGGCAAGCGGCCGCACTGCTCAAGGACTTCACCCAGTTTCTACCCCAGGATGGGGCCGCAGCACAGGACTCGACCGAGGTGCTGGTCTGGTACTCGGCCACGGCGCTTCATCTCGGCATCCGCGGGTTCGAGGCGCACGGGATGTCCCAGGCCACGCTCGCCGAGCGCGACAAGATCTTCGCCGATGACTGGATCGAGATCCTGCTCGGCACGTTCAACGACGGGCGTACCGCCACGATGTTCGGGGTGAACCCGCTGGGCGTGCAGGCAGACGGTGCGCTGGTGGAAGTGGGGCAGTCGAGCGGAGGGTTCGGCTCGCAGGGAGCGGTGCGGGACCGCGCCGATCTCAGTCCCGATTACACCTGGGAGTCCAAGGGCGCGCTTGTCCCGGGCGGCTTTGTCGTCGAAGTCCGTATTCCGTTCAAGAGCCTCCGTTTCCAGCCAGCCCAGACTCAGACCTGGGGACTCCATGTCAGCCGACGGGTGCAGCACTCGGGATACGAGGACACCTGGGCCCCGTCAGACAGGTCGCGTGCTTCCTTCCTGCAGCAGGCTGGACGCCTTACCGGGCTCACCAACCTCAGCCGAGGGCTGGTGGTGGACTTCAACCCGGAAGTCACGGCTGCATACAACGGCTCCCGAACCGGCGACGCCTACGCCTACGGCGATGTCGAGCCCGACATCGGCGGGAGCTTCCGCTGGGGGGTCACCAACAACCTGACGCTCAATGCCGCGGTGAATCCCGACTTCAGCCAGGTCGAGAGCGATGCCGGCCAGTTGTCGTTCGACCCGAGACAGTCTCTCTTCTTCGCGGAGAAGCGCCCCTTCTTCCTCGATGGCATCGAGCAGTTCAACACCCCCAGCAACCTGATCTACACCCGGCGGATCGTGCAGCCGCATGCCGCCGTGAAGCTGACCGGAAAGGGGCTGGGGACAGATATCGCGCTCCTCTCCGCCATTGACGACGATAATGTTTCGGCGACCGGGAGCCACCCGGTGTTCAACATCCTTCGGGCACAGCGAGGACTGGGCGGCGGATCGAGGATGGGGCTGGCGTACACCGACAAGGTGGACGGGGACGATTACAACCGCGTGGCCAGTGTGGACGGCCGGCTCGTGTTTGGGGGGGTGTACGCCGTGCTGGCGCAGGGCGCCCTCAGCCGGACCCGCACCCACGGGGTGACTGTGACAGACCCTCTCTGGAACCTGCGTCTCGACCGCAATGGCGAACGGTTTGGCTGGCGCAGTTTCTTCTCGGGGATCGGGGATGACTTCAGGGCCCAGAGCGGGTTCATCAACCGGACCGGCGTTGTGCGCCTCAACTTCACGCCCAACTACTCATGGCTCCCGCCGCGCGGGTCACTGGTGGAGAGGGTGACGGCGTCGGTGGCGCTCGACGGAACCTGGCAGTATCGCAAGTTCGTTGAGGGCGACGGATGGCAGGACCGGAAATTCCAGCCCAACGTGAACGTGGCGCTCCGGGGCGGCTGGGGAATTGGAGTGGGCTGGTTCCTCGAGACCTTCGGGTACGACGAGGGCCTCTACGCCGACTATTTCCTGGGCGTGCCCGACGGGATGGGTGGTACCACGTACCAGCCCTTCACCGGCCAGCCGACGATCAACAACAACGATGTGTACATCACCGCCAACACGCCGGTGTTCAAGCGGGTGGATGCCAACGTGTTCGTCCTCTACGGCTATGATGAGAACTTCCCGGAGTGGGCTTCAGGCCGGATCTTCTTCTTCAACTGGGACCTCAACTTCCGGCCATCGGACCAGGTACGGCTGGGAATCTCGTACGACTTTCACCAGGTCAACCGCCCCAGCGATGGCTCCCAGGTCCAGCTGGGCCGGGTGACTCGGGCCAAGCTGGAGTACCAGATCTCGAGGCCGTTCGCGGTAAGGCTCGTGGGCGAATATGTCACCAACCGGCAGGACAGCCTCCGAGACGACTCCCGCACAGGTCATCCCATCTATTACAGCGACGGCGCCGGCGGTTTCGTCAGGGCGCTCGGATTCGAGGACAACCGGTTCCAGGCCGACGTGCTGGTATCGTACCGGCCCACGCCGGGCACGGTGGTGTTCGCCGGCTATGGCAGCACGATGACCGAGCCCGAGACGTTCAGGTTCCGGGACCTGAGGAAGCAG
>CAMLHP010000055.1 GCA_946479805.1 uncultured Gemmatimonadota bacterium | reverse complement strand
ATGCGCTTCTCCATCGCGGCCGATGGGAAGTCGCTCGACGCCACCGGGCTCAAGCATGACATCAGCGACTTCGACGGCTACGCGGTCGAGGTGGCGCTCAGGCTTGTCGAGCAGCACGGGGGCGAGACGGTGGTGATCACACTCGGCGCCGACGCGGCCCAGGAGCAGTTGCGGAAGGCACTGAGCATGGGGGTGGACCGGGCGGTGCAGCTCAAGGCCGACGCGGTTCCGTTCGACAACTTTGCGATCGCCACGGCGCTGGCGGCGGAGCTGAAGGACGGAGGCTACGACCTCATCCTGTTCGGCCGGCAAGCGACCGACTCGGCGGCGGGCGCGGTGGGCGTGATGACGGCGACGCTGCTGGGGCTGCCCTGCGTCAGCGCCATTTCGCACCTCGAGGTTGCGGATGGAAAGGGCACGGCCAAGCGAGTGCTGGAGGGCGCGGTGGAGGTGGTGGAGTTCACGCTGCCCGCGGTGCTGACAATCGACGAGGGGATCGCTCGGCCCAGGCTGCCGGCGCTCAAGGGCATCATGGCTGCCAAGAAGAAGCCGATCGATGTGAAGCCTGCGGGGCTGGGAGAATTGCGGCTCACGGTGGAGCAGATGCGGCTGCCTCCCGAAAGGGCGGCGGGCAGAATCGTGGGCGAGGGCGCCGACGCGGTGCCCGAGCTGGTGCGGCTGCTCCAGACCGAAGCGAAGGTGCTGTGATGGCGACGACCTTTGCGTTTGCGGAGGCGCGGGGCGGGGAGCTGCGCAAGGTGGCGTTCGAGGCGGTCAGTGCCGCACGGCGATCCACAGATGAAGTTGATGGAACTGCTGATGACGCTGATGGGTCGAAGGTACACGTGCTATTGGCTGGCCCTGCAGGGATCGGTGCCAAGGCTGAGGAACTGGGCCGATATGGTGCGGACGTAGTACATGTTGTTGAGCACGACGCGCTCAAGCACTACGACGCCGAATCACTCGCGGCGACGGCGGCGGCGCTGATCAAGTCCACCGGTGCGCGGGCGGCGTTCTTCTCGGCGTCGGTGGAAGGGCGGGACCTGGCGCCCCGGGTAGCGGCGCTGCTGGGGGTGCCGCTGGCGTCGGACGTAACGGCGTTCGAGTTCGAGGGTGACGCAGTGACGGTGCGGCACCCGGTTTATGCGGGGAAGGCGATCGTGACACTTCGCCTGACCGCGAGTCCCGCGGTGATCAGCTTGAGACCCGGCGCCATCGAGGGATCAGGGGTCAGGGATCAGGGGACAGGGGTCAGGGTCGAACCGGCACAACTGGCCGCTGATCCAACGGCATCGAAGGCGAGGGTGGTGCGGACGGAGGAGGCGGAGGGCGATGCGCTGGACCTGGGCGAGGCGCCGGTGATCATTTCCGGTGGGCGGGGGCTCAAGGCCAAGGAGAACTTCAAGCTGGTGGAGGACCTGGCGGCGGCGTTCGGGAACGCCGCGGTGGGCGCCACCCGCGCGGTGACCGATGACGGCTGGCGCAACCCGGCCGACCAGATCGGGCAGACCGGGCGGCTGGTGAGCCCCGACCTGTACGTGGCGGTCGGGATCTCGGGCGCGATCCAGCACCTGGCGGGGATGCGGACGTCGCGGACGATCGTCGCCATCAACCGCGACAAGGACGCGCCCATCTTCAAGGTGGCGGATTACGGGATCGTGGGGGACCTGTTCGAGATCGTTCCGGCGCTTACGGAAGCGGTGAGGAAGGCGAGAAGTGAGAAGTGAGAGGTGAGAAGGACGAAGAGGGGCAGAGGAGCAAACCATGGGGAAGAAGCGGGCGATCGGCAAGCCGGTGCTGCTGAGCGGCGGCAACCCGCAAATCGCCAAGGCCGACGGGGATGCGCCGGTGCAGGCATATATCCGGGCGATGCCGGAGTGGAAGAAAGCCATTGGGCAGCAGCTCGATGCGTTGATTGAGCGGGAAGTGCCGCACGTGAAGAAGGCGGTGCGGTGGAACTCGCCGTTCTATGGCGTTGAAGGCCAGGGCTGGTTTGTGAGTTTTCACGTCTTCACCCGCTACGTCAAAGTGACCTTCTTCAATGGCGTGGCGCTCGACCCGGTGCCGCCGGGCGGGACGGATCCAAAGGCACGCTGGGTGGACGTCCACCAGGATGATTTCGACGAACAGCAGATGGAGCGGTGGGTGAAGCAGGCCGCGGCGCTGCCGGGTTGGGACGGAGCGAGCGGCGCCACCCGCGCAACGTGACGATTACGCTGCGCCTGCTGGGTGGCGTTCGGCTGGAAGACGCCAGCGGACCGCTCACCGGCGAACCGGCCCAGCGCCACCGGGTCGCACTGCTCGCCGTGCTGGCCCTCGCGAAGGGCCACAGGATGCCGCGCGAGAAGGTCATGGCGCTCCTGTGGCCCGAGAGTTCCCCCGACAATGCCCGCCGCCTGCTCAACATGTCCATCTATGTGCTCCGCAAGGCGCTGGGTGCCCAGGCCCTCCGGAGCGAGGCGAACGAGATCCAGCTGGATCCGGCGCATGTGTCGTGCGATGCGCTCCGCTTTCGGGATGCGGTCGCGCGGGGCGAGTTTGGAGTTGCGACAGGGCTGTATGCCGGCCCGTTCCTGGATGGGTTCTTTCTCGACGGGGCCGAGGAGTTCGAGCGCTGGCAGGAGGGTGAGCGGGCACGGATCGCCTCGGCGTTCGCGGCCGCACTGGAACAGCATGCCGAGCGGCTGGAGCAGGCGGGCAGCGAAGCCGAAGCGCTGACGTGCTGGCAGCGGCTGGCGGCGGAAAACCCGGCGAACGCCAAGGCCACGCTGCGACTGATGCAAAGCCTGGAAGGCGCCGGAGATCGCGCCGGTGCGCTGCGGGCGGCGGAGATTCACGCCGAGGTCCTGCGCGACGAGTACGAGGCGGAGCCCGACCCGACGGTCGCGGAACTCGCCGCGCGGATTCGCGACCGTCCGGCGAGGGTTGCGGGCGTTACGGCGGTCAAGTCGGACCGGGCGGGCAGCCAGCGGCAGCGGCCCGGCAGGTTGGTGTGGGCGCTCGGGGGCGCGATGGTGGCGATCGTGGCTATCGCCGTCGCCGCGCTGGCGCCGCGTGGACGGGCGCTCCCCGCGCCGGGGTCCGTTGCGGTGCTCCCGTTCACCAATCTCGACCCCGACGGAGAGCATCCTTATCTGGGCGAAGGCCTGGCCGAAGAGCTGCTCAACGACCTGGCCCGGTTGCCGTGGCTCCGGGTGGCTGCCCGGTCGTCGGCGGTCCAGCTGCACGAGGCGGGCGCGAGCGTCCAGAGCATCGGCCGGCAGCTGAACGTGGCGGCGGTGGTGCGAGGATCCATCCGCACCAGCGGTGACAGTGTCCGCATCGGGGTGCGGCTGATCGACGCCCGAAATGGTTACCTGACGTGGTCCGAGGAGTACGATCGTCGACTGCAGAACGTGCTCACGGTGCAGAACGACATCGCGCGCGCCATCGCCTCGGCGCTGAGCAGCGAGCTGGCGGCTCAGGTTCCCGACAGCTTGTTCGGCTCGTCGACCTCGAACGTGGAGGCGTACCAGCTCTACCTGAAGGGCCGCCACGAGTGGGACAAGCGAACGGGCACGGGAATGCGCGCCGCGCTGGAAGCGTTTCAGGAGGCGGTGGCGCTCGATCCCAGTTATGCCGCGGCCTACGCCGGCCTCTCCGACACCTGGCAACTGCTGCCGGACCACGGCACTGTGCCGGCCCGAGTGGGCCTGGCCCGGGCCAAGACAGCCGCGCTGCGCGCCATCGCGCTGGACAGCACCGAGGCCTCGGCCTTCGCGTCGCTGGGCGCGGTGCTGGATGACTACGACCACGATTGGGCCGGCGCCGAGGCAGCCTATCGGCGAGCCATCGAATTGAACCCCAGCTATGCCACGGCGCGGCAGTGGCTGGGGCTGCACCTGGCCAACCAGGGGCGCTACGAGGAGGCGCTGGCCGAGGTGGAGCGGGCCCGGCGGCTCGATCCGCTGTCCTCGATTATCAGCACGGCTGTGGGCGCGGTACGCTACTTCGCGGGCGACTACTCCGGCGCCATTGCCGAGTATCAGGCGGTGGTGGAGCAGGACCCCGGATTCGCGGTAGGGTTGGCTCTCCTCGGCCGGGCGCAGCTTCTCGCTGGCGAGGTGGAGGTCGCAGTGGAATCGCTCCGGCAGGCGGTGGAGCTGTCCCATGGCGACCCCAGCCAGCGGGCGGTTTATGCCGCCGCGCTGGCGGCGGCAGGACGCCAGGACGAGGCCCGGGCGATCGCTGACGAGATTCTGGCGACTCCCGATGGGGACTATGTGCCCTGGTGCGAGCTGGCGTCGGCCTTCATCTATCTGGGCGACTTCGACCGGGCGCTACGCCTGTTCGAGCGGGGGCGCGAAGAGCTGGATCCGGCCTTCAAGCACATCAATGTCGAGCCGCTCTACGACCAACTTCGCCCCGATCCCCGGTTCCAGGCATTCCTTCGGAACGCGGGTTTCTGACCGAACAAACAGCGAATTGCCGTCCGGTGACTCCCGGAACGGGGGTCTGACCGGGAGTTGACCGGGCCTTGAGCGGCCGCTGATGGCCATTGTCGAGAATGGGTGTGAATCACGAACCCCAACTCGACGAGGGCACCATGTCCCGCATTGCCAGCGAGCCTCGGCTGCTCGCCCTGCTCCTCATTCCTGCGCTTGTGCTGGGTGCCTGCTCCACCGACGGGCCCACCGATCCCGGCGAGGACGACGACCTCGAGATAGTTGATACGGTCAGCGTGGAGCTGGCGGTGGATTCGGGCGAGGTGGGCCTGGTCATTGATGCACGAGAGGTTGCGCGGAGAGGCTACGAACCGACGGAGGCCCAGGTCTCGTTCCCGGCGCACGCCGGCTTCAACCAGACGCTGGCTATCGATCCGATCACGAACCTGGCCGTTCTCAAGCTGACGATGGAGGACCTCACCGACGCCGAGCGAGATGCGTTTGCCGCTGGCGTGGCCGTAGACATCGTCATTGTAGACGCTGCCCAGGCCCCGCTGGGGGAGTTGCACGAGACGTCAAGGGTGCTGGACGACTCCAACCTGCCGGTGGGTATCCCCACCACACTTCCCTCACTCGGGCCTCCCCTGGTCCTCAAGCCGGGAGTTCCGTACCTGCTGCAGCCAGAGGGATTGGCCGGAGTGATGACCAGCTTTGCGTCCGATGCGTACACAGTCAGCGCCTGGATCCCCAACAGTCCCCAGCAGCAGTTCTACTTCACAGTGAAGGCGGGAAGCCCGGACCCGAACACCTACCTGGTGGAGCACCAGGCCGGCTATGCCGAAGGAACTTCATGGACGGTGGACCCAGGCACCAAGTGGATCTACCTGAGCGGAGGGGGGACGCCTGCTCCGGCTGGCGGGCCGCACGGGTTCGTGCTGGAGCAGGATGAGGACGGGTGGGTCAGGGTACGGGTGGAGGGCACCAGCGACTACGTCAGCGTCTCGGGCGAGGGAGGCGGAGTGCTGAAGGCCGTCGCGACGGAACCCAGCCGGTTCCGGCTGATCACCGACGACATCCGGTGGGCGCTGGCGGACCGCGGCACCGTGTACCACGACCCGATCGTGCCGCCGGCGCAGGTCGACTTCGCGTATGAGGCCACGATTCGCAACTGCTCTGAGGCGACCTTGACGGAGACCGTTGGCCGCGCTGAAACCAGGACCCGCACGGCAACGACGACGACGTCGGAAAGCCTGCAGCTGTTCTCGAGCGACGAAGTGGGCGGGTCTATCAAGGTGGGAGTCGAGGTGGGGGCGAGTGTTCAGGGGGTCGGCGAGGTCAGTGGCAGCGTCGAAGTCACCGGCAACTACACGTACACGACCTCCGAGACGACCACGACCGAGAACACCCTTTCCGAGTCGACGGAGACGGCATCCGAGGTGTCTCGTACGCGGGAACTGGCACTGCCGCCACACAGTGCGGTGGAAGTATACGATGCGGTCCGAACTATAAGGAATGTGCGGATTCCTTTCTCGCAAGTGCTGCGCATCACCGCGACGTACAAGAGCTCTGGCGCCGTCCTGACCGGGCCGGAGATCCTGACCCAGTTGCGATTCAACGGGGTTGAAGGGGTCCCCGCCGAGATCGGCGCCAACTACCTGGATTTGTCGCTCCGCGGCCAGGTGGTTGTGGACCAGATGATGGAGGCCGAAACCGACGCGAAGGACATTCCCGGGGCGTGCGACTGACAAGCTCCGAGGGCCTTACCGACTCCACAGTGGTGATGCCATATGCAATCGAAGTACCCAGCCCCGGACCGCACCGGCTTCGAGCCCAATTTCTCGAAGACCAGCGACAACGACGTACTCGATATCGGCTGGGCCGAGGGGGTGCTGTCCGACTTGCGGCCCTGGTGGCTGGAATGCTGGGCCCAGGACCAGGTGACCTGCCTGACAATTTTCGTGGCGCGGGCTGGCCTGGACCTGGGGGATGACCCGTCGGTGGCGCGGTTCCTCGAACGCGAGGGCCTGCTCCGCTTCACCGGGAAGGAGCGTTACGCCACGGCGGCCGCGGTCACGGACCAGGCCGGCCATGCGATGTGGTCCATCAATGTGGTGGTGGGAGACGATGACAATGTCTTTGTGACCGATACTCCCGCCATCAAGCCCTATCGGGGGGGAGCCTCGACGTGATACGCCAGGCATGGAGGTCCCTTTGGGCCCTCTGGGGGACTCCCATGGATCGGGGGAGGGCAACCCTGACATCCCGATGGCAACCGACGCGCTGATCGCCCAGCTCGGTCGTCGATGACCGCGATGCAGGCAGCGCAACTGGAGTTGCTGGAAGCTCAGCGTCGCTTGGCAAATGCGCTGGAGGCAAAGGGGGGCCTGCCACGCCGCCGCAAGGAAACATCGGCGCTCGCGGCTTCCGGGCTCGGACCGTACGTTCTTCTGGTCCCTTCAACCTTCGCACCATGCCCATTCGCCGGCTGCCGGTTCGCCCCAATCTGATTCATCTCGACTACGAAGCCGAGGCGCTGCTGCGGGCGTTGCATCGAGGAGAGCCCGACGCGCTGGCGGACTGGCGGGTGTTCCATGACGGCGCGACCGCACCACTGGCCGCGACGCTGGCCGACGCGCAACTGGTGCTGGCGCGGAGCTACCAGGCGCCGAGCTGGGCCCGGCTGATGGAGGCGGTGGAACTGGTGGACGCCATCTGGCGCGATGACACCGACCGGGTGCGGGCGCTGGTGACGCGCAATCCCGCGCTGATCCAGGAGCATGCACTGATCCGCACCGACAGCAACTGGGGCCCGCCACTTACCTACGCAGCAAACCTGGGACGCGACCGAATCATCGTGATGCTGCACGGCCTGGGTGCCAGCGATCTCAGGTCGGCGCTGGGTCGCGCTGCGCTGCAGGGCAAGGTTGAGACCGCGAAAATGCTGCACGCCATGCTGGGAAGCCCCGCACCACCGGACGACGCGCTGGGTGGGCCTGCCTACACCTTGAACGTCGAGGGGACGGCAGTGCTCTTCGCCATGGGCGCGCGGGTTCGGGATGACGACGGGCGGCAGCGGGCTCCGGTAGACGTGGTTCTGCAGACCGACTCGCGAGCGCCGGAGGCGAAGCACGCGATCCTCGAGATGTACGTCGCCCAGGGTTACCAGCTGCCCGACACCCCCACGATGGCGCTGCACCGCGGCCGGATCGACCTGCTGGAAGAGCACCTCCGTCGCGATCCGGGACTGCTCAGCCGGACATTCACCCACCGGGAGATCTACCCCTCCGAGGTGGAATGCGAGGCCGCAATCGACGCGACGGTGGGCACTCCGCTGGGTGGGACATCGCTGCTGCACATGTGCGTGGACTACGACGAGCTGGAGATTGCCCGCTGGCTGCTGCGCCAGGGGATGGATGTCAACATCCGCTCGGCCATCGGCGCCAGTGGCTTCGGTGGCTACACGCCGCTGTTCAACACGGTAGTGTCGCAGCCCAACTTCTGGATGAACTACAGTCACCGGGGGCCGTTCACCGCTCCGTTCGCCGAACTGCTGCTGGAGCACGGCGCCGATCCCAACGTGCGTGCCTCGATCTGGAAGCGGCTGCACCCGGGTCACGGCGATCCTGCCCGCCATGAATACCGGGACGTGACGCCGCTGTCGTGGGGTCGCCGGTTCCATGCCCCGATATTCGTGAGCGAGCCGGCGATGGGGCTGATCGAGGCGGCGGGAGGGGTGGAGTGAAGAGTCGGTAGTTGAGAGTCGAGAGTTGAGAGCAGCTAGCCCGGCGCTCAAGCGCTGCCTTTCGCTCCTGGCAGCTCGCCGAAGAATCGCTCGAGATCGAGTTGGTGCACCGGGCCATCGCCCGCGGGTTGCCAGGTGAGGTGGTGCGTCAGCAGCTCGGGGATGTCGTCGCCGGGCCGCCACCTTTCGATCTGACTTCCCTCGGCATCGACAATCCAGTACTGCGTTACGCCGGCACGCTGATACCGCTTGCGCTTGAGGTGGCGGTCGTACTGGGCGGTACTGGGCGAAAGCACTTCGATGACCAGCGCCAGCTCCCGGACATCGGACCACTCTCGCACTGGCTCGCCTGACGTGCTGCGAACCACGAACAGGTCCGGCTGCAGGATCTCGTCCTCGCCCAGGGAGATGTCAGCAGGCGAGAAAATGACCGTCAGGTCCGGGTGTTGCCCAAGCCACTCGTGAAGGCGCAAGTACAGCGCCCCCACCACGAACTGGTGGCTCCATCGCGGGGCGGGGGTCACGACCAGGGTCCCGCTGATGAGTTCGTAGCGCTGCCCGTCGTCGGGCAGCGTTCGAACAAGGTCGGCGGTCCAGCGTTCGGCAGGCTGCGGCATACCCATAAGGCTCGGCTCGGCGGCAGGAGATGACAAGGGGGCATCCCCTACGGTGCGTTCGCCCGGTGGCAGGGTGGTAACCGCTGGCGAATCGCGGCGCCGATTGCAGCACCCCTTCCGCCGCACGCCTGCCGCTGTCACACCCCCTCCTCAGGTTGGAGCTGATCCCCAATTTCAGCCCTTCCCCTGGGAGCGTGACATGCCCGTCAGATCCGTTGTTGCCGCCGCCGGGGTGCTGCTGCTGGCCGCCTGCGGCCCCGAAGTCCTTCATATCGAGTCGGATACTACGTGGGAGGGCGTGGTGGTCGCGGACCCGGTGAGCGGACGAGGCTACCGCGACATCACGTTGCCGAGCAAGAGCCAGCACCCCGCCCCGATCTGCTGGGATGTGGCCAAGACCACCGATGCTGGTACCCTGCGGATCTGGATCGAGAACCCGACCTGGTTCGGGTTGGGCAACGACATCCGTAGCGATGAGACCACGACCGCGGCGTTCGGCGCGGTGGAGGGATGCGCCCAGTGAGCCGCCTCCTTCGCCGCTTGCCCCTGCTCCTGCCGCTGCTGCTTGCCTGCAACGAAACCACCGAGCCGCTCGACCTGGCCGGCGTTCCGGCCACCCTCACGGTCGCCGGTGGTGATGGCCAGACCGGAATGGTGGGCACCGAGCTGACCCTGGCGGCCCGGGTGCTCGACGCCAGCGATCGCCCGGTACCGGGGGTCGAAGTGGAATGGAGCACGGATGCCGGCTCGCTGGCCGGCAACGTCAGCGAGAGCAATGTCCAGGGTGATGCCACCATGGAGTTGACGCTGCCGGGATCAACCGGGAGTGTGACTGTCACCGCGATACTTGCGGATCTCGATACCGTGACATTTACGGCGACGGCGTCTCCAGTCGCCGGGCAGCTGGTGTTCCGCTACGTGGAAGTGGGGAGCTATCACGCCTGCGGCATCACCACCGCCGAGCAATCCATCTGCTGGGGCTTCAATGAAGACGGGCAGGTTGGCGCGGGCGGGGGTTCGCCGCTGGGCATGACTCGCTCGCCTGGCTCAGCCACCGTGCGCATGACGTCTGCCGGCCGCTATCACAGTTGCGAGGTGACGCTCGCGGGCGACGTCAACTGCTTCGGGAGCAATAGTGCGGGGCAGGCGGCGCCGGGTGCACCGCCCTCGAGGATCGTGGCCGCGGGACTGCTTCACTCATGCTCGCTCTCGCTCTCCAGGCAGGTCTGGTGCTGGGGCAGCAACAACGAGGGCCAGCTGGGCAACGGCCTGGTGGAGCCCGGTGCATCGGCAGCGCCCGACCTGGTGGGCGACGGCTACCGAGCGGTCGCCGCGACGGGATTGCACACGTGCGCCTTGAACGACGCCGGTGCCGCGGAGTGCTGGGGCTGGAATGCCTCGGGGCAGCTGGGAGACAACACCACAATCACACGCGGGTCTCCGCTCGCGATCGCCGGGCTGACGTTCCGCACCGAGCCCAACACGGTACCTCCAGCGCCGGACCCTGACTTCTACATTCCGGGGCAGAGCTACATCTCGGCGGGGTTCGCGCACACCTGCGGGCTACTGACCAATGATGCGGCCATGTGCTGGGGCGAGGGAGAGAATGGCCAGCTGGGCCGAGGCTCCACGGCGGACTCTCCTGTTCCGGTGGCAGTGGCGGGCGGGTTCCGTTACCGCGCCATCTCGGCGGGCTACCGGCATACCTGCGCCATCACCGTCGATGGCGAGGCCCATTGCTGGGGCGACAACGCGCTGGGCCAGCTGGGCGACGGGACCCAGGTGTCGACGCAGACGCCGGTGGCGGTGGCCGGCGGTTTTGCCTGGCAGAGCATCAGCGCGGGGGACACGTTCAGCTGCGGAGTAACAACAGAAGGAGTGCTCTACTGCTGGGGTGACAACGTCTACGGCCAGCTCGGCGATAAGTCACCGGCGTTGTCGCCGGCGCCGGTCAAGCTGCCGTTTCAGCCGTGAGAGTTGAGAGTTGGGAGTTGAGAGTTGAGTATCGCGAAATGCGAGTGCCCGGGAGCTAGATTCCCCGGCCGAGTGCGGTGGTGAAGAACTCCGGAAGGGCGATGATGAGCGGAGGTGCTTCGGCGTCCGGCTGCCAGGTCAGCTGCTGCTCCGCGATGCCGGGTCCCGCGGCCCCGGGTATCCACACCTCCACCAGACGGGCGTCGAGGTCGACGATCCAGTAGGCGGCTACGCCGGCGCGCTGGTAGAAGTGCCGCTTGGTGATGCGGTCGTAGCGGGCGGTTGAAGGCGACAGCACCTCGGCGATCAGCAGTGGAACACCGACGTCGGCCCATTCGCCGGGACGCTCGTCCACCACGAACAGGTCGGGCTGGAGCAGCTGCGCCGAACCGAAGTCCAGGTCGGCGGGTGCCAGGTAGACTGCACCAAGTCCATGCTCCCGGACGTATGGGTCCACGCGCCGGAACAGTTCCAGCACGGCGTCCTGGTGCACCCGCCGCGGGCTGGGGCTCACCAGCAACTCTCCATCGACCAGCTCGTAGCGCTTGCCGTCGTCGGGCAGCGCGAGCACCTGCTCGCGGGACCAGTTGGTGGATGGGGCGGGCATACCCATAAGGCTCGGCTCGGCGTCGGAGGATCGCAAGGGGACATGTGGCATGATGGCGTCGGGCGGACGGCGCCGGATAACCGGAATCGCGCGTCGCGGCGCCAAAACAAGTGCGTTACCTTTACCGCCTGTCGGCCGCCGCATTCCCGGCGGCGTTCCACGCTCATATCCCAATGCCTGAGGCACGCATGACCGCAGGGTCGTCCTCGCCGTCCAGCAGTGCGCCCGCACTCCGCCGAGTGGTAACCCGGTGGGAGCTGGTCGGAATCGCCATCAACGACGTGATCGGGAGCGGGGTGTACCTGCTGCCGGCGGCGGCGGCGCTGCTGCTGGGCCCCGCCAGCGTGTGGGCGGTGCTGCTGGCGGGATTCGCGGTGCTGCTGCTGGTGCTGTGCTTCGCCGAGGCAGCGAGCCACTTCGACCAGCCAGGAAGCGGGTACCTCTATACCCGCGAGGCCTTCGGCAAGTTCGTGGGGTTCGAGGTGGGATGGATGACCTGGCTGGCGCGTGTGGCATCGGTGGCATCGCTCTCCAACGGCTTCGCACAGGCGCTGACCTTCATCTGGCCCGGCGCCAATGACGGCATCGTCCGGGTACTGGTGATCGGCATACCGCTGGCGATCCTCACCTGGATCAACATCATAGGCGTCAAGCACGGGGCGCGTGTCGCGGTGGGCTTCACCATCGCCAAGCTGCTGCCGCTAATGGTGCTGATCGTGGCGGGGGTGTTCGCGATCGACTGGAGCCTGCTGCAGCCGAGGGCGGGGCTGGAGTGGGGCAACCTGGGCGAGGCGGCGCTGCTGCTGCTCTTCGCCTACGCCGGGTTCGAGAACACCGCTGCCGCGGCGGG
>CAMLHP010000054.1 GCA_946479805.1 uncultured Gemmatimonadota bacterium | reverse complement strand
CCCGAGCGGGTGTGGGCCCACGGCTTCGTCCAGTTCCGGGGCGAGCGGTTCTCCAAGAGCGCGGGCGCCAAGCTCGACTTGAAGGAGGCCATTGACCGGTTCGGCGCCGATGCGTTCCGGTATTTCCTGCTGCGTGAAGTGCCGTGGGACAGCGACGGCAACTTCAGCTGGGAACGCTACGAGGAGCGCTACACCGCCGAACTAGCGGACGGCCTCGGCAACCTCGCCGCCCGATCCCTGGCCATGCTGGCCAAGTACCGGGATGGCGTGGTACCGGAAGGCGGCCCCACCCATCTCGACGCGCAGGGGCTGGAAGCGATCGAGCGCTATTCCGCTGCGATGGACCGACTGGACCTGAGGGCCGGTGCGGACGCCGCGTGGGAACTGGTGACGGCGGCAAACCTGTTTGTGCAGCAGGGGGCACCGTGGTCACTGGCCAAGGCGGGGCGTGATGCAGAACTGGACGATGTGCTGGGAGCGCTGGCTCGCTGCCTCTATCGGCTGGCGATCCTGACGAGTCCATTCCTGCCGCGGACGGCGCAACGCCTTTTTGAGGCGACAGGTGCCCAGGGCAACGCGTCCGAGGCAGCATGGGATACGCTGTCGAAACCGCCTGTTGCCGGCTCCCGCACGTCGGTTCCCCCAATTCTCTTCCCCAAGCCTGAGACCGTGTCCTAGCGATTCGCCACACCAATTTCCTGCAAGGCCCTGCATATTGACTTTGTAAGACGTTGTTCTCCAAGCACTTGACTTGAGGGCCTGCTTCTTGACATACCCGGTACCGGAAGCCATCTTCCCTGCCGGAAAATCCCGCCGTCCCGGTTTTCTCTGGGGAGGTTGGGCAGGCAGGATGAGGTAATCGCCCCAGAGAAGCGAGTTGTGGATGGCAAGAAAGCGCCGCTGGACAGTCGTGCTGGTCCCGCACGATTCCGAGCCCTCGAAAATCATCGAGGTCTCCTACTCCCTGCTCAAGATTGTGGCGTCCGTGGCGACCGTCCTGGTCGGCACCGCCCTGCTTTTCGGGTACGCGAGCCTGTCCCAGTCGATCGACCTGGATCGCAGCGAGCGGCTTGTGGCCGAGAACGAGCAGCTGGCGGCCCAGCTGGGAGAGCTCCACGGCAGGTTGCACCATCTCAGCGACACCCTCGGAGCCCTCGCCACCCGCGACCAGCAGATCCGCCTCCTCGCCAATCTCGACCCTATTCCAGACGAAGTTCGTGAAGCCGGCATCGGCGGTCCCGCCGGCCAGGCCAGCGAGGACGCGAGCGGGAGCGAGCTATCACGTCGGGCTGACGAGATCCGGGTGGACATCAATGCCATGCTGCGCCGCGCCAACCTGCTGGCAGTTTCGTTCACCGAGGCGGCCGACAGCCTGGAGAACCACCGCGAGCGGCTGGCGGCGATGCCGTCCTTCATGCCCACCCAGGGCTGGCTCACCAGCAACTTCTCCCGCGCACGCTACCATCCCGTTCTGGGCGTGGCCCGGCCGCACGAGGGAATCGATGTCACCGCTCCGGTGGGCACGCCCATCGAGTCACCCGCGGCTGGCACGGTGGTCAAGGCCGGCTGGGAAGCCGGGTACGGCAACGCCGTGACGATAGACCACGGCTACGGCATCGAGACCAAGTTCGCCCACGCGTCAAAGCTGCTGGTGCGCCGGGGCGAGAAAGTCGAGCGTGGGGAGCAGATAGCACTGGTAGGCTCCACCGGCCTCGCCACCGGCCCGCACCTCCACTACGAGGTGCATGTCAACGGGCGGCCGGTGGACCCCTTGCGGTACGTCTTGCCTGAGGTAGTGACGGACTAACGAGCCAGTGTGGAAGTGTGGAAGTCCTGGGCAGTATCGGGCGTGAAAGAGCCTCCGGTGCGCATCGCGTCCGGAGGCTCTTCTGTATGCCACACTGCCCAACACTCCCATACTGCCCAAGACTCACATACTTCCTAGAACTCCACCGCCGGCACCGCCGTCGCGCCCTCTTCGGCTTCAAAGTACTCCCTCGGCGTTCCCATTCCGAACACCTTGGCGGTGATGTTGTAGGGGAAGCGGCGAATGAAGCCGTTGAACTGGTTGACCGCGTCGTTGTAGTCCTGGCGGGCGACGCTGATCCGGTTCTCGGTCCCTTCCAGCTGGGTCTGCAACGTCATGAAGTTCTCGCTGGAACGGAGCTCGGGATAATTCTCGGCGATGGCCAGCAGGCGCCCGAGGCCGGCCGAGAGCTGCCCGTTGGCGGCGGACATCTCGCCCACATCGCCGGCCTGAACCGCACCCGACAGGCGGGCACGGGCATTGGCGATGGAAATGAACACCGTGTCTTCCTGCTGGGTGATCCCCTTCACCGTTTCCACCAGATTGGGAATCAGATCACTGCGGCGCTGGAGCTGCGCCTGGATGTCGCCCTGGGCCTTGTTGACCCGTT
Organism: uncultured Gemmatimonadota bacterium; assembly: GCA_946479805.1. The sequence continues at coordinate 10,027 of CAMLHP010000054.1, read as the reverse complement.
CGTCCATGGTCTGCATGGTGTTGTACCCGCAGCCGCTGGTGGCGAGCGCCACGAGTAGCAGCGACGCGTACAGGGGCTTGACCCGCTTCATTCACGAATCTCCGGATTGAAAGTGATCCACGTGGTGCGCGGCCCGCTCCACCATGGACAGGTACTGCTCGAACTGGTCGGCCGCACAGGCCCATTCGGGCTCGGAGCGGTGCCGCACGACCGCGAGCGAACCTTCGGGCGGCGCCACTACCAGCAGCGCCACTTCGCGTATCACGCGCTCGGCATCCGACGGCGGCACCACCTGCCTTCGGTGCAGCTCGAGCAGGGCCCGATACAGCACCAGCAAGGTGGGCAAGGTGTGGGTGGCCAGGGCGCCCAGCAGCTTCGGCTCGCCGTCCAGCAGGGCAAATCCCTGCCGGAGCCGGAGCAGCTTGCCGCGGAGCTCGCTCTCGAGCGCGTGGCGCAAGCCGGCGCGGTCCACCGGCGGCCCTGCCACCGGATCCGGCCCCCGCAGCATCCTGTAGGCGGCCCGTATGTCGGTCAGCTCCAGCGGGAACACATCGGCAGCGTGGGACCACTCGTCCCGGGTCATCACCAGCGGGGGTACCGCCACCCTCTCCCGCCAGGCCTTGAACGCTGGCCCCAGGGCCCTCAGGGTGGCAGGGCTGGCATCCGGCAGCAGGAGCAGCAGGTTGATGTCGGAGGTGCGCTCGTAGTAGTCCCCCCGGGCGGCTGAGCCATAGAGCACGGCCGAGTAGCCATCCTTCAGCACCCGGTCCGCCTCCCGCAGGAGCGGCTCGACGGCCGCCGAAATCCTGGCATCCATCAGAAGCGCCCTCCCGCGCCACCGCCGCTGAACCCGCCGCCACCGCCAAAACCGCCAAACCCGCCACCACCACCCCAGCCGCCGCCCCAGCTGCCTCCGCCACCCCCACCGCCGGTCCAGGGCCCGCCCCAATATATCCGGGGCCCACGGCGCCTCCCCCCGCGGCGGCCCCGGTTCAAGATCCTGGGCAGGATGAAGAAGATGATGAAAAAGAGGATCAGGGGCATCAACTGGCCCCAGCCCGAATTCCCGCCAGGCTCGCGGGAAACCGGGCGGGCATTGGCCAGGGCCGAGTCGGTGACCCCGAATCCGCGGGCGATTTCGGTCACCAGAGCCTCGGTCCCGGCCAGCATCCCGGCGCTGTAATCACCGCTGGCGAGGAGCGGGGTCATGACCCGCCGCTGGATGGTGCCGGCGAGGGCATCGGTAACCACTCCCTCGAGCCCGTCGCCAACCTCGATCCGGATCTGGCCCGAGCCCGGCCTCCCCTCCTGCCGGGGCACCAGCAGCAGCACCAGGCCCCGGTTGCGCAGGCTGTCACCCACCTCGCCGGCCAGCCCCACGCCCCAGGAACGGCCGATCCTGAGTGCCACGTCCGCGGCCTCGTTGTCCCCCACCGTCGGGAGGGTGACCACGGCGATCTCGGCGCCAGTGGCGGAAAGCAGCCGCTCCACCAGCGAGGTCATGCGAGCCTCGTCGGCGGCGTCGATGACATTGGCGAAGTCGCTCACCCGCCCGGTGGGGGCGGTTGGCACATAGCTGTCCGCCGACTGCTGCGCCGCGAGCGGCATCAGCAGCCCAAGTTGTAGCAGGCCCGTAAGGCCGATAGCTTTCGCGCGTGAACCGAATCTCATTGATGATCGTCCTGCTGGCGCTCGCGGCCTGTGGTGGTGGAGCGCGTCAAGTAACCGTCACGGTCGAACTTCCGGATCTCGACGGCAGGCTGACCCCTGTCAGCGGCATCGCCGTGACCGCGCTGCCGTTTGACCGCGACAGCCTGGTGCGCACCATGGAAGCACGAGCCGGAAGCAGCCGCCCGGGCACGGCGGTACTCGACAGCCTGTTCGCCCGGTACCGCGAACCATTCCTGGAGTACTTCAGGGCGGGCCGCGCCCGCGCCGCGGCGGGGGACTCGCTGGCGGCCGGTACGATGTCCAAAGCGGCGCATGACCAGGTCGAACAGCGCTACCAGGCCGCCCGGGAGGCTCTCCAGAGGGCACGGGACGAACTGGACCCTGCCATCGACTCGCTCCGGGCTGAAGTACGTGAATGGGAAAATAGCACGTACCGGGGCTTCGACACGCTGGCCGAGGCGCTGACCGAGGGCCGCGGGCGTGCGGTGGTCACCGACACCACCGACAGCGAGGGCGTGGCGCTGCTCCGGATACCGCCATCCACGGAGCAGTGGCGACTGACCGCAACTGCCTGGAACATCAGCGACCCCAACTCGGTCTGGTACTGGAGCGTGGCGGCCGATGGAGACAGCATCGCGCTGACTCCTGCCAATGCCGTGAGGCGGGGCCGCTACTGATGAGCATCCATCTTCGACGGCCGTCGCCGGCCCTTCTCCCCATGCTGCTTGCCTTTGCCTGTGCGGGAAGCAGCGGCACTCCTGAGCCGCCCGAGGCGCCGCCCGGCGCAGTCACTGTGGCCGACACCGATGGCGTGGCGTCGCGCGCGGCCCGAAGCATGGGATCGGACTCGGCGCCGGTCACGATATACGAGATGTCGGACTTCCAGTGCCCCTTCTGCCGGCGCCACGCGCTCGAGACGCTGCCGCTGCTGGAGGCCGAGTATGTGAGGACCGGCAAGGTGCGGTACGTCTTCATCAATTTCCCGATAACCGAACTGCACCCCAATGCGGTTCCAACTGCCGAACTCGGCCTCTGCGCCGCGCGCCAGGGCAAGTTCTGGGAGCTGCACCACCTGCTGTTCGAGTCCCAGTCGACCTGGGCCCGGCTCGAAGACCCCGCGCCGCGGCTGCTGGAGCTTGCGGCCGAGACCGGAATGGACCAGGCCGAAACGGTGACGTGCCTCAGGGATCCCGACATCCGGGACGCGGTGGCGTTCGAGGCCGAGGGCTCTGCCCGCTCCGGCGCCAACGCCACGCCTTCGTTCTACATCGAGGGGGGACTGCTGGTGGGAGCGCAGCCGATCACGGTCTTCCGCGGCATTCTGGATTCAATCGTGCAGGTCAGAAGTGAAAAGTGATGGGTGTCAGTGAAAGGGGTGCACCCGATCACCGATCACTTGTCACTTCTCACTGGCTGAGATTCAGGAACACGTCATACAATGCATGGGTCCATGCCGTCACGCCAAGCCCTCTCAAGAGGTACATCCCACTGAATAGCAGTCCCGCCACCGCGCGAAAGACGAAACTGCCGGTCTGGAAGGGGTCGCCGTAGGGGCCGATGTAGTGGAACGCCGAGAAGATCAGGGCGCCGATGACGGCGGCGCTGATGCCGCTGGCGGTGGGCGACCACCCCAGCAGCTTCCTTCCGGCCCAGGCCAGAGAACCCACCAGCACCACCCGGAAGAGCAGCTCCTCGTAGATCCCCGCGCCCAGCGACACCACCAGCCTGGTGGGCAGGTCGAGCTTCATGCCGGCACCCTGGGCCAGCATCACCCCCTGCGCCAGGAGCGTGGCCTGGCCCAGTAGCAGCGCGGTGAGCGTGCCCGCCACCACGCCGAACACCAGCCCGCCCACTACCGCCTCGGCGCTCATGCCGAGAAATACCCCCGGCTTGAGCCCACCGCGGTTGCGCCGGAGATCGCGGAAGACCAGGGTGGCGCCGATGGCAAGCAGCATCAGGTCGAAGACCAGCAGGCCGCGGTGCCCGCCCAGCGTCAGGAAGAGGCTCTTGAGGAGGACGTCGGCGCCGTTCCGGACGCCGGCAATGGCGTCCCCCGACAATGCAAAGGCTGCCGCCTCGTAGAGCACGAGCAGCGGCAGCGCGAAGAGGAGGCTGTAGCGCGGAGCGCGGGAGAGGCGCCAGTAGTCCTGGCGGATCGGCGCCACGGTATCAGGGGCCGGTGACGACGCCCTCGACCGTAACCGATCTCGGCACGACCAGCCCGGCGGTCAGGATAGTGAAGATCACGTCGGAGACACTGCTCCGCACCTTGATCCGCACGTTGCTGATGGCCTGCCCACCGAGCAGCTGACCGGCCAGCGCCCGTTCCACCGATGGCGAGCGGAACTTCATCAGTCCCCAGAAGCCGTGGACCGAGTGGGTGGTTACCGAGAATGCCTCGCCAGTTGGCTGCTGGGCCGCATCACTGGCGAGAGAGGCCGGCACCCCGAGGGTTGTGGCATCGAAGGTCTGGGCGCAGGCCGTGACCGACAGCAGGACCGCAGCAGCGGCGAGAGTGCGCCGCAGGGTGGTGGAGATCAAAGTCCCGGTACCCGAAAGGTGTAGTGGAGTCCGGCCGCGAGGATTCCAGGCTTGTCCCCATCGGCGTTGGCCCAGTCGTAGGCGGCGTGGAGCCCCAGCCCGGTGATGAAGTTGAGCTCGACTCCCGCGCTCACGGCGAACTCGGTTTCAGTCTCGGTCGTGCCATCAAGGCTGGACCGCGTTATGTCCACCCTCGGTGCGATCCACGGCTTTATGGCCATGGCCGGATTGGGGATGGTGAAGGCCAGGCCCACACCCACCGGGAAGCGCCACACGCTGACATCGCAGCTTCCGGGCGGGATGCAGGAGAACTCGGGCGCGCTGTACCCGGCGCCGCCCTGCAGGGTGACGCTGAGCGGAATCAGTGGGCCACCGAAGACCTGCATGTTGGCGGTGGCGCCGGCCGAGAAGAACTCATCGCCCACATCGGGTGCGACGCGGGATACGGCGGCCGTGATGCCCAGGCGGCTGAAGCCAAGCTTGCCGGTGGCCCCGACAGCCCATCCGCCGCCTGCGGCGTCGTTGGCGAAGCCGGCATCGAGGGCCAGGCCGATCCCGGTGGGAAGCCCGCTGTTGGTGACCGGGAGGCCCGACACCTGCGCCTTGGCCGGTGAAGCTCCAGCAATCATCAGCGCCGCGACGGCGGCACCCGCAATCATGCGATTCATTTGCACCCCTGTGTAACGGCGGCGCCACCAGTGGCATCGCGCGCGGGAATGTAGCCCGGCAAAGTACCCGGTCGCAAACCTGCAAGCGGCTGGAAATGCAACGCGCCCGGCTCGAAAGCCGGGCGCGTCGAGTGCACGCAGCGTGCAACTAGCGGATGATGGCGAACCCGATCGATACGCCGTCGCGGTCGCCCAGCGCGCCCGCCACCCGGACGTCCAGGTTGCGGGTGAACTTGATGTCCACACCGATGCCGAGGGTGAACTGGATCTCATCCTCGCCCTCCCAAAGCACCGGCGTCATCACCGGATGGACGTAGGGCACGAAGCTGGTCTCGCTTCCCTCAAGCAGCACCCGCCGCCCCAGTGAAAGTCCGACCGGGAGGAACAGCGTGGTGCCGCCGTTGATGGCGGTACCGACGCCCAGGGTAAGCGCGCCATCGAGCGGGAAGCTCTCGCTGCTGTTGACCACCCGGGTCCGGGCGTCAGCACCCAGGAGGAACACGCCGTCGCCGGCGTCCATGTATCCGGCGCGAAGACCCACGTCCCACGGGCCGCGGCCGTAGCCGTAGAAGCCCTCGAGGGCCCACTCGTAGCCTTCGCCATCGGAGAAGCTCGCGCCGATCTCGCTGGTGGTGAAGGTGCGGTATGGCGACTTGAATACCGGCGTGCCGGTCTCCTGGGCCGCCAGAGGTGCGGCGAGCGCCAGCGTTGCCGCCGCCGTGAAACCAACGATCAGTTTACGCATGGTTCCCGTCTCCCTGGACTTGCTCCGCGACTACCCTCACCTGGTTGTCCACTACCTGCAGGAAGCCGCCGCGCACCGCAAACCGACGGGCGCCGCCGTCCTGCCGGACCACCAGGGTGCCTTCGCCGAGGAGCGTCATGAAAGGGGCGTGGTTCGGCAGGATGCCGACCTCGCCGTCATGGGCGGGGACCACTACCGCGTCCGCCGGCCCGTCGAATATTGCCGTTTCAGGCGAGATGACCGTCACGTGCATCAGGCGCTCGCCAGCTTCTTCGCCTTTTCAACCGCTTCATCGATCGAACCCACCATGTAGAACGCCTGCTCGGGCAGCTCGTCGAACTCACCTGACAGCACCCGCTCGAAGCTCGCGATGGTATCCTCGAGCTTGACGTACTTGCCGGGGAACCCGGTGAACTGCTCCGCCACGTGGAACGGCTGCGACAGGAAGCGCTGCACCCGCCGCGCCCGCGCCACCACCAGCTTGTCCTCCTCCGACAGCTCGTCCATGCCCAGGATCGCGATGATGTCCTGCAGCGCCTTGTACCGCTGCAGCGTCCGCTGGACCCCGATCGCCACGTTGTAGTGGCGCTCGCCGATGAACTGCGGGTCGAGGATCCGGCTCGAGCTGTCGAGCGGATCCACGGCCGGATAGATACCCAATTCCGAGATCGCACGCGAGAGCACCACCGTGGCGTCGAGGTGGGCAAAGGCGGTGGCCGGCGCCGGGTCGGTCAGGTCGTCGGCCGGCACGTAGATGGCCTGCACCGACGTGATCGAGCCCTTCTTGGTCGACGTGATCCGCTCCTGGAGGTCGCCCATCTCGGTGGCCAGCGTGGGCTGGTATCCCACCGCGCTCGGCATCCGTCCCAGCAGCGCCGAGACCTCGGAACCGGCCTGGGTGAAGCGGAAGATGTTGTCGATGAAGAGCAGCACGTCCTGCCCCTCGACGTCGCGGAAGTACTCCGCCACGGTGAGTCCGCTCAGGCCCACCCGGAGGCGCGCACCCGGTGGCTCGTTCATCTGGCCGTAGATCAGCGCCACCGAGTCGAGGATGCCGGCTTCCTGGAACTCGAGGTAGAGGTCGTTGCCCTCACGGGTCCGTTCACCCACGCCGCAGAACACCGACCGGCCACCATGGCCCTTCTGCACGTTGTTGATCAGCTCCTGGATGACGACCGTCTTGCCCACGCCGGCGCCGCCGAAGAGGCCGATCTTGCCGCCCTTCACGAACGGCGCGATCAGGTCGATGACCTTGATGCCGGTCTCGAAGATCTCGGTCTTGGGCTCGAGGTCCACGAACGGCGGGGTGGGCCGGTGAATGGGCCAGCGCTCGACGTCGGCGGGAATGGCGTCCCCGCCGTCAACCGGCTGGCCCAGCACATTCAGGATCCGGCCCAGCGGCGCATTGCCCACTGGCACCGTGATGGGGCCGCCAGTGTCGATGACGTCGACGCCCCGCATCAGTCCGTCGGTGCTGCTCATCGCCACCGCGCGGACCTGGTTCTGCCCGATGTGCTGCTGCACCTCGGCGGTGACGTGGAGATCGCCGGTACGGATCTCGACCGCGTTGTAGATCTCCGGCAGGTGCTCCGGCTCGAACTCGATGTCGAGCACCGGGCCGATGACCTGGATCACCTTGCCGATGTTGTGCGTCGCTGTTGCCGTTGCCATGTCCAATCCCGTTAGAGTCCATCCCCCAGACCTACCGCCCTACCGCCCTACCGCCTACTCCAGTGCCGCCGCCCCGCCCACTATTTCCGCGATCTCCTGGGTGATCGCCGCCTGCCGCTGCCGGTTGTAGGTCCGCTTGAGCGACTCGAGGATCTCGCCCGCGTTGTCAGTCGCATTCTTCATGGCGGTCCGGCGGGCGCCATGCTCGCCGGCTGCGGTCTCCACCAGCCCCCGGTACACCACGTTGCGCACGTAGAGCGGGAGCAGCTTGACCAGGAGCGACTCGGCATCGGGCTCCAGCAGGTAATCGGGCCGCGAGGCACCCGCCTCTGGCCGCGGCACCGGCAGAACCCGCACCGTGGCTGGCGGCGTGGCGATGGCGCTCTCGAAGCGGGCATGGACCAGGTCCACGCTGGCCAGCTCGCCCGCCTCGTAGGACTCGATGAGAGGCGCCACGATCTCGCCCGCATGCTCCGGCAGCGGCTTGTCGCCGATGTCGCTCCGCTCCGTCACCGGCTTCCAGCCGAGGTAGCGGAAGAAGCCGGCACCCTTGCGGCCGATGGCGTGGAGCTCGGGCCTGTAGCCGTCCTTCTCGAGCTCGGCGATGCGCCGGCGAGCTTCCTTGATCAGGTTGGCATTGAAGCCGCCTGCCAGACCTCGATTGGACGTCAGCAGGATCACCGCCGCCCGCGCCGGCCCGCCCCTGGACGGGGGCTCGGGCGCGCGCAACAGCGGGAAGGCCTCCGCCAGTTCGGGCGTCACCAGGTCCGCAATTACCTCGGTCAGGGCCTGGGCGTATGGCCGCGCTGCGACCACCCGGTCCTGGGCACGCTTCAGCTTCGACGTGGCCACCAGCTCCATCGTCTTGGTGATCTTCCGGGTGTTCTGGACCGAGCGGATCCGGCCCTTCAGCGCGGTGGACTTCGCCATTATTCGCCGACGAACTGCGGCTTGAAGGTGTCGATCGCCGACTTGAGCTCGCCGGTCAGCGCCTCGTCCAGCGCCTTCCTGGTGCGGATGCCCTCGAGCACGGCCGGCCGGTTGGCCTCGAGGAAGCGGAGGAAATCGCGCTCCCACTGGCGGATGTGCTTCACGTCCACGTCGTCGAGGTACCCGTTGGTGACGGCGTAGATGATGGCTACCTGCTGCTCCACCGGCACGGGCTGGTACTGGGGCTGCTTGAGCACCTCCACCAGGCGCGCGCCCCGCGCCAGCTGGCGCTGGGTGGCGGCGTCGAGGTCGGAACCGAACTGGGCGAATGCCTCCAGCTCCCGGAACTGGGCCAGCGAAAGCCGGAGCGGGCCGGCCACCTGCTTCATCGCCTTGATCTGGGCGTTGCCGCCCACGCGGCTCACCGAGATGCCGGCATCGACCGCCGGCCGCACGTTGGAGTAGAACAGGTCGGTGGTCAGGAAGATCTGGCCATCGGTGATCGAGATGACGTTGGTCGGGATGTAGGCCGAGACGTCGCCTGCCTGGGTCTCGATGATCGGCAGCGCGGTGAGCGAGCCGCCCGGCTTCTTGATGCGCGGGTCCTGCTTGATGGCGTCGGTGCTCTCGGAGATCTTGGCCGCGCGCTCCAGCAGGCGGCTGTGGAGGTAGAACACGTCGCCGGGATATGCCTCGCGGCCGGGAGGACGCCTGAGGATCAGCGACATCTGGCGGTATGCGGCGGCCTGCTTGGAGAGGTCGTCATACACGCAGAGCGTGGCCGCGCCTTCCTCGTACATGAAGTACTCGGCCATGGCGCAGCCAGCGTAGGGCGCGATGAACTGCAGCGGCGCCGGGTCCGACGCCGCGGCCGCGACGACGATGGTGTACTCCAGTGCACCTGCCTGGCGGAGCCGCTCGACGACCGTGGCCACAGTCGACTTCTTCTGCCCGATGGCTACGTACACGCAGATGACGCCGGTGCCCTTCTGGTTGAGGATCGTGTCGATCGCGATGGCGGTCTTGCCGGTGCCGCGGTCGCCGATGATCAGCTCGCGCTGGCCGCGCCCGATCGGGATCATGGCGTCGATGGCCTTGATGCCGGTCTGGAGCGGCTCCTTCACCGGCTGGCGCACGATGATGCCCGGCGCGATGACTTCCACCGGACGGCGGATGTCGGTGTCAATGGGACCGAGCCCGTCGATGGGACGGCCCAGCGCGTCCACCACCCGGCCCAGCATGGCCTTGCCCGACGGAACTTCCAGCAGGCGCCCGCTGCGACGGACTTCGTCGCCTTCCTTGAGCTTGAGGAAGTCGCCCATGATGGCGGCGCCGACGTTGTCCTCCTCGAGGTTCAGCACCAGGCCAGTGACCGTCTCGCCGGTCTCCTGGGCGGTGAACTCGAGCATCTCGCCCGCGGTCGCCGAGGTCAGGCCGTAAACGCGCGCGATTCCATCGCGCACCTCCAGCACGGTGCCGACTTCGGAAACATCGACGCCTGCGAGATCGGCGTTCTGGATCTCGCGCAGCAGGATGTCCTTCAATTCACCGGGGCGCAGAACAGTATCAGTGGCCATGGATCTGGTTGCCTGCCTGGGGTCAGGGTCGAACGGTCCGGAGTAAGCTTGTGAAAATAATCACAATCGCCACTTCCGGGCAAGGGGGCAACAGGCGGATAAGCGGTCCGTCTGTCTGCCCGTCTGTCCGTCTGTCCGTCTGTCCGTCTGTCCGTCTGTCCGTCTGTCCGTCTGTCCGTCTAGTAACCCTTCCTCGCGAACGCCGCCAGCACACCGCGGGGTCC
>CAMLHP010000053.1 GCA_946479805.1 uncultured Gemmatimonadota bacterium | reverse complement strand
TCGCAAGTGCTTGTATATCATCAAGTTCAGGCTTTGACCTCAAGCCGTTTGGAGCTTCAGAATACTTTACCCGCACGCTACTGCCGTCCTCTGCCGGGACATGGCCCAGTCGGCGCGGAAGCACAGCACGCTCGGCCATGATCCGCCGCACGCCGATAGTGGTGCTCTCCCGAAAAAACGCTGTGGTGACGGCTTCCGCCAGAGGCGGGGGCGCCAGGGCTTCCACCCGAAAGCCCATGCGCCCCTTCTTCCCCTGCGTGGCCCAGACCTGGACATCCACCGCCCCGGCCTCGTACAACGCAGCCCGCAGCGGTTCCAGAAACTCGGGGTTCATGTCGTCGATGTCTGTGGCCAGTACCACAATCTCGCCCGCTTCAGCCACCGGCTCCGCCAATGTAATGCGCAGCGCATTGGCATAGGCAGCCGGGTCACGCTCCCCGGCTCCCCATCCGGTCGTTGTGGCGCGCCAGCGCGCAGGAGGCGGGCCCTCCGACAGGATCCGCAGCAGCACCGCGCCAGTCGGCGTCGTGGCCTCGCCCGATGCCGGCCCGGACGTGGCGACCTCAAGTCCCTCCAAAAGCAGCGCGGTCGCGGGCGCCGGCACAGGCATGGCTCCGTGGGCCGCGTTCACCCAGCCGCTGCCCAGCGCCACCGCCCGGGAGAAGATCCGGCTGACGCCCAGCTGCTCGAATCCCTCAATGGCTCCGACGATATCCACGACGGCATCGATGGCGCCCACCTCGTGCAGCGCCACCTCGTCCGGCGGCACCCCGTGCACTCGCCCTTCCGCCTCGGCCAGTAGCCGGAACGCGGTCACGGCGCGCTCGCGCACCCAGGAGGAGAGCGGTGCACGCTCGATCCGGGCTATCAGCTCAGGTACGTGGTGATGGGGGTGAACTGCGCCCGGCTCGCTTCGGCCGTGCCGATGATCGTGCGCGTGCTCGTGCGCCATGGCTTGCGCGTGGGTGTGTGCATGGGCATGTCCGTGAGGCTGCGACGGGCCCTCGTGCGATCCATCGGGCAACCGGACCGTGACCTTGGTGGCCGAGAGCCCGCTGCGATCCACTCGAGCAATGTCGATCGTGACTCCCTGGTATCCCAGGCGCAGCGGAAGTTCGCGCAGCCATGCCTCCGGCGCGCCCAGCGCCAGGAGGGCGCCCAGGAGCATGTCTCCGCTGATGCCGGCAGCGGGATCGATGATGGCGATGCGGGAAGGGCTCGTCACAGACGGAAAGATGGCCGCCGAAAACGCGCTGGGCAAATCACGCGGATCGGTAGAGCCAGCCGGCTCCAGTGTTGAACGTCACGATCCTGTCGCCGGCGGTGAGCGTGCCATCCGCCAGCAGGTGGCTGGCCGCTGCGAGGGTCGCGCCGCCCTCCGGCGACAGGTCCACTCCTTCCTCGCGCGTGACGCGCTCCGCCATGGTGACCATCTCGGCGTCGCTCACGGCGGCCGCGCCTCCCAGTGACTCGCGAATTGCCCTCAGCATGAGCCGTCCGCCGAGCGGACCTGGAACCCGGAGCCCGAAGGCGGAGGTGTCAGGATCGGGCCATGCGCTGACCGCTTCAGCTCCCCCTTCCCAAGCGCGCACCACCGGCGCGCAGCCTTCGCTCTGCACCGCGAACAGCCTGGGCATCTCATCGCTCACCCAGCCGAGTTCCCTCAGCTGGGTGAAGGCACGCCACATGCCTATGAGGCCGGTCCCGCCCCCAGCGGGATAAATCACCGCAGACGGCAGGCTCCACCCCAGCTGCATGGCGATCTCGAGCCCCAGGGTCTTCTTGCCCTCTATGCGATATGGCTCGCGCAGGGTGGATAGGTCGTTCCAGCCCCGCTCGGCTGCCCACTCGCGCGCCGCGCCGCCGCAGACACCTATGTGGCCGTCGAGCAGCGTGACGCTGGCGCCGAAGCGTCGCATCTGCTCCACCAGCCGTGCGGGGGTCCATGCAGGGGCGAACACCTGCACCGGGAGGCCAGCGCGTGCGCCATACGCGGATGCTGCAACTCCGGCGTTGCCGGCCGTAGGGAGGACGAAGCCGGTGGCGCCGGCCGCGGCTGCCCGGGTAATGGCAGCGGAGAGACCGCGCGACTTGAAGCTGCCGGTCGGATTGACCGATTCGTCCTTCAGCAGGAGTTGCGGCGCGCCCAGCCTCTCCCCGGTGCGCTGCAGCTCCAGGAGCGGGGTGTCGCCCTCACCCAGCGTGACAGGAGATTCCTCCGGCATCAGCGGCAGGAACGGCTGAAAGCGCCACATGCCGGAGTGCCGCCGGAGCTCGGCCCGGTCCAGCAGGCCGGGCACCCGTGATTGGTACTCCACTACCCACGGCTCACCGCAGCGGCAGACAGTGGGCATTCCGTCGGCTGCCGACGTAGCGCCGCAGGCAAGACAGGCGAGCGTCCAGTCCATCAATGCTCCTTCAGGTGCTCGAGAATCCGCTCCGCCAGCGCGGTGGAGAACCCGGGCACGGCGGCGATCTCCCTGGGCGTCGCGCTTCGCACTCCGGCCAGGCTGCCGAACCGCTCCAGCAAGGCACGGCGGCGGTTGGGCCCGACACCTGGAATGGCCAGCAGTTCGGACGTGATGGTGCGGGCGGTACGGCGCTTCCTGCTGTAGCTGACCCCGAATCGGTGGGCTTCGTCGCGCGCTCGCTGCAACAGCCTGAGTGAGGGAGAGCGTCGGCTCAGCCGGAGTGGGTCGCTGCGTCCGGGCACGAACACCTCCTCGTCACGCTTGGCGAGGCTGGCCAGCGGAATGTCGCCCATGCCGAGCGACTGCATGGCGTCCATCGCCGCGTTGAGCTGGCCCTTGCCGCCATCAACCACTATGAGGTCCGGCAGCCTGGTTCCCTCCTCGCGCCGCCGGGTCAGAAAGCGTGTCAGCACCTCATGAATGGCGGCGAAGTCATCCTGCTCTGCCAGGCCCTTGATGCGGTACCGGCGGTACTCGCTCTTCCGGGGGCGGCCAGCCTCGAACCAGACCAGCGAGCCCACCATGTCGCGGCCCTGGTTGTGGGAGATGTCCACGCAGATGAAGCTGCGTGGCACCGAGGTCATGCCCAGGTCGCGGCCCAGGGCGTACACCGGATCCTCGGCCCGCTCCTCGGTCTCGAAGCTCTCGATCCTCAGCGATTCCATGAGGTGGCGTGCGTTCTGGTCCGCCAGTTGCAGCCACCGGGCGAGTGTGCCGCGCTGGGGGATGGTCCACGTGGTGTCCGGCAGCACCTGGCGCAGCGCGTCCCAGTCCTCTGGCGGGAACGGCACCACCAGCCGCCTGGACCTGTCCTCGAGCAGGGTATAGAACTGGACCATGAAGCTGGACAGCACCGTGCCATCGCCGGTGTCCTCGATGCCTTCGAAGAAGCGGTGTTCCCTGCCGACCACCCGGCCGTCTCGCACGCGCAGCAGCACTCCGACTCCGTCGTCCCCGTCGCGCACAAAGCCGATCACGTCGGCGTCCCCCGTGCCTATCACCTCCACTGCACTCGGTGCCTCGAGCCGCTCGAGCCACTTGAGCGCATCACGCATCTCGCGGGCGCGCTCGAAGTCCTCTCGCCCAGACGCCTGCAGCATGGCGTCGCGCACCAACTCCCGAACGTCGCCGGTGCGGCCCTCGAGGAACTCGAGCACGTCGCCTATCATGGCACGGTAGTCGGGCTCCGCCTGCCAGCCTACGCAGGGAGCCTTGCAGCGGCCTATGTGGTAATCCAGGCAGGGTCGTTCCCGGCGTTCGCGCGGGATGTCGTCGGGGCAGCTGCGCACCGTGTACAGGCGGCGGATGATGGCCAGGGTCTTCCTGAGCTGGCCCACGTCAGTGAAGGGACCGAAGTAGCGGGCGCCGGCGATGTTGCGCCGCCGGGTCACCAGCACACGGGGAAACGGCTCACCCAGTGTGACGGCTATCGAGGGATAGCTCTTGTCGTCCTTCAGCACCGCGTTGAAGCGCGGCCGGTACTCCTTGATGAGGTTGTTCTCGAGGACCAGCGCCTGGGCTTCGTCAGGCACGACGATGGTCTCGACGTCGGCAATAAGACGGCGGAGCAGCGTGTTCTTGGGGCTGTCGCCGGGGTCTGCGTTCACGTAGCTGCGAACCCGCGACGACAGCCGCTTCGCCTTTCCGACGTACAGCACTCCTCCCTCGTCATCCTTCCAGAGGTAGACGCCGGGACCGTCAGGCAGGGTCGCGAGCTTCCGCTCGAGCGTTGCAGCCGAGTCGTTCATCGGCGCAGCCGGCCGAGCAGGGAGTGGGCCTCCTTCACGCCCAGCACCCGAGTGGAGACAAGGTACGTAGCACCGTAGGCCATCAGCGCCAGTATGCCGATCGGCCTCGGTCCTGGCACCGGCACCCACGTCAGCACGGCCCAGGCTGCCGCCGCGGCCAACAGTGCCGCCAGCCACAGCCGGAGCAGCAGCGTCACGGGCACTCCCACGCCGCCAATTCGTCCAGCAAGTCCGCGCCTGAGGAGGGTGAACTCGACCCACGCCGCCACTCCGGCCGCTGCGGTCAGGCCAGCCCCACCCCACGATGGCTCCAGCCCGAGGAGGCGAGGCAGGTGCAGCGCGGCAAACCACCCCAGTGCCACGTTGAAGCCGACGCGGATTCCCGCGTAGCGGAGCGGAGTGCGGGTGTCGCGGAGGGCATAATAGGCGGATGAGAAGAGACGTCCCATCGTTGCGGCCAGCAGCCCAACGGCGGAGCCACCCAGGATGGTCCACACGATGATAGTGTCACGCTCGGTGAAGCGGCCGCTCTGAAAGAGCACCCCGGCCAGCACATGTCCCAGCGCGAGGAACGCCACTGCTGACGGAACGACGAAATAAGCGAGTTGACGGAGTCCAGCGGCCAGGCGGCTGCGGAGCTGGAGCCGGATGTCGTCGGTGAGGTCGCCGGCATCACCGGTGGTGCGGGACATGGCTGGCAGCTCCGCGGCCGACACCGCGATGCCGAAAAGGCTGATTGGCAGGTACGACAGAAGCTGGGCGTAGCCCAGGCTCGCGAGCATGCCCAGAGGCAGAAAGGACGCGATCAACGTGTCTACGTAGGCGCCTATCTGGGTCACGCCCCGCGTGACGAATGCGGGACCGAATCGCGAGAGCACGGTCCGGACACCCGGCTCCGAAACCCCCGGGCGGAGCGACATTCCCCTGACCAGCGGCAATACTGCCGGAAGCTGGATCAGGAGCTGGAGGGCACTTCCCGCAACCGCTCCCCAGGCCGCGATGACTGCGACGGAGCTTCCGCTTCGCTGGCTCCCAGCCAGCAGGAGCGCCGCGATAATGACGAGGTTCCACGCCACCGGCGATGCGTACGCCAGGTAAAACCGGCCGTGGCTGTTGAGCACTCCGAGGCACCATGCCGACAGCACCAGCAGCCCGGTGCCGGGGAACACGATGCGAACCAGCCGGATGGCGAGATCACGCCGCTCGCCCTCAAACCCGGGCGCGATGAGCGAAATCAGCCAGGGCGTGACCAGGATGCCGAGCAGGACCAGCGTCGCTACCATGATGGCGAGAAGCGCGGCCACCGCGCCGGCCACCCTGCGGGCGTCCTGTTCCCGGCCCTGCCCCAGCAGGCTGGAATAGACCGGGATGAAAGAGGCCGAGAGGGCGCCCTCGCCAAAAAGATTCTGCAGGAAGTTGGGGATGCGGAAAGCGGCCTGCCACGAGTCGGCCGCGGCTCCAGCGCCGAGGAAGTGGGCCACGGCTGCGCCACGCACGAACCCGACGATTCGGCTGGAGAAGATTCCAGCCGCCACCATCAGCGCCGGGCGACGGGAAGTCAGGGGGTTGCGCGTGGCGGCAGCTGTTGCCGCGCAGGCGCGTCCTCGATGAGCCGCTGGAGGAACGCGTTGTCTTCCTTGAGCGACTCCACGGCCCGGGTGAGGTCGTCCACTTCCGACTCCAGCAGCTCGACCTTGCGGGTGAGCAGACCCAGCTCAGCCGGCACCGGTTCGCCGCCTTCGAGCCGGCGGGCGAGCGCCTTGCCAAGGGGCGAATCGAGCAGGATCCCGAGCAGCGGGATGCTCAGCGCCAGCAGCAGGACGACGACGAAGATCCACATGATGGTCGAGTCTACGCGGGAACCGAACGGCCTTCAAGGGCGGCGGCCAGGTGTTCCCTGGCCGACTCCCGGACGGCGGCCAGCAGCGGGACGCCGTGGCGGCCCACCAGGTCCAGGACCGACAGCAGTCGTTCCTGCGGGCGGTCCAGGGGGAGCAGCGCTGTGCGGGCCCGATCCAGCTGCCTGAGCTGGTCCCTGTGGCGGCGCTTGAGCGACCTGATGTACCGGCGCTGGACCCGTCCCAGCTCGAACTCCATGCGGCGCCGGGAGCCTTCTATTGACCTGCCCAGCGGCTCGTCACCGTTCGCGCCGTGCTGGGCCAGGTCTCCCAGGCCGCGCTCGAGCTCCGACCGCAACCGGCGCAACGAGTCGGCGACGGTCGTGGGCATGGAATCAGCGGCCGCCCGTCCCAGCACATCAGCTGCCGGGTCGAGCAGGGTCTTGAGGTCTACGTTGAACTTCTCCATCGCCCGCAGCACCGCTGCCTCCACCACCACTCCGGACCAGCGCGGGACGGCGGCGGGCCGCGGCTGCCCGAGCTGCTCGAACACTGGCGCCGCGAGCGGGAGGTAGCGGAGTTCACCGGGACCGGCACAGTACGCAACCGTCGGCAGCAGGGCGCTCTCGATGACCGGCCGGAGAAGCACATTGGCTGACAGCCTGGTCGGTTCACGCCGCGCGATCTGCTCGATCTGTTGCCGGGAGAAGGTCTCTCCTGACCTTCGCAACCGATATCCTGCGCGATGCCGCACCAGCCGGTCTCGGCCCGCGGTTCCTTCCAGCATCACGAGTGTGGCACCGGGACTGATGTCGATTCCGGGATTCCTGCCCGACGCCAAAAGGGACGCGTGCTGCTGCTCAAGACCGTGCTCGAGCACTTCGCTGGCGTCGAGCGCAGCGAGCAGGTGGTTCGCAGCCGCGGCCTTGAACGCCGGGTGGGTGCTTTCCAGCACCAGGATTCCCATAGGTGCCAGCAGCCCGGCCAGCGCGCCGCCGGAGGCGGCCGCCACCGTCACGCCTGCCCCGTGGGTGCGGGCAAGGAGGTCGCGTAGGCCATCCATCCACGGCGAGGCCGGCATCGACTGGAGGAACGCCTCGACCGCCATGTCCATTTCGCGTCCGCCGGGAGATCGATACAGCGGCAGCATCGGCGCCGAAACGTCTCGTTCAGCGAGGCTCGCCGCCACCACGCTTCCCTGGGCGTCGCGCCACCAGGCAGTGCGCGCCTCGTCCCAGTCGTGATCATCGCCTGCATTCCAGAAGACCGGCACGACCGGCCGGTCCCAGCGGGCCTCCAGTTCGGCGGCGAGCGCTGCAGCGGTGAGTGCCTTGTGAATGGTGTAGGCAGGGCCCACCAGGAGCGCGGGCTGCTGCCCGGTGGTGACCACGAGCGTGCGCGGATCAGCCAGGCGCTCCCGCAAGCGCTCCGTCCCCGGCGCCGCGACCAGGGAGTCGAGGACTACGGTTCCCACACCCCCGTCGCGGGGTTCAGGCGCCGGCATTCTTGCCGCCAGCGGAGTCGGATGAAGCCGGAAGCTCACGCGCGCTGTCCCGCGAGAATCACCCGCGGACTGCTGGTGGAAGGCGGCCCGCCATCATAGTCGCCGAACCTGAGTTGGACCCCGATCGAGGCTCTCTCCAGCATGGCCTCGAGGTCGCCGGCCGAGAACAACCGGACCCGCTCGAGCCACGAGCGGCCCTGGTCCTCCTGGATCCGCTTCTCGACATAGCGTCCGTCATCCACAAGCCTCCGCGTCACCTCGACCTCGCCGCCGTCGTATTCGGATGTATTGCGGGGCACCAGCGTGGCAGCCACATGTTCTGCGTTGAGAAAGTCGATGGCGAACCAGCCTCCGGGCCGAACCGTGGCGGCCATGCCATCGAGCGCCTGCTGGTGCTCGTCATCGCTGCGGAAGTAGCCGAAGCTGGTGAAGAGGTTGACGGTGAGGTCCATGCTGGCGGGTTGAATCGGGAGGTGCCGCATGTCGGCCCGCACCAGCGGTGCCGTGGTTACAAGCCGCGCCCTGCGGAGCAGGGTGGCCGACAGGTCGAGTCCGATACATCGGGCACCGGCCTCCTCAATTGCCCGGGCATGGCGCCCCGCCCCGCAGCCGACATCGAGCACACGCCAGCCTTCGCGCCAGGGCAGCGCACTTCGGAGCAGCCCCACCAGCCGGTCCGCGTCACCGGAGTCACGATGGGGATAGAGCGCGAGGTACGCCTCATTGAACCACTCCTCGAACCACTCGGTCATGCAGGCCTCACTCAGAACGCCCCTTGTGGTAGGGCTCGCCCCGGAGGATGGTCCACGCACGGTAGAGCTGTTCCAGGACGACCACCCGTGCGAGTTCATGGGGCAGCGTGAGCGGGCCCAGACTCCAGACCTGGCCTGACGAGCGGATAAGCGAGGGATCGAGCCCGTTGGAGCCTCCCAGAAGCAGCGCGACGGGGCGCGCCGCCAATTGCCAGCGCTCCAGTTCGGTGGCCAGCTCGGAGCTGGACCACGCGGTGCCCTCCCGGGCCAGCGCTACCCGGAACGCGCCGGAGGGTACCCGCGATTCCAGCCGCGCCGCCTCGTCGGCCCGCTCCAGTGCCGCGGTGGGAGCGCGGCCGGCTTCACGCAGCTCCACCTCATCGAAGGTGCAGTACCGCTTCAGCCGGCCGGTGTAGATGTCACACGTGCCCCTGAAGTGCGTCCGCAGGCGCCCTATGGCGAGCACGCAGATGCGCATCAGGCATACAGGCCACGGAGCCGGTGCACTTCCGCCACCCGCTCGATAGCCAGCATGTAGGCACCGATCCGGTTGGTGACCCCGTGACGCGCCGCCATGTCGGCCACCTGGCCGAAGGAATCCACCATGATCCTCTCCAGCCTTGTATTGACGGTTTCCTCATCCCAGAAGTAACCGCCCCGGTCCTGCACCCACTCGAAGTAGCTGACGGTGACCCCGCCGGCGTTGGCCAGGATGTCGGGCACGACAAAGACACCCTTCTCCTCGAGGATTGCGTCGGCCTTGGCGGTGGTGGGCCCATTGGCTCCCTCGCACACGATGCGGGCCTGGATGTCGCCGGCGTTCTTGCTGGTGATCACGTTCTCCAGCGCGGCCGGGAGCAGCACCTCGCACGGCAGCGTGAGCAGCTCGGCATTGGTGACAGCCTGCGCGCCGGGATATCCTGCCAGCAGGCGCTTCTCGAGCACCCATTTCCTGACCTCGGCGACGTCGAGCCCCTGCTCATTGAAAATGCCCCCCGACTTGTCGCTCACCGCCACGATCCGGGCGCCCTGCTCTTGCAGCAGCGTGGCGGCGACCGAGCCGACGTTGCCGAATCCCTGCACCGCGATGCGCGCACCTTCGATCGGCATGTCGAGTCGCTTCAGCGCCTCGCGGGTCACGAACATGCAGCCCCTGCCGGTGGCCTCCCGGCGCCCCAGCGATCCGCCCATGGAGATCGGCTTCCCCGTGACTACCGCAGTCACCGTGTGCCGCTTGGCCATGGAGTAGGTATCCATGATCCACGCCATGACCCGCTCATTGGTATTCACGTCCGGCGCGGGCACGTCGGAGTCCGGCCCCAGGGTCTCGATGATCCCGCTGGTATAGCGGCGGGTGAGGCGTTCGATCTCACCGGGCGACATCGTCGACGGATCGCAGACCACTCCCCCCTTTGCGCCGCCGAAGGGAATGTTCACGACGGCGCACTTCCAGGTCATCCACGCCGCCAGCGCCGTCACTTCCTCGAGCGTCACGGCAAGGTCGAAGCGAATTCCCCCCTTGGCCGGTCCGCGTGACGTGTTGTAGAGCACCCGATGACCGGTATACACCTCGATCTCGCCGGAGTCCATCATCACCGGAATCGAGACCGTCACCTGCTTCTCGGGGTGGCGGAGGATCTTGTACAGTCCCGGATCGAGATTGAGCTTCTGGGCGGCGAAGTCGAACCGCGACATCATCGCCTCGAACGGGTTTTCCTCTGAAAGAAAGTGGTCCTTGTCGGGCCGGATGATCCGGTGGGACTGCACTGCGTCAGCGCACATGACCGTTGGATGAGAGGTGAATATCGGGGGCGGCCTGATGGCCGACCGCTAGACTGCCGTCGGCAGGTCGAGTGCCGAGATGACCGCGTCGCCATCGCGCTCCCAGGTCAGGTCGAGCACGGCAACGAGTGGCTCGGCCACCCGGTTGGGCCAGCGGTCGCGCAGCTTGACTGCGTCCGCTTCGCTTACCACGACGTGATCGGCCCGGCGGGCGGCGTGTGCCAGCCATGCCACGTCGTGATCGCGCATGTCGCCGTCCGCCTCCCACTGGGCCACCTGCACCGCAGCACCGGTTGCCTTGATCTGGGCGATGAATGCCCCGGGATCGGCGCTGCCGGATGCCGCCACAACCCTCCGGCCCCGCAGCATCGAGGCTGGGTGCTCGGTGCGCGACACCAGGCCTTCCAGGTGGCGCACTCCGAGATGGGCTACCGCGATGGGCGCCTCGGTGTGCTGCCTGAGGCGCCCGGCCAGCTCGAGAGCGGCATCCAGCGGCGCACGCTTGCGCGCCACCACCACCGCATCGACCTGCTCCAGGCTGCTCCACCGCTCGCGCCAAGGTCCCGCAGGAAGCGACCACCGCACCGCCGCCGAGGTCTCGGCGCCCACCACCGCGATGATCCGGTCGGGGCGGATGTCGAGGACGGGCAACCGTGACTCCATGACCACTGCGCGAGCGCCGCTGTTGGCCAGCTGCACCGCTCCCTGCATGGCATCACTGGTTCCGCGCACGGGAACTCCCGGCGCGGCATGCTCGAACGCGGCCACTCGCCAGGGGGAGTGGCCGCGCAGCAGGATACCGGGCTCTCGGCCCTGGGCATTGAGATGCCGGGCGATCCAGACAATGACAGGCCCGCGGCCGGATGCGCCGACGGTGAGGTTGCCGACGCCGATGGACGGCAGGGGAAGGGTGTCCTGCCTCAGCCAGCCACGCGCATATGCACCATCGCGCAAGGCAGATGCCGCCCGCCAGAAGCCCGCAGCCGGCAGGAGCGCCACCCGGGCCAGGCGGGCGTCGAGCCTGCGGCTGGTCCAGAGCCAGCGAACTACGCGATGGGTACTGCCACGTCGAGCCATGTCACTCGCAATTTCAGAGCATGCAATCTAGCGGGCGTGGCTAGCGGTCCACCACCCGAGCCATCATGTCCGCCTCGCATGCCAGCTTGCCGTCCACGAACGCCTCACCCCGGAGCTTCACGGTGGCCCCACGATTCTGCACCACGTCTACCACCATCCTCAGCTGGTCGCCCGGAAGCACGGGCTTCCGGAATCGCACGCCATCCAGGGCCATGAAGTACACCACCTTGTCGGCGGCGTCGGGCAGGCGGGATAGCAGCAGCACACCGCCGGTCTGGGCCAGTGCCTCCACGATCAGCACCCCTGGCATGATCGGATGCCCGGGAAAATGACCCTCGAAGAACGGTTCGTTGATGGTGACGTTCTTCAGTCCGACGATGCGGCTGTCACCCTCGGTTTCCAGGATCCGGTCCACCAGCAGGAACGGATATCGATGCGGCAGTGCCGACAGGATCTGCTGGATGTCCATCGGTCCTCCCGAAGGCAGGGCTGTGATGGCCGAACAGGCGGCCGCCGGAGCCCGGCGACCGCCTGCAATCTGGTTGCGTCCGGCTCAGCTGCCGCCGGACGCCCTGAGCGCGGCGATGACGCGCGAGGTCAGGTCCAGCGACCGGTCGGCCGTGATGATGCTGCTGGCCTGCGAGCTGATATCGAACACGATCGAATATCCGCCTGCCACCCGCTGGGCCTCGACCACCGACACCGCACGGGCCTGGATGGGGTCCAGCAGCTCCCGCTCGCGGTCGGCGGCGCGCTGGTTGAGCTGGGCCAGCCTCGACTGCAGCGTGTCCTGCTGCGCCTGAAGCTCGGTGCGCCGCGCATCGCGGGCGCTGGGTGACAGCATGGTGGCCTGCTGCTCGAAGGCCGCCGCGGCCGAGTCGAGGCGGTTCTGGAGCTGCTGGAACTCGCCGCGCCAGGCGGTCATCTCCTGGACGAACGTGCTCTCCGCCGCCGAGAAGCCCGGAGTCGAATCCATCACCTGGCGCATGTTGACGAACGCCACCCTGGCGGCGGGCGCCGCGTCCTGCGACTCGAGCGCTGCGGCCTGGAGGGGAACCAGCGTGAACAGCGACAGCGCGATACGGCCGAGAACTGACACCTTCATGCGAAACGAGCTCCGTGATGAGGTAGCGGCCCGCCAACCGTCCCGAAACAGCTAGAACAGGTTGCCGACCTTGATATGAAACATCCAGCCCGGTGCTGGCCGGCCGGTGGCGTCCTTCTTGTCGAATCCGTAGGCCAGGTCAACACCGATGGGCCCCAAGGGCGAAATCAGTGCCACACCCACGCCGGCACCCCGGAACAGCCTGCTGGGGTCCC